>NZ_JBGCBY010000035.1:0-88246 GCF_041262165.1 Streptacidiphilus sp. MAP12-16
CAGGGGCACCGTTCCCCCCGTCCCCCCACCCCCCCCCCTCATCGGCCCCCCTGCCCGATCACCCCGCCCCCCCCCCGGGGGGGGGGCCCCCCCCCCCCCCCCCCCCCCCCCGGCCCCCGGCCGATCCAACCCCGAAGATCGCCGAGACGGACGTCCATGCGAAGGTGGAGCCGAGTCGAGCGATACGTCGAGGAGCTGGGAGGCACCGTGCCTGAGGCCGTCATCATCGGGAGTGAGCGCAGCGAGGTCGGACTGCCGACCGGGATGGAGGTGCTGCGTCGCGGTGGCTCGGCCCTGGACGCGGTCGAGGCCGCGATGCGCTGCTGCGAGGACAACCTCACCGACCACTATGTGGGGACCGGGGGCTTGCCGAACGCCCAGGGAGTGGTGGAACTCGACGCCTCGGTGATGCTGGGGTCCAGTCGCAGGTTCGGATCGGTCGGCGCGCTCCGCGGCTACCCCAACCCGATCTCGGTGGCGCGGGCTGTGCTGGAGAAGTTGCCGCAGCACTGCATGCTCGTCGGCGAGGGGGCGGCCTTGTTCGCACGGGAGAACGGGTTCAGCACCGCCGAACTGCTGACCGAGGAGTCCCGGGCGCTCTGGCGGGAGCAGCTGCGCGCTTCCGGAGAGTCGGTGGAGGGCGAGAACACCGCGGCGCTCGACGGCGATCGCAGGTATCGGAGCGCGGCGCTTGACCTGATCCGGCGGCTGGCGCCGCACGAGGGCCCCTGGGGCACCATCAACATCATCGCCCTGGACGCACTCGGGGAGATGTGCGTGGGCGTGTCGACGTCCGGCTACCCGTACAAGTACCCGGGCCGGGTGGGCGACTCGGCCGTGCCCGGAGCGGGGAACTGGTGCGATCTGCGCGCCGGTGGCGCCGCCTGCACAGGGAGGGGCGAGCTGAGCATGCGGGGCGGGACCGCACGCAGCGTCGTCGAGCTGCTCGCACTCGGCAGGGAGCCGTCCGAAGCGTGCCGTTCGGCACTCGCCGAGGCGGACGCCCTGCCGGACGACTTCCGCGCGGAGCTGCGTGCGCTGGCCCTCACCCCTGACGGGAGGCACGGTGGCGCGGCCGGTCAGCAGGGCAGCACCTATGCGGTGATGACGGAACGTTCGACCCAGCCGGAGCTGCACCCCAGGAGCGTGCTGTGAAGATCTTCATCTCCTCCGACATGGAGGGCACCGCAGGAGTCGTCGACTGGGAGCAGTGCCGACCCGCCGGGGCGGACTACGGGTACTACCGCGACCTGCTGCAGGCCGAGGTGAACGCCGCGATCGAGGGCGCGGCCGACGGCGGCGGCACCGCGTTCGTCGTCAACGACTCGCACGGGAGGATGGCCAATCTGCGCCCGGACGCGCTCGCCGGGCGTGCGCGGTACCTGTCGGGGCGACACAAGCCGATGTACATGATGCAAGGGCTCGATGCTTCGTTCGACGGCGTTTTCTTCGTCTCGTACCACGGGTCCATGTCCGGTCCCGCGTCCACGCTCTCCCACACCTTCAACCCCCTGGCGATCAGCGAGGTGCGGCTGAACGGGGTGCTCGCCGGGGAGAGCGCCGTGAACGCGCTGGTCGCGCTCGGGCATGGGGTGCCCGTCGTACTGATCACGGGCGACGACATCACCGCCGCAGAGATCGAGCCGTTCTGTCCGGGCATCCACGCCGCCGTGGTCAAGACCTCCGTGTCGCGTTTCGCCGCGGACAGCATGCACCCGGAGGAGGCGCGGGAGGCGATCAGGGCCGCCGCGCGCTCGGCGCTGCTCGACCTGCCGCACGCGTTGCCGCCGGCCATCGAACTGCCCGCCACCCTCACCGTGCGATTCCGCAACGCCGACCTCGCCGAGATGGCGACGTGGATCACCGGCGTCGTCCTCGACAAGGTCGAGCCGACCCTGGCACACCTGACTGACGACGACCCGATCCGCCTCTACCGCACCTTCGTGACCGTCGTGCTTCTCACCCGGGGCATCGCCGAATAGCGTGGACACGATCTGGCGGCGTGAGGGTGCGGGACATCCGCCGCTCCGGGCCCGATGCCCGGAACGGGAACCGGATCGAGTCACGACAGACAGCGAGTGAGCCGCATGCGGGAATTCAGCTACACCGGCAACGCAGCGCGAGTGGTGTTCGGCAACGGGACCCTCGGCAGCCTGCGCGCCGAGGTCGAACGGCTGGGCTGCTCGCGGGCCCTGGTCCTCACCACCCCGGGCCGAGCCGGGTGGGCCGCCGGTGTCGCCGACGTACTCGGCAAGCTCGCCGCCGCGGAGTTCACCGGCGCGGCGGCCCACACGCCGACCGACGTCACCGAGCGGGCCCTGGCCGTCGTACGCGAGCACGCGGTCGACTGTCTCGTGGCCGTCGGCGGCGGTTCCACCATCGGCCTGTCGAAGGCGCTGGCGGTGCGTAGCGGCCTCCCGCAGATCGTCGTCCCGACCACCTATGCGGGGTCGGAGGTCACGCCCGTGCTCGGCGAGACGGCCGACGGCGTCAAGACCACCCGGAGCGCTCCGGAGATCCTGCCGGGGACCGTCGTCTACGACGTGGCCCTCACCCTCGGCCTGCCCGTCGCGCTCTCGGTGACCAGCGGTGTCAACGCTCTCGCCCACGCGGTCGAGGCGCTGTACGCGCCGCAGGCGAACCCGGTCACGGACCAGCTGGCGCTGCGCGCCGTCGCGCTGATGTCCGCCGCGCTGCCACGCATCGCAGCGAACCCCGCCGACCCCGACGCCCGTGCGGACGCCCTGCAGGCAGCCTGGCTGGCCGGAACCTGCCTCGGCACGGTCGGCATGGGCCTGCACCACAAGCTGTGCCACACCCTCGGCGGCTCCTTCGGCTTGCCGCACGCCGCGACGCACACCGTCGTCCTGCCGCACGCCCTGGCCTACAACGCCCCCGCCGCGCCCGATGCCATGCGGCGGATCGCGCAGGCGCTCGGCGCGGCCGACGCGCCCACCGGCGTGTACGACCTCGTCTCCGCCCTGCACGGTCCGGTGTCGCTGCGGGAGCTGGGCCTGCGTGAAGACGACCTGGTGCGGGCCGCCGAACTCGCCACCGCCGCCCCCTACCCGAACCCCAGGGAGGTCACCCGCGTCGGCGTCAGCGCCCTGCTCCGCGCCGCCTGGGAGGGCAGCCGACCGGCGACCGGGGGCCGGTCCCTCCCGGTCGCGGCTCTGCGGACGCTCACCGGGCAGGTGACCGCGAGCTTCGACGGCGCCGCCGACCCGCGGGTGCGGCAGCTGCTCACCGACCTGGTCCGGCGGCTGCACGGCTTCGTCGCGGACAATGACCTCACCGAGGAGGAATGGCGGTACGCCGTCGGCTTCCTGACCCGTACCGGGCAGCTGTGCAGCGACACCCGACAGGAGTTCGTGCTGCTCTCCGACACGCTCGGGATCTCCAGCGCGGTCGACCTGCTCAGCAACTCGCGCACCACCGAGAGCACGCCCTCCGCTGTGCTGGGCCCCTTCTACGTCGAGGGTCCGCCGCCACGGGAGAACGGCGCCGACATCTCCGCCGGCATGGCGGGAACCCCACTCCGGGCATCCGTGCTGATCACGGATCTGGACGGCGAGCCGGTACCGGACGCCGTGGTGGACGTCTGGCAGTCCAACGACGACGGCTTCTACGACGTGCAGTTGCCGGACCTGTCCGGCCCGGCGCTGCGGGCGCGCTTCCACTCGGACGCGCTGGGCCGGGTCGCTTTCTGGTCGATCCTGCCCAGCGAGTACCCCATTCCCGAGGACGGCCCGGTCGGGCAGATGCTGCGGGCCGTCGGACGCCACCCCTACCGTGCGCCGCACCTGCACTTCATGATCAGCGCTCCGGGCCGGAAGCGCCTGGTCACCCAGCTGTTCGTGGCGGAGGGCGCGTACCTGGACTCCGACACCGTCTTCGGCGTGAAGGACGCGCTCATCGTCGACTTCCCCGAGCGCACCGGCCCCGATCCCGACGGCCGGGGAGTCGACGGCCCGTGGCGCTCGCTGGACTACACCTTCCGCCTCGCTCCGGTCGCGTCGGTCTGACGCGACCGGCCAGGAGTTCGTCCGTGGTGATCCGTTCGTGGTGAACGGCGTCGTGCGGTCCTGGCAGATCCGCGAGTGGAACGAAGTCCTTCACTGACTCAGAGGTCCTCTACTGACTCAGGTGGGTCGGACCGGGTACTGGCGCCCGGCGAAGCGGCGGGCGAAGCCGTCGCCGACGTCTGCGGTGACGGTGTAGTCGTAGCGTCCGGCAACGCTGGTGAGGCTGCCGCTCCAGCTGCCGCCGGCGGCGACGGCGACCTGCTGGGGTGGGCCGTCGGTGGCGCCCTGGGCGGCGTTGGCGCCGATGGTGAAGACCACGGCGGTGCTGCCGGCGTTGGTCAGGTGCAGGGCGTGGGTGGCGCCGTCGGCTGCGTCGACGACGTACGCCTCGGGGTGGGCCTGGGTGCCGCTGGTCCAGGTGCGGACGTCGCCCTGGAAGCCGCGCAGGTAGCCGTCGGGGCCGTGCACGTCGATGTCGTAGGGCCCGCCTCCGTAGGTCAGGGCGCTGAAGTAGTCGGAGATACTGCCGCCGGCCGGGCAGGTGTAGCGCCAGTCCGCGTAGCTGCGGTGGTTGACGGTGTAGGCCGCGAAGCCGCCGCCGAGGCTGCCGTTGGCGACCGTCTTGAACCAGAACCGGTTCGTGGCGGGGTCCGTCCAGGAGGTGGTGTCGAAGCGGTAGCCGACTGGCAGTGCCGGTCGGTCGCCGGGCTCGGGAGCAGGGAGGGAGGAACTGCTGGGGGCGGCCGACGGCGGCAGGGACTCCTGCAGGTTGGCCGCGGCGACCAGCGGGCCGGTGGCCGGGAGCGTGGTCGGGAAGGCCGCTGTGCCCGCGGAGAAGTTGAAGGCGGAGGTGAGGTCGCCGCAGACCTGACGTCGCCAGGCGGAGATATGGGGCTCGGTGACCCCGCTCCAGCGCTCGACGAACTGGAGCACCGACGTATGGTCGAAGGTCTGCGAGCAGACCCGTCCGCCCGTGCTCCAGGGGGAGATGACGGTCATCGGGACCCGGGGGCCGAGGCCGATCGGCTTGCCCCCGATGAACTCGTGGGCCGTCCCCGGGGGTGCCACGGGCGGGACGACATGGTCGAAGAAGCCGTCGTTCTCGTCGAAGTTGAGGAAGACGACGGTCTTGGCCCAGACCGCGGGGTTGGCCGCGAGCGCGTCGAGGAAGCCGTTGACGTGGTTGGCCCCGTAGGCGGGCGGAAACGACGGGTGCTCGGAGTTGGGCGCCGGGGCGACGACCCAGGAGACCTGCGGGAGCGCGTCGTTGGCGACGTCGGCCCGGAAGTCGGCGACGCAGTCCGCGGAGCGGGCCAGGCCCCTGCTGTAGAGAGAAGAGCTGAAGCGGGCGTTCTTGAAGCGGGTGAACCAGGCCAGCGGATTGTTCCCGTAGTTGTCCTCCTCCTGGTAGATCTTCCAGCTGACTCCTGCGGACTGCAGTCGCTCGGGGTACGTGGTCCAGGTGTAGCCGTCGCCGTTGTTGTCGATGACCGGTCCGCCGGCGGTGCCGTCGGGATCGATCCACCCCGACCACTGGTAGAGCCGGTTGGGGTGAGTCGGGCCCTGGACGGAACAGAAGTACTGGTCGCAGACCGTGAACGCGTCCGCGAGGGCGTACTGCCACGGGAGGTCCGCGCGGGTGTAGTAGCCCATGGCGGTCCCGCTCTTGGCGGGGATCCAGTTGTTGTAGAGCCCGTTGTTCCAGGCCGCGTGGGTGCCGGACCAGGAGTGGTCCAGATCGGAGATGCGCTGGGCGTCGGTGGTCCGGGTGTCCAGGTGCCAGGGCTGCAGCACGCTGCCGCCGCTCGGGCCGCCGGTGGGCTGCTGGAACACGTCGGAGCCGTCGGGGAAGCGCAGCCGGGAGGTGTCACCGAAGCCCCGCACGCCGCCCAGGGTTCCGTAGTAGTGGTCAAACGAACGGTTCTCCTGTATGACGATCACGACGTGTCCCACACTGCTGAGCGAGCCCGGGCGGCGGGACGCGGCGGCAGCCCTGAGCACCGACCCGGGCAACATGCCCGCACCTAGGGCGGCGGCGCCCGCCCCGAGCAGGGCACGGCGGCTGACCTGGGACATTGAACCTCCGAGGAGCGAAGCGGAATCGCTGACACTCCATCACATGAGCACGCGGCGGACGGTCAGCCCGGGTCGGCGGCGCACGGAGGTTGGGCCAATGGTGCGGAAGGCGGCGGCCAGGTGGTTACGAAGTGAACCGGACGGGTTTCGATGCGCGGCGCGCCATCGAATCCAGCGCCATCGAATCCCGTCCGGTTCAGACGCCGCGTGTTTTGAGCGCGGCCATCGCTCTGCCGAGTCGGGCGGCGCGGGCCGCGGTGGTGCGGGCGGTGGTGAGTCTCAGGATCACGGCGTACCGCTGGGTCCTGCTGAGCGCGTCGAACGCCTGCGCCGCCTGCGGGCTCGCGGCGAGGGCGGCGGCGAGATCGGCCGGGACGGTGGCGTTCCTCTGCGGCGCGTAGGCCGCGGCCCATCTGCCGTCGGCCTGCGCGGCCCCGACCTCGGCCAGGCCGGACGGTCGCATCCGCCCGGCCGCGATCAGTTCCTCGACCTTGGCCACGTTGACCTGCGACCACCGGCTGCGTGGTCGGCGGGGCACGTACTTCTGCAGGTAGTAGACCTCGTCGTGGGACTTGCGCTGGCCGGAGATCCAGCCGTAGCAGAGACCGATGTCGACCGCCTCGTCGCCGGTCAACGACGGGACCCCCGATCCCTTCTTCGCGATCTTCAGCCACACGCCGACCCTCAGGTCGACATGCGCGTCAAGCCAGGACTCGAACTCGGCGGCGTCGCGGAACGCGATCACCACGGCTTCGTCGACAGGAGGCTTCGGCGTCACGGGTGACTCCTACCCGCGGAGAAGGTCTCCTACTACGGGCCTCGCGTGACCGGCGGCCGTCCCGCCTCCTCCGCTGGGATCGCTGAGTTCGCCGGGACGGCCGCGGGGAGTTCAGGCGGTGGTGCCGGCTGAACGGCGCCGGCGGACGGCGGCGGCACCGAGGACGGAGGCGGCGACCATCGCGGCGCCTGCGGCGGTCTCGACCGTGTCCGTTCCGGCGATCGCCCCACCCGCGCCGGTGGCCACCGCGCCGCTCGGCTGTGCCAGGTGGACGATCTGGTGCATTCCCTCGAACGCATGCGGGATGCCGGTCATGTCGTCCGGAATGAAGCACAGCAGCGCGTAGTCGCCCGCGCTGGGTTCAAAGTGCAGCAGTTCGGTGCGTCCCGGCGACATGGCCCCGGCGCCGCGCATGTTCTGCTCCGCGAAGGGGTTCTTCGACGGGGTCTGGCCCTTGGCGATGGCGTTGAAGGCGGTCTGCAGGTCCTGGTCGGTCGTTCCGGGAACGACACGTTGGAAGACCGCCTCGTGGATCTCCGGAGCCTGGTTCTCCACCTCGAAGGTGTCGGCGGTGTCCAGCTGGGTGGGGGCGACGAAGTGGGGGTGTCCGCCGCTCTCGGTCTGGATGATCTCTGCCTGGTGGCTGGGCTGCCCGTCCTCGAACTGCCCGGTGACGGTCAGCGTGTGGAACTGCAGCTGCTGCCCGGGGGCGAACAGCGCGTTGAAGTCGAAGAAGTAGTACGTTCCCGCGGTCAGCGGCAGGGTCACCGAGACCGCGGTGGCCGGGTCGACCATCGCGCCGCCGACAGCGGTGATGTCGCGGGTCAGGGCCCGGAGCCCGGCGGCGTCGGAGACGGCGCTCTGCGCGGTCGCCTGCTTGAACTCGTTCTGGATCTGGGCGAGCGTGACGCCGTTGTGCAGCTGGAATCCCTGGAGCGTGTGGCCCATGGGATCGGTGGTGCTGGTCCGGAAGGTGATGAACCCGGCGGGTACCGACGCAGGGAGCGAGAACCCGCTCATCGTCATGTTGACGTTCAGGACCTGCTGTCCGCCGTCGGCCGAGACCGCCCGGGTGGCCGGGGCGCGGTCCGGGCCGTGTGCCCAAGCGGCGCAGGCCGGCCCGCTCAGGCAGAGCGCGCCGGCCGCTATGACGGCGGTACCTGTCCGCCGGAGAAGCTGTGAGGTGGGGAGTGGCATGGAGAAGTCCGTTCCTGTGGAAGCTGAGCGCGGGCGCCCCCCTCGGCCCACTGCTCGACCGCAGGCAGCGCGCCGAGGCGGTCGGGCTGTGTCGGCTGGTTGCCGAGCATCCCCAGCTTCCGCCGCCCCACCCGCAGGCGGCTCGTCGGACTACGCCGATCAGCCCCACGGCTGCCGCCCCAGGTTTAGCGCCTGGGGAGGCCGTCAGCTCTCCAGCGCTGCCGGTTCCTTGATCGCGACCCCGCTGCGGCCTGCTGCCCTCATCGCCTGAGCCAGCGCGAGGATCCGCAGTGCGGCCTGCTCCGGGGGGACACCCTCACGATGGATGTTCGAGAGCAGGTTGCGGTCCGCCTCGGTGTGTCCGGGACGAGGGCGGTACGCCAGGTACGCGGACAGGCTCTCGGCCGTCGCCAGCCCTGGACGCTCCCCGATGAGCAGGACCACCACCGCCGGATCGAGCAGCTCGCCCACGTCGTTCATCACACCGACGCGGCACTGGTGCACCACGATCGGGCGCCCGGTGCTCCAGCCGCGTTCGTCGCAGCCCCGTGCCAGGAGCGGAAGCAGGTGCGGTATCTGGGCGTGCACCGCGGTCGCCGACAGGCCGTCCCCGATGACGATCTGCAGGTCCGCACCGGCTGGGCAGTGCGCGAGCAGGTCCTCGCGGCAGGCAGGGTCCAGCCTGCGTCCCAGGTCGGGACGTCGCAGGTACTGGGCTCGGGTACCGGCCCTGGTGCGAGCGGTGACGAAGGAGAACCGCGCCGACAGCTCGTCCAGCTCCGGATCGTCGAGATCGAGCGGCGCGGTGACCGCGTCGCGTGCCGCTGCATGGTCCGCCCGCAGGGCCAGCAGCGCCGCTGTGGGGTAGGAGGTGCCGGCGCGTCCGGTGAACACCCGGGCCGGAGTGGTGGCCCGGACCCAGGCCCGCGTGGCCGGCTCCTGGAGGGGCCGGTGGAGTTCGGTCATCGCGTGCCTCCAGGGAGCAGGGCTCGCAGTGCGCCGTCCCGGTCGAGTGCTGCGCCGAGTTCCGGCAGGGTCGTCGGCCAGTTGTGCAACTGCCCGTCATCCAGCCATGCCTGGAACAGGGGAGAGGGGCCGAGGCCCAGGGTGCGGCGGACGCTGCTGACGTCGTGGTAGCTGGTGGTCTGGTAGTTGAGCATCACGTCGTCGCCTGCGGGCACACCCATCACGAAGGTGCATCCGGCTGCCGCGAGCAGCAGCAGCAGGTTGTCGTTGGTGTTCTGGTCGGCGTCGGCGTGGTTGGTGTAGCAGACGTCGATGCCGGTGGGCAGTCCCATGAGCTTGCCGATGAAGTGGTCCTCGAGCCCGGCGCGGGTGATCTGGACCGAGTTCGCCAGGTATTCGGGGCCGATGAAGCCCACCACCGAGTTGACCAGGAACGGGTCGTAGAGCCGGGCGACGGCCTGGGCGCGGGCTTCCAGGGTGAGTTGGTCGATGCCGTGGTGCGCGTCGGCGGACAGGGCACTGCCCTGTCCGGTCTCGAAGTACATGACCTGCGATCCGATGAACTCGCCGGGACGCTGGGCGTGGTGCGCGAGCACCGCCTCGCGTCCGCGGGCCAGGAGGTTCAGGTCGATGCCGAAGCTGGTGTTGGCGTCCTCCGTTCCTGCGACGGACTGGAAGAGCAGGTCGATGGGGGCTCCGGCGTCCATCGCGGCGAGTTGGGTGGTGATGTGCGCCAGCACGCAGGACTGGGTGGGCACGCCGAGGTGGGCGATCAACTGGTGGAGGCCGTGCAGGACTTCGGCGATGGCCGGCACGGACTCGGTGGCGGGGTTCACCCCGATCATCGCGTCGCCGCAGCCGAAGGCGAGGCCGTCCAGGGCGGACAACAGGATGCCGGGAACATGGTCGGTGGGATGGTTGGGCTGGACCCGCACGCCCAGGACTCCCGGCTCGCCCATGGTGTTGCGGCATCGGGTCACCCGTCGCAGCGGCGCTGCGGCGACGACGAGGTCGAGGTTGCTCATGAGTTTGGCGCAGGCTGCCGCGATCTCCGGAGTGATCACTGCCGCGAGGCCGTGGGACCAGGCCGCGGGGAAGTCGGGTGAGAGAACCCGCTCGCGCAGCTCACCGACGGCCATCGAGGCCAACTCGGCGGAGAAGACCGCCGGGTCGGCCGGTGCGGAGACTGCGGCGGTCACCGCGTCCTCGACGAGCGCGGTGGCCGCGATCTCGCCGAGGCGTACCTCGGCCAGGGCTGTCTTCGCGGCGACCCGCTCGCGTTCGCTGCGGGCGGCGACGCCCGCGAGTTGGTCACCGGACTTCTCCTCGTTCGCCTTGGCGAGGACTTCGGCCAGGGAACCGAAGGTGAATCGCTCCCCCCGCAGGGTGGTGCGGTAAGCCATCAGCAGGCGCCTTCCTGGTGGTGCGTCAGCCTGTAGCGTGGGGTCGGATGTTCGCGACTGTGAGCTGGTGGCTCAGCGTTCGTGGGACTCGGCGAGGACGGTGCTGCCGATCTTCTCGAACCGGGTCCGATCCGTCCCGCGGAGGTAGAGGGCCACGAGCGCGCCCACCACCCCGACACCGATGACCAGGTACGGGATGATCTTGTATACCGGGCTGTCCGACGCGGCGCCGGCCGCGAAGCTGAGGTTGGCGAAGAGCAGGTACACCACGTAGCCCATGCCCGCGGCGCCGACCAGCGGGGCGAGGAAGGTGCGCCACCAGCTGCGGGTCTCCGGGTGCCGCTTGCCGACGTGGAAGTACCAGATCACCGAGATCGAGCAGATGACCTGGACGATGAGGATCGCCATCGTGCCCATGATCGCCAGCAGGCCGAACTCGTAGTAGTAGGGGACGTCGGGGGCCGCCTTCGAGGGGGCCTGGAAGAAGTAGAAGTACAGGGTGATCGCCAGCGTGATCGCGCTCTGCAGGAGGGAGGAGATGTGCGGCGACTTGTGCTTCTCGTGGGTGGATCCGAGCGGCGCCACGGCCTTGAACAGGCCCTCACGGCCCAGCGCGTACAGGTAGCGGGAGGCCGAGTTGTGGAAGGCCAGCGCGCAGGCGAAGGAGCCGGTGACGGCCAGGACCATGTAGACGTCCTTGGCCCAGGTGCCGACGAACTTCTGGGTGATGCCGAAGAACAGGTCGAAGGGGTTGCCGGTGCTGCCCTGCGCGATGCTGATGGAGTTGTGGACCCCGTTCCCGGCGATCGTCATCCAGGAAACGAAGGTGTAGAGGACGCCGAGCGCGATGACCACGACGAGCGTGGCGCGGGGGATGATGCGGGTCGGGTTGCGGGACTCCTCGCCGTACACGGCGGTGGTCTCGAAGCCGACCCAGGACCAGAACGCGAAGAAGATGCCGATCGCGACGCTGCCGCCGGCCACCGCGGTGAAGCCCTTGGCAGGGTTCAGCGAGCCGACGACCAGGCCGTCGGGACCGCCGCCCTGGAACAGCACCGCGCCGCCCATGAGCAGCAGGATCAGCACTTCGGAGACCAGGAAGACGCCGAGGACCTTGCCGGAGACCTCGATGTCGAAGTAGCCGAGCCCGGCGATGATCGCGATGCCCGCGACCGCGTAGACGATCCAGCTGAGGTGCGGCCCGCCGAAGGTCTCCACGTCGTTCTTGAAGAACGACGCGAAGATCCCGATCAGGGAGCTCTCGAAGACGATGTAGGCGAGCGTGGCGATCAGTCCGCTGGCCAGGCCCGCGACCCGGCCCAGGCCCCGGGTGATGAAGCCGTAGAAGGCGCCGGTGGCGGTGATGTGACGGGCCATCGCGGAGTAGCCGATGGTGAAGATCACCAGTACCACCGTGGCGAAGATGAAGCCCGCCGGGGTTCCGACGCCGTTTCCGGAGCCGATGGCGATGGGCACGTTGCCGGTCATCGCGGTGATGGGTGCGGCGGTGGCCAGCACCGTGAAGACGACTCCAGTCATTCCGAGTGCACCGGACTTGAGTCTCTTGTGCTCGGACGGGGCCGCTTCTGCGACGGCAGGGCTCGTCGATTCTGTCGTTGTCACGCAGGTCGTCCTTCAGTCATGCGCCTCGGCCAGGGAAGGGCCGGGCGAAAAAGGCTGGTGGATGGCCGATCCTCATCTGCGCGGGTGACGCTGGACGAACCCTTGGTGTTACGGTCACGTGAAGCATCGAATGTCCGGACAATGTGGGTATTGCGCGGAGAGTTCACCGCCGGTGTGGTTCCACGGGATATCGGCGCCTGCAACCTACTGCTCAGGAACGGGAAGCTGTCCGCGGAGATCGACACCGACGCGAAGCAGGCCGCCGAGCACCGCCGCGTGATCGACGAGGTCCTGGCCGATCACGACCGGTGCTGAGGCCTCCGGCTAGGGCCCGGTGCCGGTGCCGGCGGACGGGCGTGGGGTGGGCGGGGCGCCATCCGGGGCGACCGGAAGGGTGATGACCATATGGGCCCCGTCGCCGGGGCTGTCCGTGATGGCGATGTGGCCGTGGTGGGCGAGGGCGATCTCGCGGGCGATGGCCAGGCCGAGACCGGTGCCGCCGCTGCTGCGTTCGCGGCTGCCGTCCAGGCGCACGAAGCGGTGGAAGACGCGTTCCCGGTCGGCGGACGGGATGCCGGGGCCGTCGTCGTCCACGTGCACCCGAACGGCGTCGGCGGTGGTGGTGGCCGTGATCAGGATCCGGTTCCGGGCGTGGCGGACCGCGTTGTCGATGATGTTCCGGAACAGTCGCTGCAGGTCGTCGGGGTTGCCGACGACTGTCGCGGCGGGCACCACGTCGAGCTCGATGGCCCGGTCCTGGGCCGGCGTGCCGGCGACGACGTCCCGAAGGAGCGTGCCCACGTCCACCCGCTGCTGCTGAGCTGACAGTTGGTGCTCGTCTGCTCTGGCCAGCAGCAGCAGTTGCTGGAGCAGGTCCTCCAGTCGGACGGACTGCCCGGCGGCGCGTTCGGCGATGGCCGGCCAGGGGGCCCGGTCGGGGTGGGCGAGACCGACCTCGAGGGTGGTGCGGATTGCCGCCAGGGGGCTGCGCAGCTCGTGGGAGGCGTCGGCGACGAAGCGGCGTTGCCTGCGGGCGGAGTCCTCCAGCCGGGTGAGCATGTCGTTCATGGTGTGGGCCAGGTGCCCGATCTCGTCCGGCGTTCCGGGTTCGGGGACGCGCTGGGACAGGTCGGCGGAGGTGATGTCGGTGACGGCGAGGCGGATCTTCTCCACCGGACGCAACGCCCGGCCCACGACCAGCCACACCGTCCCTGCCGCGAGGATGAGGATGACCGGGAAGCCGAAGAGCAGATGTCGCAGGAACTCGGAGTTGACCTGCCTGAGCAGGTCGGTCGCGGTGCCGGTGACGATGGTCACCGGGCGGCCGTCCACGGTGGTCTGCACGGCGACGACGCGGATCTCGGTCGGGATCACGCCGTCGGCGGCCTTCTGCCGCACCGGCGTGTCCGACCCCGCGGGCAGCGCGTAGACGGCCGGCAGCCCGACCAGGGTGCGGGTCGCGGCCAGCACCGTTCCGTCGGGGGCCAGAACCTGCGCTTCGGCGCTGGCGTCCAGGCTCGACGCGGGCAGCGGTTGCGGCCAGCGGCCGGTGGGCGCCGACTGTGCGATCTGCGTGGCGTAGGTGTGCAGCTGCCCGTCGATGGTCCGGTGCACCGAGTTCATCTGCAGCAGATACATGAACAGCACGCCCAGCACGACGGCGGCGGTGATCCCGAGACTGGCCACCACGGTGACGCGGGTGCGCAACGTGGCGCGCCGCGGGCTCAGCCCGCCCAGGAACCGTGGGGCCCGACGTGGGCTCACGGCGTGTCGTCCTGGATCAGATAGCCCTCGCCGCGCAGGGTGAGGATGACCGGCATTCCCACGGCGCGGTCGAGCTTGCGGCGCAGCCGGTGCACGTGGACCTCGACCACCGCCGGACCACCCTCGAAGGCGGTGTCCCAGCAGTGGTCGAGGAGTTCGGTCTTGGATACGACCTGGCCCTTGCGTCGCATCAGGTGTTCCAGCACGGCGATCTCGCGGCTGGTGAGCTCGAGCGGGACCCCGCCCCGGCTGACGGTGCGGGCGGCGGGGTCGAGGGTGAGGCCGGCGGCGGTGAGCAGCGCCGGCCTCACCCCCAGCCCGCGCCGGGTCAGAGCCCGCAGATGGGCGAGCAGGACCGGGTAGGAGAACGGTTTGGCCAGGTAGTCGTCGGCTCCGCTGTCCAGCCCTTCGGCGTGGTCGAGGTCCTCGTCCATCGCGGTCAGCATCAGGATCGGGGTCCACAGGCCCTGCTCGCGGAGCTGCTTGCACACCTGGTAGCCGTCCAGGCCGGGCAGCATCACGTCGAGGATGATGACGTCGTGTGCCGTTTCGCGGGCCTTCCACAACCCGTCCTCGCCGTTGTCCGCGACGTCCACGACGTACCCTTCGGCTTCCAGCCCCCAGGTGAGGGACTCGGCCATGGCCTGCTCGTCTTCGACTACCAGTACCCGCATCGGTCAAGCATCCCCGACCGGGAGCGGGATCCGCTGCTCTGACGGCGGCTCAGCCGGGCTCGTCGGAGGAAGGCGGAGCAGGCGGGCGGCCCAGCCGGGCAGCCACCAGTTGGCCTTGCCGAACAGCGACACCAGCGCCGGGAGCAGCAGCATCCGGACCACGACCGCGTCCAGCAGCACCCCGGCGGCCAGACCTGCCGCGATCTGACGGACCGTGATGTCGTTCGCGGTCGACAGCGAGGCGAGCGCGAAGAACAGGATCAGCGCGGCACTGGTGACCAGCCGACCGGTGCGCGAGACCCCCTCCACGATGCCCTCGTGGGTGGAGCGGGTGCGGTCGTAGCCCTCCCGGACCCGGGACAGGATGAACACCTCGTAGTCCATCGAGACACCGAACAGGAATCCGAAGATCAGCACCGGCGCGAAGCTGTCGACCGCCCCGTAGGACTTCGTTCCCCACAGCGCCTGCATGCCCAGACCCTGCTGGAAGACCAGCACCAGGATCCCGTAGGACGCCGCCACCGACAGCGCGTTGAGCAGCACCGCCTTCGCGGGGAGCAGGATCGACTTCAATCCCCGGGCCAGGAGCAGGAACGTCACGAGCGCCACCACGGCGAACAGCAGCGGGAACGCGCCGTAGGTCGAGTTGACCTGGTCGATGCTCAACGCGCCCTCGCCGCCGACCATGGCGTCGTGCGGCACGGTGTTCCTGATGTCGCTGAGCGTGGTGCCGCCCTGGGAGCTGCCGACCTCGTGCTGGGGGAGTGCGATCACGATCGCGCTACCGCCCTGCCGCCAGGACGCGTCGGTCGAGGTGACCGTGCCACGCAGGCCGGACACCTGGTCCAGCGAGGTGACGACCGAGGAAGCGTCCGCCGCGTGCGGTACCCAGATGGGCACCGCTGTCAGCGTGCCGCTGGAGAACCCGTCGTGCTCCAGCGCGTGCAGCCCGTCCGTGTAGGCGCCGCTGCTGGCCAGTGCGCTGCTGGTGGGCTGGGAGATGTTGATCGTCGCCGCCACCCCGGCCAGGCCGCACAGGATTCCCAGGCCGACCACGGCCGCGGCGACCCGGTGCCGGATGACCCGGTGCGACCACCAGGTCCAGAAGCCGCTCGCGCCGCGCCTGGAGCTGCGCCGCGGCCAGTCCACCTTCGGGCCGATCTTGGACAGGACG
Source organism: Streptacidiphilus sp. MAP12-16 (assembly GCF_041262165.1). Lineage (NCBI taxonomy): Bacteria > Bacillati > Actinomycetota > Actinomycetes > Kitasatosporales > Streptomycetaceae > Streptacidiphilus > Streptacidiphilus sp. MAP12-16. Next base: position 15,681 of record NZ_JBGCBY010000035.1, read on the forward strand.
ACCGGCAGCAGAGTCAACGCGACCAGCGTCGCCGTCGAGGGGATGAACAGCCCGGAGATGCCGATGCCGCGCACCACCGAGTTCGGGACGACGATCAGCGCGAACAGCCCCAACGACGCCACGAGGCCGCTGAACCACACCGAGTGCCCGGCGCGCTTCATGGCCTCACGAACCGCCTCGTCGTTCGGCCGACCCGCGGCCCGCTCCTCCCGCCAGCGCGTCACGATCAGCAGCGAGTAGTCGATCGACAGGCCGAGACCGAGCAGGGCCACGATGTACTGGACCGAGGGGCCGATCGGCGACGAGGACGGCATGACGAACGTCAGCCCGTAGATCAACAGCTGCATCGTCAGTACCGAGACCAACGCCATGATCAACGGCAGGAGTGCCAGGAACGACCCGAAGACCCAGGCCAGCACCAGCAGCGCACCCAACGCGCCGATGAGCAGCTCGCTCAGCACACTCGAGTTGCCCTGCGTGGTGTTTCCCGCCGCCAGCGACTTCAGGCTGGTGCTGTGGACGGCCAGGTTCGGCGCCGCTGCCTTCGCGGCGCCGCTGAGCGCGTCAACGGCGGCGGTGTCGATGTCGTCACCGTCGTGCGGTGGGTACGCCAGCACGATCGTGCTCGTGTCGCCGGACCCGACCAGGGTCTGGCTGCCCGTCGCGGCGTAGGACACGATGCGCAGCGTCGGCGCCGCTTTCGTGATCCCGGCGTCCACGGCCGCGAGCTCCGCCTGTACGCCGGACGACCGCACGGTCTGACCGGACGGAAGGTCCAGCACCAGCACCCCGGGATCGGAGGTGGCGCCGCCGTACTGCTTCGCGATCTGCTGGTCTGCCCGGTACGCGGCGCTGTTCAGGTGGTTGCCGCTCTTCAACCGGCCGGAGACCGACGGCGCCAGCACGAGGCCGACCACCGTGATCACCAGCCAGAGCAGTCCCACCGTCAGTCGATGTCGGGTCACCCATCCACTGAGTGCGTCCATGAAGTCCTCCAGGTAGGCCGTGGCCAGACGGGGCTCGGTCAACGTCACCGGGGACGCTAGGGGGGACCACCTTTCGGGAACCTTTCGGCGAGCTGAGGGCTCGTCAGGGTGGGTACGCTGCGCCGATCGGGTGTCCTGCGTACGGCTGGTCCTGTGCCGCTGTCCGGGTGTACCGGTGACTGTCGATCGATGCCGCGCGTATACCTCTGTGATCCACTCGCTGACGGGAGCGCGTGCCGGACGGCTGTCCCCGCCTCCCGTCCGCGTGCACGAACCGCGACGGAACGAGACATATGCGATACCGAACCCGGGTGACGGCTCCGGTGGCCGCCCTGCTCACGATGGCCGCCTCGCTCGCCGCCGGCCCGGCGGCGCGGGCCGCCGACCGGCTCGCACCGGCTCGGGGGCGGGTACGAGGGCGGACGGGCACCGGCGCGCCGGGCGGGGGCTCGGTCGGCGACCGGGTCTTCCCCGAGCTGGGCAACAGCGGCTACCAGGTCGAGGCGTACCACCTGGACCTCACCTGGCGGGCCGACACCCGGTTGGTCGACGCCACCGCGACGCTCAGCGCGTATGCGACGCAGGCTCTGTCCGGGTTCTCACTCGACGCGCTCGGGCTGGACATCCACGGAGTGCGCGTCAACGGCCGATCCGCGGGCTACCAGCAGCGCGGCGAGAAGCTGCTGGTCATCCCTCACTCGTGCCTGCCGGACCGCGGCGGGTTCGCCGTCGAGGTCGACTACACCGCCGACCCGCGCCGGATCCTGCCGCACACCGGGTGGGTCCCCACACCCGACGGGTTCGCGACGGCCGGCCAGCCGCAGTCGGCGCACACCGTCTTCCCCTGCAACGACCACCCCAGCCACAAGGCCGCCTTCGACTTTCGGATCACGGTGCCGGAGGGCCTGTTCGCGGTCGCCAACGGTTCCCTGGTCGCCACCACCCGAACCAGCACCATGACCGGCGCGCCGCAGACCACGTACCTCTACCGTTCCCGGCATCCGATGGCCACCGAGCTGGTGCAGATCTCGGTGGGCGACTACACGGTGCGAACCCGTCAGGGGCCGGGCGGACTGCCGCTGCGCGACATCGTCCCGACCTCGCGCGCCGCCGCGCTCGAACCGGCGCTGGCGCTCACGCCGGGCATGCTGGGCTGGCTCGAACAGCGGCTGGGCCCGTTCCCGTTCGAGACCTACGGCCTGCTGCCGTGCAACTCCGACGACCCGGACGCCTTCCAGTTCACCGGTCTGGAGACGCAGACCCTGACGCTCTACAAGCCCGGCTTCCTGCTCGACCCGGAGAGCAGTATCGGCTCGCACATGATGCACGAGCTGACGCATTCCTGGTTCGGCAACTGCGTCAGTCCCGCGAGCTGGTCCGACCTGTGGCTGAACGAGGGCCACGCGGACTACTACGGCCTGCTCTACCGGTACGAGAAGGGCTGGACCGACTCGCTCGGCCTGAACACGCTGGACGACCGGATGAAGTACACCTACGCCAGAGGTGACCAGTGGCGACAGGACTCCGGTCCGGTCGCCGCCCCCAGCGCCGCGAATCTGTGGGACAGCCAGCGCTACACCGGTGGTGTGCTGGTGCTGTACGCCCTGCGCCAGACCGTGGGCGAGGACACCTTCAACCGGATCGAACGCACCTTCCTCGAGCGGTACCGGCACTCCGTCGCGACGACCGCGGACTACGTCGCGGTGGCGTCCGAGGTGTCCGGCCGGGACCAGTCCGGCTTCCTCAACGACTGGCTCTACGGCACCAGGACCCCGAAGATGCCCGGCCACCCCGACTGGACCGTCACGCCGGCGACCAGGCCCGCGCCCGGGTCGGGAACCGGAGCGCAGCGCCTGCGCCACGACGCGAGCGCCACGCTGTGACCGCCACGCCGTGACCATGGCCGGCCCGGGGTGGCGTCGGCCCGGGGCGGGGTCGCGCCCGCCCCGGGCCGGGCCGGCCTCATCGTGCGTAGACGGCGACGAAGTCGCGGGTGGCCTGGGTGTAGTAGCGGTCGGCGGCCTCGCCGAAGTCGAGGATGTTGGCCGGGGTCGGGTTGGCCGGGTTGGCGGTCGAGTCGTAGCTCATGAACGAGGGCCAGGCGCCGTTCATGTCCAGTGGCATCGCGCGGACGGCTCCGGCGTGCTGCATCAGCTCCGCCAGGGTGCGGGCGGAGAGGACCTTTCCGACCACCATGACGATGTCGCCGCGCGCGGTGACGCCCACCCCGGAACGCTCCACGTACTTCTTCCCCTGATAGGCCCAGCCGTAGGCGTAGGGAACGTCGATGTTGTCCGCCACCCGGCCGCCGTCGACCATCAGCTGCAGGCACTGGCGGACGCCGATGACGTCGGGGGTCATCTTCACGTCCCGGCCCCAGCTGCCGATCCGGATCGAGCCGTCCCGGTAGAAGACCTCGGAGGCGGCGCCGTCCCGCAGCGTTCCGTCGGTGCGTCCGTCGAGGTAGAAGCCGCCGTGTGAGGTGCTGTCAGTGATCCGGAAGCCACCGTTCCAGGTCGCGATGAGCCCGGTGCGCTGGCCGACCGGGATGGTCGGCGGCACGGAGAAGGTCCCGCCGGGCTCGCGGAAGCCGGGGTGCAGTTGGAAACGCGCATGGCCGGCGCTGATCCAGGCGACCGCGGCCTCGTAGGAGGAGTGCTCGGCATCGGGGCGGATGTAGGTGCCCTGCACGAGCGGCATGCCGTGGTAGGTGACCAACGGCCGCCAGACGCCTTCGCCCGGCAGCCCCGGCGTGATGCTGGTGGGCATGGGGGCGAGCAGCGGCACTGCGGCGTTCTGGAGGGGGGTGACCGTCGTCCGCATCCGGGCCAGGGCGTCCGGCGAGAGCGAGCCGCCGACCCTCGGCGGGTTCAGCTGGTACTGCCAGTCCTCGAGCTGGTTGATGACCAGACCCAGGTGGTGGTCCCGGCCCCATTCGGCGAGCCTCGCCGCGACGCCGTCCTTGCCCGGATAGGTCAGGGCCTGGCCGATCGACCAGCCCAGGCAGCCGAGAAGGACCGTCCCGGCCGCCAGTACGCTCCGGGTGACGATGCGCCTGCGGCGCAGCTGAGCCGGTGTCAGGTCCCGCCGGTGCTTCCACGGCAGCCGGCGACGACGTGCCGGCGCGGCGGCTACGGCCTCCTGGTCGATCATGGGGTATTCCTCGTCCCGCGTAGTACAGCCAGACATATTGTGTGTATGCATGCCGTGTCTGCGCTCGGGCCAATCGCGAGCGCGACGTGAATCACCCGCACGCCGAGGGGGGTTGGCTGTCACCGCTCCCGGCTGGATCAGCCGGCACCCGGAGCGAGGCCGGGCCGCTCTGATATGAGCGGCTGGCGCCGCGGGCCCAAGTAGCTCCGCTACAAGGGCGTCCCGGCGCCTTGCCATCGAGCCACGCGGCGGAGCCGCACAGTGTCACTGCGACGGCGCGCGCCGAACCGAGCCCTATCGCTGCCCAGGTCGTTACGGGCAGCCGGGTCGGGGAGCGGCGGACCTGGTCGGAAGCCACTGCGCTGGCCGGAGCGGTGCGCGCTCGGTGGCTGGGGCGGGATGCAGGCAGCCGGCCGCGTTGGTTCCCGGGCCGGCCTCCGCGACGTCGGACGCGGCGTGGCGGGTGAGCAGCTGGATGCGCGCAGCCTCGGTGCGGATGTCGGGGAGCGAGTTGTAGAGCGCCGAGCCGGGGCAGAGCGTGCAGTCGGCGTCACGGTGGCCGGAGACCACGCTGAAGCTCTCCTGGCTGCCCGCACGGAAGCGGCTGAGGGTGTTGCTGCAGGTGAGGGTCACCGAGGAGCGAGGGTCGATCCCGGCGAGGCTCAGTTTCCACGCGACCAGCCGGGTGATCGCGTCGAGCATCAGTGCGGGTACCGCCGCTCCGTCGCTGAAGGTGCCGATGGCGGCGATGCCGACGGTGCCGAGGTTGAAGCCGCTGGAGTGGGCGCCGATCACCGGCTTGTCGATACCGCCGTGCCGACCCTCGTAGATGGTGCCGAACCTGTCGACCAGGAAGTTGTAGCCGATGTCGTCCCAGCCCCGTCGCCCGGTCTGGTCTCCGTCGATGTTGTTGATGATCGCGGGGACCTCGGTGGCCCGGTAGTTGTTTCCGCTGTCGGTGTGGTGGACGAATACGGCTTTCGCCGTGCTCGCGTACTGCGGCGCGGGCAGGCCGGTTCGACTCGGCGTGGTGTCCCAGGTCGCCCGGGGCACGATCGCGGGCTGGTCCACCACCCAGCGGACCGCCCGCGGCGCGGCCGTCGGACGTGCGGGCCCCCGCCCTGCCGCATGCGGCAGGGCGGGGGCCTTTGAAGCTGACATCGCGCTGACACCGCAGACGAGCGCCGCCTGTGCCACACGTCGCAAAACCAGACGCCGGTCTACGAGCATGAAGGCGACGATATGCGCGGTTTCCACCACCTGCATCCGCACCGGTCATTCGGGTGTCATGGTCGGACGGAGGCCGGAGGAAAGGTGTGTGGACGGGGACCGGTGACGGCTCAGGGTTGCAGGTGGGTGGGCTCGAACATGCGGAGCAGGGCCGGGAGCACGACGACGGAGGGGCCGGGGGTGGCCAGGGCGGCGGCGAGGTCGTCGCGGAGGCGGTCCGGGGTGGTCGCGGTGGCCGGGACGCCGAAGGCTTCGGCGAGGCGGACGAAGTCGGGCCGGGTGAGTTCCGTGGCGGTGGCCTGGCCGAAGGCTCCGTTCATGTACTCGCGCAGGATGCCGTAGCCGCCGTCGTCGACGATCAGCCAGGTGACCGGGAGCCGGTGCTGCAGTGCCGTGGCGAGTTCGGCGATCGAGTACATCGCTCCGCCGTCCCCGGAGACGGCCAGGACGGGCTTGGTCCCGCCGTCGCTGTTCAGTGCCGCGGCGGCGCCGAGCGCTGCGGGCAGGCCGTAGCCCAGGCCGCCGGCGCCCTGGGCGGAGTGCATGGCGCCGGGGGAGCGGGCGTCCCACGCGGACCAGGCCCAGTAGCCGAGGATCGTCATGTCGAAGAAGACCGGGGAGTCGTCGGGCAGGGCGTCGCGCACCGCGGCGAGGATCCGCTGTTCCAGGTCGAGTCCCTGGCCGTCGATCCGATGGCGCACGCGCTTGAGCAGGTCGGTGACGACCGCCTCGGCGCGGCCGTCCGGTGCTTTGGCCGGTACCGCGTCGCAGAGCGCGGACAGTGCCTGCGCGGCGTCCGCATGGATGCCGAGGGCGGGGTGGTTGGACTCCAGCTTCCCGAGGTCGGCCTCGATCTGGATGAGCCGGCCGCGCGGCGCGAAGGTGTGGTAGTTGCTGGAGAGTTCGCCCAGGCCGGAGCCGACGACCAGGAGCACGTCCGCGTCCTCGAGCAGGTCGGTGGTGTGCCGGTCCTCCAGCCAGGACTGCAGCGAGAGCGGGTGCTGCCAGGGGAAGGCGCCCTTCGCCCCGAAGGTGCTGACCACGGGGGCGCGGAGCTTCTCGGCGAGGCGCAGCAGCTGATCCGTGGCCCCGGCCCGCACGACGCCGCCGCCGGCCAGGACCACCGGGCGCTGCGCCTGCGCCAGCAGCGCCGCGGCCTCGGCGACGAGTTCGGGCCGGGGGGCGAGCGCACGCGGTTCGGCATGAAGGCCGGTGACCGGCGGCACGCTGGTCGGCGCGAGCAGGACGTCCTGCGGCACCTCCACCCAGACCGGACCGGGTGGGACGGTCAGCGCCGACTCCCAGGCCGCGGCGACGGCGGAGGGGATCTGGGAGGCGGTGCGCGCGATGTGCACGGACTTCACGATGTCGCGGAAACTGGCCTGCTGGTCGACGAGTTCGTGCAGATAGCCCTTGCGACGGCCGCCGAGCCCGGCGCTGGGGATCTGGCTGCTGATCGCGAGCACGGGGACGGAGGCGGCCGCCGCCTCCTGCAGCGCGGCGAGCGAGGTCAGCGCACCGGGGCCGGTGGACAGCAGCAGCGGCGCGACGGTGCGGGCGGTGCGGGCGTAACCGTCGGCGGCGAAGCCCGCGTTGTTCTCGACGCGCAGACCGACGTAGCGCAGCGAGGAGCGGCTGAGGGCGTCGAAGAGACCCAGGGCGTGCTGGCCGGGGATGCCGAAGACGCACTCGGCGCCCAGGGCGCTCAGCGACTCGACGACCAGGTCGCCTCCGTTGCGGACGTGACTCATTTGCCTTCCTCCGTACGGGTCGCCGCGATCTGACAGGCCATCAGGGTGGTGAGCTCGTAGGCGGTGTGGGAGGCGGCGACGGCGGTGATCTCGGCGTGGTCGTAGGCGGGGGAGACCTCGACGACGTCGGCGGAGACGAGGTTGCAGCCGGCCAGGCCGCGCAGGATCTCCAGCAGTTCGCGGGAGGTCAGACCGCCCGCCTCGGGGGTGCCGGTGCCGGGGGCGTGGGCGGGGTCGAGGACGTCGATGTCGACGGAGATGTAGAGCGGGCGGTCGCCGACGCGCTCGCGCAGTTGCTGGGCCACCTCGTCGACGCCGCGGCGCATCACGTCGGCGGAGGTGACGATGCCGAAGCCCATCTTCTGGTCGTCGGTCAGGTCCTGCTTGCCGTAGAGCGGTCCGCGAGTGCCGACGTGGGAGAGCGCCTCGGTGTCGAGGATGCCCTCCTCGACGGCGCGGCGGAACGGGGTGCCGTGGGTGTACTCGGCGCCGAAGTAGGTGTCCCAAGTGTCGAGGTGGGCGTCGAAGTGCAGTAGTGCGACGGGGCCGTGCTTCTTGGCCACCGAGCGCAGCAGCGGCAGGGCGACGGTGTGGTCGCCCCCGAGGGTCACCAACCGGGCGCCGGAGGCGAGCAGTTCGTCGGCGGCGGCTTCGATGGTCTCGACGGCCTGGTGGATGTCGTAGGGGTTGGCCGCGATGTCGCCGGCGTCGGCGACCTGCGCGAGGGCGAACGGCGAGGCGTCCTGGGCCGGGTTGTACGGGCGCAGCAGACGGCTGGCCTCGCGGACGGCGTTGCCGCCGAACCGCGCACCGGGCCGGTAGGAGACCCCGCTGTCGAACGGGACTCCGACCACCGCGATGTCCGCGCGGGCCACCTCGTCGAGGCGCGGCAGCCGAGCGAAGGTGGCCGGCCCGGCGTAGCGGGGGATACGCGAGGAGTCGACAGGGCCTCGCGGTTCTGCGTTGGTCATGGCGGGGGTGTTCCTTCCGGATGGTGCTTGATCATCGCGCCGGGTGCGATCGGTCTTGGACCTTCCGGCAGATGGGGCGCGGTCTCGAAGGGTTGCGGCGGTGGGCCCGCGTCAGAGCGCGGCTGCCGGCGCGTCCAGCTCGGCGGCGGCGCGTGCGTCCGTCCCCACCGGCGCCGTGGCCTCGTCTGCGAGGCGGCGGCGCCAGGCGTCGAGTACCGCCGCGTCGGTGGGCCGGGTCACCAGGCTGACCAGGAGGTAGGCGAAGAGGCTGACGCCCAGGCCGTAGTAGATGGGCTCGTTGGCCAGGACGCCCTTGACGACCATAAACGCGCTGACGGTGACGCCTCCGGAGACCACGGCGGCCAGTGCGCCCGGCAGGTTGCCGCGCTTCCAGACCAGGCCGCCGAGGATCGGCACCAGCAGACCGCCGACCAGCAGGTTGTAGGCGACGGTGAGGGCGGAGATCACGTCACTGAGCGCACAGGCGATCGCGATGGAGGCGATACCCAGCACCAGGATGAACAGCCGGTTGGTGCGGACCTCGTCGTGGTCGGAGAGCGTGCCTGCCTCGGGACTCCGGCCGACGAGCGCCTTGACGCGGCGCCAGATGTCGTTGTTGGCGACGGTGGCGGAGGCGATCAGCGCACCGCTGGCCGTGGACATCATCGCGGACAGCGCCGCCGCGAGCACCAGGCCCTTCACGCCGGTCGGCAGCGTGTGCTTGACGATCGTGGCGAAGGCGCTGTCGGCGCCGTCGAGGGTGGGGTAGAGCGCTTTAGTCGCGGTGCCGATGACGGCTCCGGCGACGGCGTAGACCAGGCAGTAGACGCCGGCGACCGTGCCGCCGTAGGCGGCGACCTTGTCGCTGCGTGCGGTGAAGACCCGCTGCCAGATGTCCTGGCCGATGAGCATCCCGAAGGTGTAGATCAGGACGTAGGTGAAGATGGTCTGGCCACCGATAGTGGTCGGCGAGAAGTAGCTGTGCGGGAGCCTGGCCTCCATCCCCGAGAAGCCGCCCGCCTTGACCACCGCGATGGGCAGCAGGAGCAGCAGCACGCCGATGCTCTTGACCACGAACTGCACCATGTCGGTCAGCGTGATCGACCACATGCCGCCCAGCGTGGAGTAGCCGACCACGATCGCACCGCCGATGATGATCGAGGTCCAGCGCGGCAGCCCGAAGAGCACGTCGAACACGCTGGCGTAGGCGATGGTGGAGGTGACCGCCAGCATCAGCGTGTACACCCACATCACCACCCCGGAGATGATGCTGGCCGCGTCGCCGTAGCGCAGCGAGAGCATCTCGGCGACGGTGTAGACGCGCAACCGGGCGATTCGGGCGGAGAAGAAGATGCTCAGCGCGAGCAGGCCGAGGCCGATCGCGAAGACCATCCACGCGCCGGACAGTCCGTAGGTGTAGCCGAGACGCACCCCGCCGATGGTGGAGGCGCCGCCGAGGACCACCGCGGCCATGGTGCCGGTGTACATCAGCGGTCCCAGCCGTCGCCCGGCGACCAGGAAGTCGCTCTTGGAGCGGGCGCGTCGCTTGCCCCACCATCCGACTCCGACGATGCCGATCAGGTAGGCGACGATCACGATGTAGTCGACGGCCATGCGGTCCTCCGATCCGGTCGGCCGCCGCGCGGGGGCCGGGTGTTGTGGGGGTGTCGCCGTCGCACCGTGGGGATGCGGCGACGTGACGGAGCCGACCCGGGGCCGCCTGACGGCGGACCGGGCCCGTACCGGGAAAGGGTGGATGCGGAGACGGTGCCGCCCGACCCGCGCTGGGTTCCGGGGACGGCCGGCGTCCTCTGTATCGCGGTTCCGAACCTAGGCCGGGCAGTGGCCCAGGGGAAGTGTACGTTCCATCTATTATTCGACATATCAGTGGATGTTTTGCACTGGGCCAACGTCCGAGTGTGTCTCCTGGAAAACAATCGTTGACGCTCAGACAACCGCGCCCTATGGTTTGCGGCACCCGGCGGCGATGTGACGCAGTCCGAACGAGCCATCGATCGTTCAAAGGTCCATGCGTTCGAGGCGCGCAGGCCGGGCCGAACCCCGCAACGCCCCAGTGGCCGGCCACAGCCGTGCCAGGGCGGTCACGCCCTCGACTCCACCACGCGGCACGTTTCCCCCTTGCGCGGCCGCAGCTCTCATCGCCCGATCCCCGCATGAGCGACATGCACAAGAGAGGCCATGCCACGCATGACTGAGCAGACGACAACCCCCATGAGCCGTCGGTCACTTCTGAAGACGGGTGCCCTCGCCGCAGTCGCGGCTCCGTTCGCGGGGAGCCTTCTCACCGCCTGCAGCACCAAGTCCTCCGACAGCGGTCCCGCGAACAAGACCGTCACTGTCACCTCGTACGGCGGCTCCTACAACGACCAGTTGACGAAGACGATCCTGACGCCGTTCCAGAAGAAGACGGGCATCCGCCCGACGCTGCTCGCCAACACCAGCCTGGCCGCCCTCAAGACGCAGGTGCAGTCCGGTGACGTGCAGTGGGACCTCGTGGAGCTGACCGCCCCCGAGTACGTCCAGGCAGTCAGCGAAGGACTGCTCGAGAAGTTCGACTACAACATCATCAGCGACACGGGGCTGCCGTCCTATGCGAAAGCGGACTACGGCATCAAGTACCTGAGCTTCCTGTTCGTCATGGCCTGGGACCAGACGCACATCCCCGACGCCCAGGCGCCCACGAACTGGGCCCAGTTCTTCGACCAGAGCCGGTATGCCACCAAGCGATCCGTCTACGGGCAGCTGTCGGACAGCTCGATACTCGAGGCCGCCCGGCTGGCCGAGGGCATCCCCTTCGACCGGATCTACCCTCTGGACGTGGACGCCGCCCTGCGCTACCTCGCCCAGCACCCCGGACGCGACAAGCTGATCTACCACACCGCCAACCAGGAGCCGATCCAGCAGCTGACCTCGGGCGAGGTCGCACTGTCGACCAGCTTCAACAACCGGATCAACGCCGCTCGCAAGGACGGCGCCAAGTTGAACTTCTCCTCCTCGAACGGAGTCCTCGCCGGCGACTACTTCGTCGTCCCGAAGGGCGCGAGGAACAAGGAGGCAGCGTTCCGGCTGATGGACTTCATGAGCAATGACGCGGACGCCGGGGCGGACTTCGACCAGACGACCAATCTCACGCTGGCGAACACCGCAGCACTTGCGAAGCTGCCCGCCGCCGTCGCCGACTCCCTGCCCACCAGCCCGAAACTGGCCGGCAGCATCCTGGTCCGTGACGACGCCTGGTGGGCCAAGAACCTCAAGGCCACGGAGCAGACCTTCAAGCTGTGGCAGGCGGCGAGCTGACGATGCCCCTCGCCACCGCAGTGCCCGCCCCGGCCGCCGGCGCCACGACCCGCAGGCGCACTCTGCGCTTCCGCAAGGGCTGGCTGCTCCTCCTCGCGCCGTGCGCCCTCTTCGACGCGGTCTTCTTCCTCACCCCGCTGGGGCGGCTGGTCGCCTCCAGCCTGCACGACCAGGCCTACCAGCGGGTGCTCCAGGACCCGTTGGTGATCAGATCACTGGTGAACACGCTGGAGATCAGCGCGCTGTCCACGCTCGCGACGATCGTGCTCGGCTATCTGCTGGCCGTCGTGATCTGGCGTCGCGGTCCGCTCATGCGCGTCATCCTGTTCGCCCTGGTGCTGCTGCCGTTCTGGACCGGAGTCCTGGTGAAGAACTTCGCCTGGGCAGTCCTGCTGCAGGACAACGGGATGGTGAACAGTGCCCTGCAGGGACTCGGGATCACCGACCATCCGCTCGCGCTGCTGCACAACCGCTTCGCCGTGGTGGTCGGGATGGTGCACTACCTGCTCCCCTACGCCGTGTTCCCGATCTTCGCCGCGCTGGCCGCGATCGACAACCGGCTGGAGCTGGCCGCACGTTCCTTGGGCGCCGGCGAGTTGTCGGTCTTCCGCCGGGTCATCCTTCCGCTCACGGCGCCGGGCGTTTCGGCCGCAGGACTGCTGGTGTTCATCATCAGCACTGGCTTCTTCATCACCCCGGTCGTGCTCGGCGGCCCAGGAGACATGATGATTGCCAATCAGATCGGCTTCTATGCCCTGCAGTTGACCGACTTCGCAGGTGCGTCCGCACTCGCGCTGCTGCTCACCGCCATGGTGAGCGTGCTGGTAGCGGTGTACCAGCGGATCCTTCGCGCCGGAGGTGCCCATGAAGTCGGCTAGCTCTCGATTCTCGCCGGCGCTGCTGGCAGCCGTGCCGGTGTTTGTCTTCCTCGTCGTGCCCACCCTGATCGTGGTGCCGATGGCGTTCAACCAGAGCCGGTACATCACCTTCCCGCCCGCCCACTTCTCCCTCGACGCCGTCTCGGGATTCCTCAGCGACCCGGCCTGGACCTCAGCCGTGGCCGCGAGCCTGCAAGCCGCCGGCATCGCCGTGGGACTCGCCGTGCTGCTGGGCGGCAGCGCCGCCGTGGCCCTGCACGGACGGCGGTTTCCCGGACGCAACTTGCTGACCGGGGTGATCCTCGCCCCCATGATCGTCCCCGCCATCGTCCTGGCGCTGGCGTTCTACCAGTTCTTCACGTCCCTCGGCCTGGTCGGCACCATTCTTCCGATCGGCCTCGCCCACGCGGTGGTTGCCACGCCGTACGCGTTCCTCACGGTCCGCGCCAGCCTGTCCGGACTCAATCCGGCCCTGGTTCGGTCGGCTCGCAGCCTCGGTGCGGGTTGGCTGTCGGTGGCGCGCTTCGTGTACCTGCCCGTCATCCGGCCCGGTCTCGTGGCGGGGGCGCTCTTCGCCTTCTCGGTCTCCATCGACGAGACCGTGATCGCCCTGTTCCTGCAGTCGCCGAGCGCGACGACGCTGCCAGTCAAGATGTTCACCGACATCCAGTACAACCTGACGCCGAAGATCGCGGTTTCCTCGGCGATGCTGGTCACCGCCGCCACGCTCGGGCTGCTGGTGCAGGTCTCCTTCATGCTCCGCCGCCGTTCCAACGCCCGGATGCTGCCGCTGACATCGGCAGCCGCCGACCAGACAGGGTGAGCTCAATGACTACCTCATCTCCGCTCCAGACAGCCGCCGACCCGACGACCGGGAACCAGGAGGAGGGTTCCATCGAACTGCGCCGGGTGCGCCGGACCTACGGTGACGTCACGGCAGTCGACGATATCGATCTCACGGTCCACCCCGGCGAGTTCGTCACACTGCTCGGTCCGAGCGGCTCGGGCAAGACGACGACCATGATGATGGTCGCCGGCTTCGAGGAACTCACCTCCGGCATGGTCCTGATCAACGGCCGGCCCGTCGACAAGCTCCCCCCGAAGGACCGCAACCTGGGTGTGGTGTTCCAGAGTTACGCCCTGTTCCCGCACCTGAGCGCTCGGGAGAACGTCGAGTTCGCGCTGCGGATGCGCCGGGTCCGTCCGGCGGAGCGGCGTCAGCGGGCCGAGGAGGCCCTCGAGCGCGTCGGCCTGGCGAAGCTGGGAGACCGTCGACCGCGCGAACTCTCCGGAGGACAGCAGCAACGGGTTGCGCTGGCCCGCGCCCTGGTCTTCAATCCCTCGGCGCTCCTGCTGGACGAGCCGATGGCGGCGCTGGACAAGCGGCTGCGCGAGCAGATGCAGGAGGAGATCAAGACCATCCAGCGGTCGCTGGGGATCTCCGTTCTGTTCGTCACCCACGACCAGGACGAAGCCATGTCCATGTCCGACAGGATCGTGGTGATGCGCGACGGGCGGATCGTGCAGCAGGGCGCGCCGGACGACGTGTACGCGCACCCGGTGAACGACTGGGTGGCCAACTTCCTCGGCGACGCCAACCTCCTTCCGTGCACCGTGCTGGAACGCTCGGGCGAGACCGCCGTCGTCGATCTCGGCGAGCTCGGCGTGGGCCGTGTGCGGGACCGCGGCGCGAGCGGCGATCGGTACGCGGTGTCCATCCGCCCTGAGCATCTGGCCTTCATCCCCGCCGACCGCACGGAGAACAGTGCGAGCGGCCGAGTGGTGACCTCCACCAACCTCGGTGCGACCATCCGTCACCGCCTGCGGGTGGGAGGGCAGGACCTGCTGCTGCGCGAACTCTCGGCGGGACGGCGCACCGCGCGCGAACTCGACGGCGAGGTCTTCGTCGGGTGGGAGCAGGACGAGGCCCAGCTGCTGGTCCTCGAGTCCTGACGAGAACGGCCCCGCCCGGGGCGTGACCCGCGGGGGACGTACCGCTGCCGGGGTCGCGTCCGGTCGGCCCGAGGTGCCGACTCCGCCGGACGGCGGAGTCGGCACCTCGGCCGTCGTTCCTGCGGCACATCGCCGAACAGGCGCGCTAGTCTCTGGGGCGATACTGCGTGAGCGAGAGCAGTGCAGGAGGAGGGACCCCTTGAGAGCACTGCCTGTCTCGCCACGCAACACCAAGCTGCAGATCGGCGCGGGGCTGCGTGCGGCGCGTCAGGCCAATCGGCTCACCATCGGACAGGTCGCCGACGTGACCGGGCTGACCAAGGGTTTCATCAGCCGCGTGGAGCGCGACGAGACCTCGCCCAGCGTGGTCACCCTGCTGACCCTGTGCGAGGTGCTCTCCCTGCAGGTCGGATCGCTGTTCGAGTCTGCGGAGGTGGGGCTTGTCCGTCGCGCCGAAGCGCCGGTGATCAACCTCGGCGGTACCGGTGTCGCCGAGCGACTGATGACCCCGCGCGGGCAGTCGCGGCTGCAGCTGATCCACTCGATCGTCGAACCCGGCGGCAATGGTGGACGCGAGCTGTACACGATCAACTGCGAACTCGAGACCGCGTACGTCCTCAACGGCGCCATCGAGCTGCGCTTCAGCGAGTCCAGCACCCGACTCGAAGCGGGGGACGCGCTGACCTTCGCCGGAGGTGAGCCGCACAACTGGAAGAACCCGGACGCCACGCGGGGTGCCGAGATGATCTGGGTCCTCGTGCCCGCGCCGTGGAGTGGGGCTTCCTAGCCCGACCTCTGACCTCTGATCTGTGATCTGTGACCGTCGGACCTCGGCCCTCGGCCGGCTGAACGAGCCGGCCGAGGGCCGAGGCAGGACTTCCGATGTCGCGCGAAGCGGTCAGCCCGCCGTCGCGGTCATCACATGCTTGATGCGGGTGTAGTCCTCGAAGCCGTAGGCGGAGAGGTCCTTGCCGTAGCCGGACTTCTTGAAGCCGCCGTGGGGCATCTCGGCCACGAGCGGAATGTGGGTGTTGATCCAGACGCAACCGAAGTCCAGGCGCCGGGACATCCGCATGGCGCGGGCGTGGTCCCTGGTCCAGACGGATGACGCGAGGGCGTACTGGGCGTCGTTGGCGAAGGCGACAGCCTGTTCCTCGTCGGTGAACCGCTGCACGGTGATGACCGGGCCGAAAACCTCGTTCTGGATGATCTCGTCGTCCTGCTTCAGGCCGGAGACGACCGTGGGGGAGTAGAAGTAGCCCTTGTCACCCACCTGGTGGCCGCCGGTCTCGATCGTGGCGTGGGCCGGGAGGCGCTGGACGAAACCGGCCACCTGCGCGAGCTGGTTGGCGTTGTTGAGCGGGCCGTACTGCACGTCCGGGTCGTCCGGATGGCCGGTCCTGGTGGCCGCGACAGCCTTGGTCAGGGCGGCCAGGAACTCGTCGTGGAGCTCGTGCTGCACCAGCACGCGGGTGGCCGCGGTGCAGTCCTGGCCCGCGTTGAAGAGCCCGGCCGCGGTGATGCCTTCGACCGCGGCGGCGATGTCGGCGTCCTCGAAGACCACGACCGGGGCCTTGCCGCCCAGCTCCAGGTGGACCCGCTTGACGTCCTTGGCGGCGCTCCGGGCGACCTGGATGCCCGCTCGCACCGAGCCGGTGATGGCTGCCATCGCGGGGGTGGGGTGCTCCACCATCAGGCTGCCGGTCTCCCGGTCACCGCAGATCACATTGAGGACGCCGGTGGGCAGACCCAGCCCTCGCAGGACCTCCCCGACGATCTCGGCGAGCAGCAGCGTGGAGGCCGGGGTCGTGTCCGACGGCTTGAGCACCACGCTGTTTCCGGCGGCGATGGCCGGGGCGAACTTCCATACCGCGGTCATCATGGGGTAGTTCCATGGTGCGACCTGGGCACAGACACCGACCGGTTCGCGGCGGACGAAGGAGGTCGTGCCCTGCAGGTACTCGCCCGCGGACTTGCCCTCCAGCAGGCGGGCCGCGCCCGCGAAGAATCGTATGTGGTCCACCATCGGGGGTATCTCCTCGGCGGCGGTGAGCCCCCTCGGCTTGCCGGTGTCGCGGCACTCAACGTCGACCAGCTCCCGTGCCCGCGCCTCGACCGCGTCCGCGATCCTGAGCAGGGCCAGCTGGCGCACCGACGGGGTGGTGTCGCGCCAGCTCTCGAAGGCGACTGCCGCGGCGGCCATGGCTTTGTCGACGTCCGCCGCTGCTGAGAGCGGCGCGGTCGCGTAGACCTCGCCCGTCGCGGGGTCGATCACCTCGGTGGTCCGGCCGTCGGCCGCGTCGGTGTACGCGCCGTTGATGTAGTTGCGCAGCTTGCCGGGTTCGCTCATGGGGCCATGTCTTTCTGCGTGGTTGATCTGGGTAGGCGAACCCCCTGGGGTTGGCGCGCCCGGGGCAGGCGTGCCGAATCGCCGTCCTGGCGGGCCCACTGCTGAGACCCGACTGGCGCGCGGTTGCAGCCCTGCATCGCGCCGGACTGAGCGCGGTTCAGGGCTGCAACTAGTGAGTTCGACCTCGCGGAGGCGGGCAGGCAGGACGGCGTCGGTTGGGCTGGGGATCGCGTCTGCTGTGTCGCGGTACGAACCTAACCGCGGCCGCAAGCAGGAGGAAGTGTAGGTTTCATCTGCCAGTAGGCTCCATGATGGATGTTGTGCACACCAGGATCGGCGTGCGGCAGTGAGTCTCGTTCCGATCGGCAGAGGAAACCGTCATGCCTGAACCCGAGCGCGAGCCGACCGCTTATCTCTCCGCCGTGCCTCTGCGGGAGGTGCTCGCCCACCCCGAACTACAGCTGCTGCAGATCGCCGGACCGTCCGATGACCGGCCGGTCGCCATGGTCCACACCACCGAGTGGGAGGATCCGACCCAGTACCTGCTGGGCGGCGAACTGCTGCTCACCGCAGGTAGGCACCTGCCGGCCGCCGCCGAGGAGATCGACTCCTACGTCCGTCGGCTGGTCCGGGTCGGGGTGGCTGCCCTCGGCTTCGGGGTCGCCCCGGTACACGCCGAGGTACCGGCGGAGCTGGTCGAAGCCTGCGACCGAGAAGGGCTGCCGCTGCTCCGCGTGCCACCGCAGACGCCGTTCGTCGCCATCGGGCGGGCGGTCTACCTGGCCATGGCCGAGGCCCGCAGCCGAGACCTGCAGCGAATGTCCCAGGCCCAGGCCGCCCTGGCTTCGGCCGCGGCCCGGCCGGACGCGGTGGAGGCCGTCCTGCGGCAGCTGGCTTCCCACCTCGGCGCGTGGACCCTGCTCATGGACGGCGACGGCCGTGAACTCTTCACCGCCGGTAGGCGTCCAGCCGAGCCGATGCCGGAGCGGCTGCGCGCGCTCGCGGGCGACTTGGGCGCACGGCGGCGGTCCGCGGTGGACCGGCAACTCGCCATTCGCACCCCGGGGTCGGCAACCGAGCACCATTGCGGGACGCAGCTCGTCGCGCACACGCTGCCCGGCGGCGACACCGCCACCCCGCTGGTGCTCGGCCTCGTGACCTCGGCGCAACTCTCGGCCGTGGACCGGTCGGTGACGGGAGTCGGCGTCGTCCTGCTCTCACTTCTCACCGGGCCGCGACACGCGCTGGGCGGGGACACCCGAAGCGCGGCCGCACTGGTTCGAGTCCTGCTGGGCGCGGACGCGGCGGAAGTCGCCACGCTGCTGCACCCGGCCACCGCCCTCCCCGACCCAGCCGGTCCAGCCCGTTGGGTCGTGGTCCAGGGGCGCCGCACCGCAGTTGTGGACGGATCCCAGCCGCCCTCCGCCCCGGTCCACGTCGCGGCCCTGGGTACCGCCCTCGGCACCCCCTATCTGGAGATCGAGGGCGACACGCTGTGCGCCGTCGTCCCCCTTGACGATCGTGGGTCCGACGTGGAGGGGGGAGCCGCACCCGGCTTCGAGACCACTGCCAGGCTCGGCTGGACACTGGGCATCAGCCCGCCCGCGACGGCCGCCGATCTCCCGCTCGCCGCCAACCGCGCCGAGCGCGCGCTACGCCGGGCGCTGGGCACCGGCAGCCACGTCGTCCACCACAACGGCGATCAACTGAGCCTGCACGCCCTGGTCGCGCCCGTCGATGCGCGGGCGCTGGCCCATACCCGTTTCGCACCACTCATCGAAGCGGGGTCGCCCGGCCTGGAGGCGCTGCTGGACACGCTGCGGACCTGGCTGTCCCTGCACGGCAGTTGGGACCGGACAGCAATCGCCCTTGACCTGCATCGCAACACGGTGCGGCAGCGCATCGGCCGGATAGCCACACTTCTGGACGTCGATCTCGCGGACGCGGATGTGCGGATGGAGTTGTGGTTCGCACTGCGCTGGCTGCCCGGCGAGGACGAGTCAGCCTGAGACCGACCGGCACATGGGGGGCGTCGCAGGCAAGGGGGCACCTCCCGCCCGAAGGGTGGGGGAGGCTCTCGCCTGACCGGGTTGTCGTCAGTCGCCAGTGCTCCGCAATGGCTCCTTCCTCCGCCCCGCCCAGACTCTCCCCCAAACTTCGTCCGGGGGTGCCCCCTCTCTCGCCCCGCTCCTTCACCCACCCCCCATGTGCCGGTCGGTCTATAGCCGCAGCGCCTCCGTGGCTTCCCCCTCCACGCGAGTGCGCACGGCGATGTGCTCGGCGGCGGTGAGCCGGGCTGCGGCGACGGCGGTGTGCGCCTGAGCGGTGGCCTGGTCCGGCGAGCCGGTGAGGTGGAGCGGAGCGCCGAGGTGCACGTGCAGCCGGGGTCGACGCAGCGGCGCGGTGAGCACACCGGCGAGTTGCTTGATCCGCCCACCGGAGACGACCCGGCGGGCGCCCACCTGCCCGAGCGGGACGACGGGAGCCCCGGTGGCCAGGGCGAGCCGGGCCACGCCGGAGCGGAAGGGCTCGGGATCGCAGTCGGCGGAGTCGCGTCGGCGCGGCAGTCTCCCCTCCGGGTAGATCACCACGATCCGCCCGCGGACGATGGCCTGTGCCGCCAACTCCAGTGCCTCGGCGGCGCGCGGGCCGCCGCGGTGGACCGGGATGTGGCCCTCCGCGCGCAGCCGGGTGCCCAGCAGAGGGACGCGCCACAGACCGGCCGCTGCCAGCACCACCGGGTCGCGCGCGTCCACGCGGGCGAGCGCGGCCAGTACCAGCCCCGGGTCGATCAGCGAGCTGTGGTTCGCGGCCACGATGCTGCCGGGCGCGATTGGGTGCGTGTGGTCGGTGGTGACCTGGAATCGCCCGAGGGCGGGGACGACGCGGCGGGCGATGTCGCTGAGCATGGCGCCCATCCTGGTCCCAACCGCGCCCGGTGCGCCTGAGTACGCACGCCCGAGTACGTGCACCCCAGCGGGTCTCGTCGACGTGCCGTCGGTGCCGGGCTGATCGGCAGCGGCGCCGGCAGGGACGTTAGCGCCGCGTCGGCGAGGCGTTAGCGGCGTGGAGAACTCTGTGTCAGCAGGAAGTCCAGAGGCGGCAACCTGCCTGTCATGTGCATGATCTACTAAGCCCGCCGGGTCGCCACCCCTACGCCCAGCTCCAGCCCCCACGTTCCAGAGGAGTCTGCGCCTTGCGCATCAACTACTTCACGGTGCACGCCCGCCGCGCCGTCATCGCCCTCACCGCCGCAGTCGGGCTCGCGGTCGCCGGACTCGGCGCAGCCGCCCCGGCGGGCGCGGCGTCAACTGCCCGGGCGCACCACCACCATGTGACCTGGACCCGCTCCTGCGCCGTGCCGAAGAAGCGCGGCTACATGGCCTGCAACGCGCTCCGCGTCACCAGTGGCACCACCGCGACGTCCAAGGCGGCCGGGCGCGTCTCCGGCCTGTCCGCGAACGCCGCCGCTGCGGCCACCCCGTCCGGCTACGGGCCCACGGACATCCAGAGCGCCTACAACCTGGGCTCCGCCGCGGCGTCCAACGGCTCCGGGGAGACCGTCGCGATCGTCGACGCCATGGACGACCCCAACGCGGAGTCCGACCTCGCCGCCTACCGCAGCCAGTACGGACTGCCGGCCTGCACCAGCGCCGGCGGCTGCTTCAGCAAGGTCGACCAGACCGGTGGCACCAGCTACCCCACGGCCGACAGCGGTTGGGCCGGTGAGATATCACTCGACCTGGACATGGTCAGCGCCACCTGCCCCAATTGCAACATCCTGCTGGTGGAGGCCAACTCCGCGAGCATGGACGACCTGGGTACCGCGGTGAACGAGGCCGTCTCGCTCGGGGCGAGCTTCGTCTCCAACAGCTACGGGGGCTCGGAGTCCTCCTCCGACTCGGGCTACGACAGCAGCTACTTCAACCACCCCGGCGTGGCCATCACCGCCTCCGCGGGCGACGCCGGCTACGGCGTGGAGTACCCCGCGGCCTCGCCCTACGTCACCGCCGTCGGCGGCACCTCGCTCAGCGCCGACTCCAGCTCCCGCGGCTGGACCGAATCGGTCTGGGGCACCACTGCCGGCGGCAACGGCACCGGTTCAGGCTGCTCGCAGTACTCGTCCAAGCCCAGCTGGCAGACCGACACCGGCTGCTCAGGACGCACCGTCGCCGACGTCTCCGCCGTCGCCGACCCCGCCACCGGAGTCGCCGTCTACGACACCTACGGCGCCTCCGGCTGGAACGTCTACGGCGGCACCAGCGCCTCCTCCCCGATCATCGCCTCGGTGTACGCACTCGCCGGAACGCCTGGGAGCAGCACCGTGCCCGCCTCCGACGCGTACGCCAACACCTCGTCCCTCTACGACGTCACCTCCGGAGCCAACGGCACCTGCTCGCCCTCCTACCTGTGCAACGCCGGGGCGGGCTACGACGGCCCGACCGGCCTCGGAACCCCAAACGGAACGGCGGCCTTCACCGGCTGAACCCGACCCGACCGCAGCTCGTCGCGTGTGCCCGGCCCGACCCTTCGGGCCGGGCACACGCGCTTGTTCCGGGACCTGGACCCGGCGTAGTAGTTACGATGGATTGATTAAGCTATTGTTACTATCTATGGATGACACCAGACCACCCGCAGACGACGCCGCCGAGGTCGCAGCGGCGCTCAGGCTCTCCGTGGGGCGCATCGCGCGCAGGATGCGGCAGGCCCACACCGTGGGGGAGGTGACCCTGTCCGAGTCGTCCGTCCTGGCGCGACTGGACCGGGAGGGCCCGGATTCCCCAGGGTCGCTCGCCGAGTCGGAGCGGGTGCGCCCACAGGCCATGGCGACCACCCTGGCCGCGCTGGAGCTGCGCGGTCTGGTGAGCCGTCGTCAGGATCCCGCCGACGGCCGCCGTGCGGTGGTCTCGGTGACGGACGCCGGCCGCAAGGTGATGGCCGACCGCCGCTCCGAATCGGTGCAGCACCTGAGCACCGTCCTCGAGCAGGAGCTCACTCCCGCCGAGCGACGGGAACTGCTCGCGGTGCTGCCGCTGCTCGACCGGCTCGGGGAGCGGCTGTGATACCCCGGCGGCGGAACGCGGCCGACGAACGCGACACCGGCGTAGGCGACGGAGGCGGCGCAGGCGACGGGGGCAGGGGCGGGGGCGGACGCTACAAGTGGGTCGCGCTGTCCAACACGACGATGGGCGTGCTGATCTCCGCGATCGACGGCACGATCGTGATCATCTCACTCCCGGCGATCTTCCGCGGCATCGGCCTGGACCCGCTGGCGCCCGGCAACATCGGCTACCTGCTCTGGATGATCCTGGGCTACACCCTGGTCTCCGCGGTGCTCGTGGTCGCCCTCGGCCGTCTCGGCGACATGTTCGGCCGGGTCCGGATGTACAACCTGGGTTTCGCGATCTTCGCCTGCGCCTCGCTCGCCCTCTCGGTCGATCCGCTGAAGGGCGGCGGAGGCGCACTGTGGCTGATCGGCTTCCGGATGGTGCAGGCCGTCGGCGGGTCCATGCTGACGGCGAACTCGGCGGCGATCCTGACCGACGCCTTCCCTTCCCGGCAACGCGGAATGGCCCTGGGGGTCAATCAGATCACCGCGCTGGCAGGCATGTTCCTCGGACTGCTCCTCGGTGGCCTGCTGGCCACCATCGACTGGCGTGCGGTGTTCTGGGTGAGCGTCCCGATCGGGGTGGCCGGCACGATCTGGTCCTACCGCAGCCTGCGCGAGACCGGATCCCGGAGTCCCGGCCGCATCGACTGGGTCGGCAACATCACCTTCGCCACGGGGGCCGCCGCCCTGCTCGCCGCCGTCACCTACGGCATCCAGCCCTACGGCGGCCGGTCGACCGGATGGACCAATCCCTGGGTGCTGGGCGGGATGGGGGCGGGAGTGCTGCTGCTCGCCGCGTTCTGCATCGCCGAGACCCGGATCGCCGAGCCGATGTTCCGGCTCGGACTGTTCCGCAGCCGCGCCTTCGCCGCCGGCAACGTGGCGGCTCTGCTCATGTCGATCGCCCGCGGCGGCATGCAGTTCATGCTGATCATCTGGTTGCAGGGGATCTGGTTGCCGCTGCACGGCTACGACTTCGCGCGCACCCCGTTGTGGGCCGGTATCTTCATGCTGCCGTTGACCATCGGGTTCCTGATCGGTGGGCCGACGTCCGGCTACCTCTCGGACCGCTTCGGCGCGCGGCTTTTCGCCACCACCGGGCTGGTCGTGGTGGCCGTCGCGTTCGTGGGCCTGCTTCTGCTGCCGGTGAACTTCCCCTATCCGGCGTTCGCCGCCCTGTTGCTGTTCAGCGGGCTCGGGCAGGGGATGTTCTCCGCCCCCAACACCTCGGCGATCATGGGCAGCGTGCCGCCGGGGCAGCGCGGGGTGGCCTCGGGCATGCGCTCGACGCTGCAGAACTCGGGCACCGCCCTGTCGATCGGGCTGTTCTTCTCCCTGATGATCGCCGGCCTGGGCGGGACGCTCCCGCACGCACTGAACAGCGGGTTGCAGGGACAGGGGGTGCCCCCGGGGACGGCCACGCAGGTCGCCGGGCTGCCGCCGGTGAGCACGCTGTTCGCCACGTTCCTGGGCGACAACCCGATCAGCAACCTGCTCGGACCCAGCGGCGTCCTGCACACCCTGCCCGCCGGCAGCGTGCGGACGCTGACCGGAACGCGCTTCTTCCCGGCTCTGGTCTCCGGACCGTTCCACCACGGACTCGTCACCGTCTTCAGCGTGGCCGCGGTCATGGCCCTGGTCGGTGCGCTCGCCTCGGCGCTGCGCGGTCGCCACCACAAAGCCGGATCGGACCATCCGACCGACTCGCTCAAAGGACAGCAGGCATGTGAGAAAGCGCCCTCCTCGTGATGGACGTTCAGCAGGGCATCGTGGCCGAGGCCGCCACGGTCGACGAGTGGGTCACGGCCGTCGCGAAGGAGGAGTAGCAGCGGACGGGGCGCTCAGGAGCCGCGCGGGTAGGTCTTCTTCACGACGCCCTTGGTATCGGCCGACAGGTAGCCGCTGCCGTAGTCGTCGGCGAGGTAGACCCGGATCGTCGGTGTGCCGTCGAACATGTCGGGGCCGACGATGATGTAGCGGCTGGTCGGATGGGGGACGTTCAAGGTCGCCTGGGCCTTCATGAGCAGCGCCGGGAGGACGTTCCAGTCGAAGCCCTGCAGGTCCACCGGCTTGCTGTCGGAGATCACCGTGCCGCCCGGGGAGCGGGTGGCGCTGCCGTCGCGGTAGTCGATCCGGTCGTACAGCGCCGGATCGGCCTGGGTCGGAACGTCGGCGCTCGCGTAGCCGGGGTAGACGTCGAGTTCCTCGACCTTGGTGCCGGCCATCAGCGGGCGCATCGCCTTGATAGTGGCGCGCAACCCGGCGGGAGTGAGCAGGTCCGGCTGAGCGGTCGGTGCGGGGACGGGTGTCGTCTGGGGACCGCCGGAGGTGGTCACGCCCTGGACGGGGCTGCTGGTACTGCCGGCCGCGCCGGTGGCGGTGCTGTGACCCGGTCTCAGGTTCCAGGCGAGGGTGCCGGTCAGGGCGACCGCGGCGATGGAGAGGGTCAGCACCGCGGCACGTCTGCGGTGGGGCGGGGGCTGGGGCGGGGGCGACGGCTGGGCGGGGTGCTTCACCAACGACAGCTGGTCGGGCCTGCGGTCGGCCGGTGCACTGGGGGCGGCGGGGGTGGCGGCGGGGGTGGCGGGCTTCGGGGTGTCGAGGAACGTCGGCTCCCTGGTCGGCGGGGCGTCGGTCGGCGCGGCGCCCCCGCCGTACTCGGCCGCCGCCAGCAGGCGGTCGAGTCGGTCGGCGTCCGGGCGGGCTGCAGGGTTCCGGGCGAGGAGGGCGGACAGCGCCGGGCCCAACTGCCCAGCGCGCTGCGGCGGCGGCAGCGGTTCGTCGAGCACTGCGGCGAGGGTCGCGAGCGTGGTGGCCCGGCGCAGCGGGTGGTAGCCCTCGACGGCGACATACAGCATCATGCCGAGCGACCACAGGTCTGAGGCCGGGTTGCCCTCCTCGCCGCGGATCCGCTCCGGTGCGATGTACTCGGGTGAGCCGATCAGCGAGCCGGTGGCGGTGAGAGCGGTGGCGCCGTGCATGGCGGCGATGCCGAAGTCGGTGAGGACGGGCGTGCCGTCGGTGCGCAGCAGGACGTTGCCGGGTTTGACGTCCCGGTGCTGGATGCCGGCAGCGTGGGCGGCGCGCAGGGCGGAGAGCACACCGCGTCCGATCCTGGCGGCCTCCGGAACGGAGAGCGGGTCGCGGGCCAGGCGGTCGGCGAGGCTGCCGCCACTGACCAGCTCCATGACGAGCCAGGGGTGCGGATGCTCGTCGGTGTCGACGATGTGATGGATGGTCACGACGTTCGGGTGCTGGAGCCGGGCGAGGGACCGCGCCTCGCGCAGCACTCGCTCGCGCATCTCCCGAGCACCGGCCGGGTCGGCGGCCGCCATCGCCGGGTCGAGCGGGCGGACCTCCTTGAGCGCGACCTCGCGCTGGAGTGCGATGTCGCGCGCCCGCCAGACCAGGCCCATGCCTCCGCCGCCCAGCTGCTGCAGCAGTTCGAAGCGGTCGTCGATGAGCCGTATCGCCGGCCCCCCAGTGTTCATGCCCGACATAGTAGGAGAAGCAGGCACTCGGGGAGACCCGCCGCGTGCTCGACGACCATGGCGGAGGAATCGACGTGCTCCAGGTCACCGATGTCTTTCTCGCCCGGGCGCGCTGAGGGAGCGTGCGGAGAGCCCGGCATGCGTCAGGTTGCATGCCGGGCTCTTCGTTCTCGGGTCGATCAGTACCAGTTGTGCGCCTGCCAGAAGGCCCAGGCCTGGTTGGGGCTGCCGTAGGTGGTGTTCATGTAGTCCAGGGCCCAGCGGAGCTGGGTGGCCGGGTTGGTCTGCCAGTCGGCGCCGGCGGAGGCCATCTTGTTGCCGGGCAGGGCCTGGGGCAGGCCGTAGGCACCGGAGGAGGGGTTGGTCGCGCTGACGTTCCAGCTGCTCTCGTGGGAGATGATCTGGTCGAACGAGGCGAGCTGGTCGGCCGGGACGATCTGCGCGGCGATGGACTGCGGGTCGCCAGTGAGGGTCGAGGCGGAGGCGTTGGTCGCGTTCGAGGTCGAGGTCCCAGTCGAGGTCGCGTTCGACGTCGAGGGCGCGGCCGAATGGGTGCTGCTGCTCTGAGTCGAGGAGGAGGCCGGGGCCGAGTCCTCGTGGTCGGCGGAGGTGGTCGCCTGGCCGCCGCTGAGCACCAGGCGCTGGCCCGGGTAGATCAGGTTCGGGCCGGAGGTCAGAGTCGCCTTGTTCGCCTGGTAGAGCGCCTGCCAGCCACCGGACACGTGGTGGGACTGCGCGATGGTGGACAGCCAGTCGCCGGAGACGACGGTGTACGTGCCGCCGCTGGCGGCGGGCTGCGCGGTCGCGTGCTTCACCGTGCCCGAGGTCGCCGCGTGCTTGGCCGCGGCCGGGGCGGAGGCGGTGTGGCTGCTGGGAACGGACGTGGTGCTGGAGCCGGTTGCCGCGGTGCTGACGTTGGCGGGTGCGCCGCCCTGGCTCAGGCCGGCCTGGGGGCCGCAGATGGGCCAGGCGGTCGGGCCCTGCGAGGCGAGGACCTTCTCCGCGACGGCGATCTGCTGGTCCTTGGTGGCCTGGTCGGCGGTGGCGGCGTACTGGGTGCCGCCGTACGCGGCCCAGGTGGAGGCGGAGAACTGCAGTCCGCCGTAGTACCCGTTGCCGGTGTTGATGGACCAGTTGCCGGTGCTCTCGCACTGGGCGACTGCGTCCCAGGTCGAGACCGGGGCGGCGAAGGCGCTGGTCGTGCCGACCAGCGGGAGGGCTATGCCCGCACCGGCGACACCGGCGGTGGCGACCAGGCGCTTGGTCTGGTTCGTGCGGGGGCGACGATGGCGGCCGTTTCCGGACAGAAGCATGGCAGGAATCCTCTCCGACGCCTGCGAGGTGAGCTGTCGGATTCGGGCCGTGAGGTAGCCCGGCCGCGCTGAGCACGGCTTCACCCCAAGCCGCAGCCCGTTGGGCTGCGGCGACTTACCTGGTTCCCCCGCCCCTGCCGTCGTGGGTGGTTGTGAGCGCCCTTGGCCTCCGGCGGCAGGATTCGGCGTTCCGGAGTTCTGGGTTCCGCTAAGTGCGAACAGGCTGCACGCTAAGCAGAAGGAGGCCTGTACCGCAACTTCCTGTGACGATGGCCACAGGAAGCACAGGTTGGCGTAATGTCCGTATTCTCCTATATAGGTACTACTTGATTTGAAAGTACTGTTTGCATAGGTAGATGCACAATTGACGCAGCGCCAGCTATTGGCCCGGGAGGGCGGTGGCGGGGGTCGCTCCCCCAGAGTCCGGGCTGAACGGGTGTCAGTTGCCGCGAGCAGGACGGGTGGCGGCCACGTAGGAGGATTCTCCTTGGTGACGTCTGATATATGACGAGCTGTGAGGTTACGGCGGCCTGAATCCCCCGTCGATGGATCGCGCAAGCGTGGTGGCACGGGTTGAAGGCTGGAGGGTCCTGGGTGCTGTGACCCTTGACACCTCTCTCGGCCGGTCCTAGCGTCTGCGGCACATCATATATGAGATCTCGATCCGGGCTTCTGGCCCGCCGAGGCACCAGCTTCGCCCGACGCACACCCCTGGAGCCGGAACCGTGTCCGACACACTCGCCCAGCCAGGCCGCTCCCGGCCCGGCGCCCTCCCGTCCCGGACCGAGGCGGTGCTGGACGCCATCAAGCACTCGATCCTCATCGGAGAGCTGAAGCCTGGGCAGGCGCTCGTCGAGACCGAGCTGGCCGAGCGTCTGGGGGTCTCCAAGACACCCGTGCGCGAGGCGCTGAAGACGCTGGCCGGCTCCGGCCTGGTGACCATGAGCCCCTACCGGGGCGCGGCGGTGCGCGAGGTCGACCGGGAGCTGGCGCGCTGCGTATACGACATGCGCCTGCTGCTGGAGCCGGTCGCGGCCGGGCGCACGGCAGTGGTGTCCAGCGGCGACTGGGGCGAGGCGGCGCTCGCGCTGGAACGGGCCGACCAGGCCGCGGACGCGGCCGACCGCTCGCTGGCGAACCGGGCGTTCCACCGGGCCCTCTACGCGGGCTGCGGCAACCCGCTGCTGGTGAAGTCGCTGGATGAGCTGCGGGACCAGACGGCCCTGGTGTCCAGCGCGGCCTGGGCCCGGCAGCCGTCCTGGCAGCGGGAGGCCCAGGAGCACCGGGAGATCCTGCGGGCCGCACAGGCCGGCGACGCGGATCTCGTACGCGAGCTGATGCGCGGCCACATCAGCGCCTTCGTGGCGCGCAACTTCCCCGAGAACGAAGCGGAGTAGGGCAGACCCATGACCTCGGAGACCTCGGAGACCTCGGATTCACCGGACCCGGCCCCGCCGCTGGACCTGCTGCGTGCCCGCTTGTCGACGGTCGTCGCCATTCCGGTGACCCCGTTCCGGGCGGACGGCGAGCAGGTCGACTGGGACATCCACGCCACACTGATCCACCGCCTGGTGGAGCACGGCGTGGAGGTCGTCACCCCGAACGGGAACACCGGCGAGTTCTACACCCTCAACCGGGCCGAGACCCGCCGCGCGGTGGAGTCCACCGTGACGGCGGTCGAGGGCCGCGCGGAGGTGATGGCGGGCGTCGGCCTGGACGTGGCGAGCGCGATCGACGCCGCCCGGCACGCCCGCGACGCGGGCGCCGGGTCGCTGATGGTGCATCAGCCCGTGCACCCGTACCGCTCCGCCGAGGGATGGGTGGAGTACCACCGCAGGATCGCCGAAGCCGTGCCCGAGCTCGGAGTCGTCCTCTACGTCCGCGATCCCAGGATCAGCGGCGAGCAGATCCGTGCACTGGCGGACCTCTGCCCCAACGTGATCGGCGTGAAGTACGCCGTCCCCGACCCGGTCCGCTTCGCGTCAGTGGCACGGGACGCCGGTCTGCACCGCTTCGCCTGGATCGCCGGTCTGGCCGAACTGTCCGCCCCCGGCTACTGGGCCGTCGGCGCCACCGGTTTCACCTCCGGCCTGGTCAACGTCGTCCCGCAGCTCTCGCTGGCGCTGCTGGAGGCCTTGCGCGGCGGCGACTACGCGAAGGCGATGGGGGTGTGGGAGGAGACGCGGACCTTCGAGGAGCTGCGCGCCGCGGACGCCTCCGCCGACAACGTCAGCGTCGTCAAGGAGGCCCTTGCTCAGCTCGGGCTCGCCGGGCGCGCGGTGCGGCCGCCGTCCCGGGTGCTGCCGCAGGACCTGCGCGACCGGATCGCCGGGCTGCTGCGCAGCTGGCAGGCCGGAGGCCGGCTGTGAGCGAGGACGCGGGCGGACCCAGGCGACTCCGCAGCGCCGCCTGGTTCGGCGAGGGCGCCACCGGAGGCAAGCTGCGTGCGTTCAGCCACCGCTCGCGGATGCGCCAACTCGGCTACCTGCCCGAGGAACACCTCGGCAAGCCGGTGATCGCGATCCTGAACACCTGGTCCGACATCAACCCCTGCCACATGCATCTGCGGGAGCGGGCCGAGCAGGTCAAGCGCGGGGTCTGGCAGGCCGGCGGCTTCCCGCTGGAGTTCCCGGTGGCCACGCTGTCGGAGACGTTCCAGAAGCCCACCCCGATGCTCTACCGCAACCTGCTCGCCATGGAGACCGAGGAACTGCTGCGCTCCTACCCGGTGGACGGCGCGGTGCTGATGGGCGGATGCGACAAGACGATCCCGGCGCTGCTGATGGGCGCGGCCAGCGCCGACCTGCCCGCGATCGTGGTGCCGTCAGGTCCGATGCTGCGCGGCCACCACCGCGGGCGGACGCTGGGCAGCGGCACGGACCTCTGGGCGTACTGGGACGAGTACCGTGCGGGCCGGATCGGCGAGTGCGAGATGTCCCAGGTCGAGTGCGGACTGGCCCGCTCCCCGGGCCACTGCATGACCATGGGCACCGCCTCCACGATGACCGCCGCCGCCGAGGCGCTGGGCATGGCGCTGCCCGGCTCGTCCTCCATCCCCGCTGTCGACTCCGCGCACCACCGCATGGCGGCCGCCTCCGGTCTGCGCATCGTGGAACTGGTCGGGGAGAACCTCACCCCGAGCGTGATCATGACCCGGGAGGCGTTCGAGGACGCCGCGGCGACCGTGCTCGCACTCGGCGGCTCCACGAACGCGCTGATCCACCTGGTGGCCATGGCCGGACGGGTCGGCGTGCCGTTCAGGCTGGACGACTTCGACCGGATCGGTCGCGGGGTGCCAGTGCTCGCGGACATCCGCCCGGTCGGGGCCCTGCTGATGGAGGACTTCTACTACGCCGGTGGACTTCCCGCGCTGCTGCGGCAGCTCAGCGAGGTCCCCGGGGCCCTGCACCCGCAGCGCGCGACCGTGGCCGGCCGGCCGTTCGCCGAGTACTACCAGGACGCCGAGGTCCACCAGCCCGAGGACGGCGGACCCGTGGCGATCCGATCGCCGCAGGACCCGGTGGCGGAGGAGGGCGGACTGGCCGTGCTGCACGGCAACCTGGCCCCCGGTGGTGCGGTGATCAAGCACCTCGCCGCCGACCCGAAGCTGCTCAGGCACACCGGCCCCGCCCACGTCTTCGACTCCTACCAGGAGCTGCAGCAGCACATCGACGACCCGGCGCTGGGCATCACCGAGGACACCGTCCTGGTGCTGCGCGGCGCGGGCCCCGTCGGCGGACCGGGGATGCCCGAGTACGGCATGCTGCCCATCCCCGCCTACCTGCTGGAGAAGGGCGTCAAGGACCTGGTCCGGATCTCCGACGCCCGGATGAGCGGCACCAGTTACGGCACCTGCGTTCTGCACGTCTCTCCCGAGGCGTACGCCGGAGGCCCCCTCGCACTCGTCCGCACCGGCGACCGGATCAGCCTGGACGTGGAGCGGCGACTGCTCCAACTCGAAGTCGACGGTGCCGAACTGGAGCGCCGTCGCGCGGAGTGGACCCCGCCGGAACCGAAGTACCAGCGCGGCTACGGCGCCCTCTACGCCGAGCACATCACCCAGGCGGACGAGGGCTGCGACTTCGACTTCCTCGCCGGCTCCGGGCACAACCCCGCGGTAGACCCCCAGTAGCCGCGGACGTGAGCGGGGCGCGCGCTAGGACTTTGCGGAACCGCCACTGGTGTTGGCCGGTGTCGGGTCGGGCAGGAGTTGCTCGGCCCAGATGGTCTTGCCGCGGCAGCCGGGTCGGGTGCCCCAGCGTTCCGTCAGTTGCGCGGTGATGTAGAGGCCGCGGCCGCCCTCGTCGCTGTCGTGGGCGCGGCGCAGGTGGGGGGCCGTGCTGCTGTCGTCGGTGACCTCGCAGATCAGCGTGCGATCGCGGATGAGCCGGAGCTCGATGGGGCCTTCGGCGTAGCGGACCGCGTTGGTGACCAGCTCGCTGACGATCAGTGCGGTGCTGTCCGTCAGGTCCTCCAGATCGGCCAGGCCCCAGGTGGCGAGCTGGGCGGCGGTGAGCTTCCGAGCTCTGGCGACGGCTTCGGGACGGTTGGGCAGTGACCAGGCGGCGGTCTGGTCCGCGTCCAGTGCGCGGGTCCGGGCCAGCAGCAGGACGACGTCCTGCCCGGGCTGCTCGGGGGCCACCGCGTCGAGGATCGCGTCGCAGGCGTCCTGGAGCGAGGACTCCGCGGTCGCGGCGGCTCGGCTGACCCGGTCCAGCGGCAGGTGGAGCGGGCGCGGACCCTCCTGGAGCAGCGCGTCGTTGTGGAGGACCAGGACGCTGCCCTCGGGGAGCGTGCGTTCCCCGACCGTGTAGTGCGCGAGGCCCTCTCCCAGCGGCGGGCCCTCGGGGACGTCGAGGAACTCCGCCGTGCCGTCCGGGAGGAGGACCGCCGGTGGCGGGTGTCCGGCGCGGGCCGTGGTGCAGGCCCGGGTCACCGGGTCGTAGACCGTGTAGAGGCAGGTCGCCGGCTGGCTCTGATCCGGTCGCCGCTCCTGGTCGGCGGCCCTGGCCGGCCCGGTGACCAGGTCGTGCACCCTTTCCAGGATCTCGTCGGGCGGCAGGTCGAGGTCCGAGAGCGCCGCGATGGCGGCGCGCAGCTCTCCCATGGCCGCGGCGGCGTAGCGGTCCTGGCCGGTGGTGGCGCCGAGCGCGAGCGCGACCCGGGCTCCGGAGAGGGGGATCACGTCGAACCAGCCGCCGCCGGACCCGGCAGGAAGGTAGTCGTGCGCGGTCTCCGCGGCGATGTGGACCGCAGGTGGCGGCGGTCGCAGGCTGAGCTGGAGGATCCGCGCCACGGAGCGCTCGCGGTTGTACAGCCGCGCGTTGTCCAGGCACAGCGCGGTGGACGCGGCCAGCTGTTCGGCGAGAGCCAGGTCCTCACGGTCGAACGGCGACGGATCGCGCCAGCGGTAGAAGCAGGCCAGCCCGAGGACGACGCCGCGGGCGCACATCGGCACCACCATGAGCGAGTGCACCCCGGCCGCGCGAAGCCGTGCGCCGCGGGTCCGGTCGAGGTCGAGCCACGCACTGTCCGGGTCCACCTGCTGGATCAGACGTGGCTGCAGGGTCGACAGCACCTGCCGGTAGGGGGTGCCGACCCGGTAGACGCTCACTTCTCCGACGCTGGGTACGCCCTGGTGGACGTCGGGGGCGCCGGAGCGGAAGCCGGCTCGCCGCAGCGGCAGGTTCCCGGTTACCGCACCAGAGGTCGGGGCCTCACCGCACATGACGGAGTCGAGCACGTCCACGGCGACCGAGTCGGCGAGCTGCGGCACGGTCACCTCGCACAGTTCGGCGGCCGTGCGGAAGACGTCCAGGGTTGTCCCGATCGTGGTACTGGCGGTGTTCAGCAGGAGCAGCCGCGCCTCGGCGCGGGTTCGATCGGTGATGTCGACGAGGGCGGTGGCCAGGCCCAGCACCGTCCCGTCGGTGTCCTGGAGCCGGAAGCAGGCTGCCGAGGCCACCGCCTCGACCGGCGGGTCGTCCTTGCTGCGCAGGTGGATCTGCAGGTCGAGCACGGGCTGCCCGGTTTCCAGCACCCTGCGCGCAAGGCCCACGATCTGCTCGGCTCTGTCGACCTCGAAGGCGCGAAGCACCTCAAGCAGCGGTCGGCCCAGCATCCGGTCGACCGGGAACTGCCGGATGAGCCGCGCCGCGGAGTTGACCCGCACGATCCGCAGGTGGGTGTCCATCAGCTGCAGACCGATCGGCGACTGCGAGAACACTGCGGCGAGCACGGCGTCATCCAGGCGGCTCCCGGTGGGGTCGCCGTCAAAGCGCTCCGGAGTGCTCACGACAGGGGCCTGCTCTCAGTGACGGATCCCGACACCGAATCGGATACTTACGATCAAATCACCGCACGGGGTTCGGTCGCGACCGCTGGACGGGCCGACCCGCAGCCCGGACCTGTCTCCTGCGGCGCGGCCACACGGGGGACTCGGCGCATCGCTGGATCGGACGGCTCGTTGGTGCGGGCATGAAGACTCGACACATCCTGGCCCCGGCGCTGCTCGCCGTGGCTGCGGTCGTCACCGCCTCCCCGGCCGCGAGCGCCGCGCAGGCGCCGATGGCGCCCACCGCGCCGATGGCGCCGACCGTGCCGACCGCCGGGAACTACGACGCGGTCTGCGACGAGGTGCAGACCGTCCAGCCTGGTTCCGGCAGCGACTGCTCCACCTTCGCCAGGGTCGGCTCGGCGGTCCCCGGGGTGATCAGCGGGTTGCCCCTGATGGGCGGGTGACACGGGCGGCGCGTGCCTGCGGCGTCACATTCCGGCAACGAGCCGTAAGCGGCCGGGTCGTTGCTGCAAGTCTGGCGCGAGCACGCACAACAGGGGGAGTACGAACATGGCGTTCACCCGGTCGTCGGAGCCGTTCCAGGAACCGCCGCAGCCGCGGTCGCACGGCTCCTTGATGATCGGCATCGCGGTCCTGCTCGTCTTCTTCGTTCCGCTGCTCGTGGTCATCGCCATGGACTCGCGCACCGTACCCGTCCAGGCCGCCACCGGCCCGAGCTCCTCATTACGGCTGCCGCCGCGACCGGCGGGGCCGCCGCTACCGCCGTTGCCGCCGCCCGGGGCGCCATGGCCTCCACCTCCGGGGGCGCCCGTACCGCCGGTGTGCGCCCTCGAATACCGCGTCGCCGCGGACGGCGTCACCGTCACTGCCTGGACCGCGCTGACCACCGTGGCCGGCGAGCTGACCGTCGAGTCCGCCTCCGCAGGGAGCGTCCACCGGCACGACCTGAGCGTGACCGTGGGAGTCCAGGACCTCGCTCTTCCCGCCCCTCTTGCCCAGGAGCACGACCTGCACGCCGTCCTGTCGGGCAGTGCCGGACAGACCTTCAACTGCCTCGTCGGCCCCGAGGCCTGAGCGGGACGCCTCGCGCAGCCGCGAACCCGGGCCTAGGGTTGTTGGTATCAGCGGAATTCTGCCGTTTCGGGCCCGAGTGCCCAGGGCCCGAGAGCCTAGGAGGGGCAGATGGCTCACATCTCCGTGAACGTCGACGGCGTGGCGTACGAGGATGAGGTCGAGCCGCGCCTCCTCCTCGTCCACTACCTGCGTGACCGGCTGGGACTCACCGGTACCCCCGTCGGCTGCGACACCAGCAACTGCGGGGCCTGCACGGTCGACCTGAACGGCGCGAGCGTCAAGAGCTGCTCGGTGCTGGCCGTCCAGGCCGACGGCGGCGAGGTGACCACGATCCAGGGCCTCGCCGTGGGCGACGCCTGGCACCCGCTGCAGAAGTCCTTCCACGAGCAGCACGCGCTGCAGTGCGGCTACTGCACCCCGGGCATGATCATGGCCGCCCGGGACCTGCTCAAGGAGAACCCCGACCCCACCCCCGAGGACGTCCGCCACGCGCTGGAGGGCAACCTCTGCCGCTGCACCGGCTACCAGAACATCGTCCGGGCCGTCCTCGCCGCCGCCGCCGAGCTGCGCCGCCACGGCGCACCCGAGCCGCGCGGCGTGCGCTCGGACGTGCCCAGCACGACCGGTCAGGAGGCGCCGGCATGACCGAGCAGCTCATCGCACCGGAGGTCGGGCGCTCGCGCACCCGCAAGGAGGACGCACGGCTGGTCACCGGGCAGACCAACTGGACCGACAACATCACCCTCCCCGGCCTGCTGCACGTCGCGATCCTGCGCAGCCCGATGGCGCACGCCCGGATCGACCGCATCGACGTCACCCCCTCACTCGCTCGCCCCGGCGTGATCGCGGCCTTCAGCGGCCGCGAGCTGGCGGCCGAACTCGGCTCCCTTCCGTGCGCCTGGCAGGTGACCGAGGACATGGTCCTGCCCGACCATCCGCCGCTGGCCGTGGACGAGGTCCGCTACGCGGGCGACCCGGTCGCGGTCGTCGTCGCCCGCGACCGCTACACGGCGGCGGACGCGCTGGAGGACATCTGGGTCGACTACACGCCGCTGCCCCCGGTCCTGGACCTGGAGGGCGCGCTGGCCGAGGGTTCCCCGCTGGTGCACTCCGGCAAGGGAACCAACCGCTGCTACACCTGGCCGCTGGCCTCCGGCGACTACGCGGCGGCCAGGGCCGCGGCCGACGTGGTGGTGCGCCGCCGGTACACGCAGCAGCGGCTCATCCCCAATGCGATGGAGCCCCGGGCGGTGGTGGCCGCTCCGGTCGCCTCCTCCGGTGAGTACACCCTCTACTCCGCGACCCAGATCCCGCACATCGTCCGGATCATGATGTCGCTGACGACCGGAATCCCGGAGCACAAGCTCCGCGTGGTCGCCCCGGATGTCGGCGGCGGCTTCGGGTCAAAACTGCAGGTGTACGGCGAGGAGGCGATCGCGCTGGGGCTGGCCCGGCGGCTCGGCCGCCCGGTGAAGTGGACCGAGTCCCGCTCCGAGGGCTACCTGGCCACGCACCACGGCCGCGGGCAGATCCAGGACATCGAGCTCGCCGCCACCCGCGACGGAAAGCTGCTCGGCCTGAAGGCCGACATCCTCGCCGACATGGGCGCCTACCTGATGATCATCACTCCGGGCACTCCCTTGCTGGGCGCCTTCATGTACCCGGGGATCTACAAGATGGACGCCTACAGCTTCACCTGCACCGGCGTGTTCACCACGAAGACCCCCACCGACGCCTACCGGGGAGCCGGCCGCCCGGAGGCGACCTTCGCCATCGAGCGGACCATGGACGAACTGGCCGCCGAACTCGGCACGGACCCGCTGGAACTGCGCCGCCGCAACTGGATCCAGCACGACGAGTTCCCCTACACCACGATCGCGGGACTCACCTACGACAGCGGCAACTACGAGGCGGCCACCGACCGGGCGCTCGCCCTGTTCGGCTACGACGACCTCAGGGCCGAGCAGCGCGCCCGTCACGACAACGCCGACCCGGTCCGCCTGGGTATCGGCATCTCCACCTACACCGAGATGTGCGGCCTCGCCCCCAGCCGGATCCTCGGCAGCCTCCGCTACGCCGCGGGCGGCTGGGAGGCGGCCTCGATCCGGATGCTGCCGACCGGCAAGGTCGAGGTGATCACCGGGACCAGCCCGCACGGGCAGGGCCACGTCACCTGCTGGAGCCAGATCGCCGCCGACGCGCTGGGCGTCCCCTTCGACGACGTCGAGGTGATGCACGGCGACACCCGGGTGGCTCCGCAGGGCATGGACACCTACGGATCCCGCTCGCTGGTCATCGGCGGCGTCGCGGTCCACCGGGCGGCGGAGAAGGTGGTGGCCAAGGCCCGCAGGGTGGCCGCTCACCTGCTGGAGGCGAGCGAGGACGACCTGGAGTTCTCCGGCGGGACCTTCACGGTGAAGGGATCGCCTGAGGCGCACAAGAGCATCCAGGAGATCGCCTTCGCCACCTTCGCCGGCCACGACCTGCCCGAAGGCATGGAACCGACCCTCAACGCCGAGCACCTGCTCGACCCGGACAACTTCTCCTATCCGCACGGCACCCACCTCTGCGCGGTCGAAGTCGACACCGAGACCGGCCGGGTCCGGATCCGCTCCTACGTCTGCGTCGACGACGTCGGCCGGGTGGTCAACCCGATGATCGTCGAAGGCCAGGTGCACGGCGGCGTGGCGCAGGGCATCGCCCAGGCGCTCTACGAGGAGGCGGTCTACGACGACGAGGGCAACCTGGTCTCCGGCACCATGGCCGACTACCTGGTCCCCGCCGCTCCGGATCTGCCCGACCTCGTCACCGACCGCACCGAGACCCCCGCCACCTCCAACCCGCTCGGGGTCAAGGGCGTCGGCGAGGCCGGGACCATCGCCTCCACCCCCGCGGTGGTCAACGCCGTCATGGACGCGCTGCGTCCGCTGGGCGTCCGCGACATCCGCATGCCCTGCACCCCCGAGCGCGTCTGGCAGGCCGTCAAGGAGGCCACGAAATGATCCCCGCGGCATTCGACTACGCCCGGCCGGAGACGGTCGACGAAGCCGTCCGCACCCTGGCGGACGCGGGGGAGGAGGCCAAGGTGCTGGCGGGCGGCCAGAGCCTGCTGCCGATCCTGCGGCTGCGCCTCGCCTTCCCAGACCTGCTGGTCGACGTCGGCCGGATCGCGGAACTGCGCGGCGTGCGCCGGGACGGCGACCACCTGGCCATCGGCGCGATGACCACCCATCACGACGTCATCCACGACCCGCAGGTGCGCGCCCACGTCGGTCTGCTCGCCGCCGCGACGGCGACGGTGGCCGACCCGTCGGTGCGTCACCTGGGTACCCTCGGTGGCTCGCTGGCCCACGCCGACCCGGCCGGCGACCTGCCGGCGGTGTGCCTCGCCCTGGACGCGGAGCTGGTCGCGATCGGCCCGCAGGGGCGGCGCATCATCCCGGCCCGAGAGTTCTTCACCGACTACCTGCAGACCTCGCTGCGCCCGGACGAGCTGCTGACCGAGATCCGGGTCCCGGTGCTCGACGGCTGGGGGTTCCACTACGAGAAGTTCAACCGGGTCTCCCAGGCCTGGGCCGTGGTCGGCGTGGCCGCGCTGGTCCGCCGCACCGACGGCCGGATCGCCGAAGCCAGGGTCGGCCTGGTGAACATGGGACCGACGCCGAAGCGCGCCCATCTCACCGAGACCGCGCTCGCCGGGGCGGACGCCGCCTCCGAGGCGGT
The DNA here is from genome assembly GCF_041262165.1 of Streptacidiphilus sp. MAP12-16. Taxonomy (NCBI): domain Bacteria; kingdom Bacillati; phylum Actinomycetota; class Actinomycetes; order Kitasatosporales; family Streptomycetaceae; genus Streptacidiphilus; species Streptacidiphilus sp. MAP12-16. Next base: position 53,280 of record NZ_JBGCBY010000035.1, read on the forward strand.
GGCCCGTGCCGCCGCGCTCGCAGCCGAGGGCACCCGGCCCAGCAACGACCTCTCCGGATCGGTCGAGTACCGCGAGCACCTCGCCCGGGTACTCACCCGGCGCGCCGTGCTGGCCGCCGCCGGGATGGCGTGAAGGGCACGGCATGGGCGCCGGCACCGAAGCGGCGGACGAGGTCGGGCGGCCGGACCGGCCGGAGGCGTTCCGGGACCGGCTGGCGGAGGTCGGCTACCTGGCCGACGACGGCCTCGCTCTCGCCTGCTTCCTCGCAGTCAGGCTGCACCGCCCGATCCTCTGCGAGGGCGACGCGGGCGCCGGAAAGACGTCGCTCGCGTCAGCTCTCGCCCAGGTCCTCGGTGCGCCCCTGATCCGCCTGCAGTGCTACGAGGGCATCGACGCCGCCCAGGCCCTGTACGACTGGGACTTCCCGCGCCAGCTGCTGCACCTGCGCGTCGCCGAGGCCGGCGGCATCGCCGACGCCGACCTGCTGGAGAACGAGCTCTACAGCACCCGGTTCCTGATCGCCCGTCCGCTGCTGCGCGCTCTGCAGACCCACCCGTCGGTGCTGCTGGTGGACGAGGTGGACCGGGCCGACGAGGAGTTCGAGGCGCTGCTGCTGGAGCTGCTCTCCGAGTACACGGTCACCATCCCCGAGCTGGGCACCCTGCACGGGCAGGAGCCGCCCGTCGTGGTGCTCACCTCCAACCGGACCCGTGAGGTCCACGACGCGCTCAAGCGGCGCTGCCTCTACCACTGGTTCGACCACCCGGACTTCGAGCGCGAGCTCGCCATCGTCCGGCGTCGGCTGCCCCAGGTCACCGAACACCTCGCCGCGCAGGTCACCGTCCTGGTCCAGGCACTGCGCGGCCAGGACCTGCTCAAGCCGCCCGGCGTGGCCGAGACCCTCGACTGGGCCGAGGCCCTGGGCGCGCTCGGTGCGACCGCGCTCGACGCCGAGCTGGCCAGGGCGACGCTCGGCTCCGTGGTCAAGTACCGCGAGGACCTCGAACAGGTCCGCGCCCTCGACCTGGACGCGATCCTCGCGGCCGCCCCGGGCGGATGAGAGCCATGACCCCGCAGCCCGCCGTGCCCGCTACGCCCGCCGTGAGCGCCGTGGCCGCTGCGCGCCTCGTGGACGCGACCGCCGTACTCGTCGACTTCGCCCGCACTCTGCGCGCGGGCGGAGTGGACGCCGGGCCCGACCGGGTCCAGGCCTTCCTCAGCGCCCTCGACCAGCTCGAACCCACGCAGCGCTCGGACGTCTACTGGGCCGGCCGGCTCACCCTCTGCGGAAGCCGAGACGACCTGGAGCGCTACGAGCGGGCCTTCGCCGCGTACTTCGGCGACCGACCCGCGCCCTCGACGCCGCGGACCGTCGCCGCACCCCGGCCGCGACCGGTGTTCGCAGCGGTCGCCGCGCAGCCCGGCGACAGCGGCCCGGTCGCCGACGGCACACCACCGGTCGCGGCGCTGGCGAGCTCCGCCGAGGTGCTGCGGCATCGTGACGTCGACGGCCTGACGGACGCCGAGCGGACGCAGCTGCGGAAGCTGCTCGCCGCGCTCGCGCTCGACGGCGAACCGCGCCGCACCTCGCGGCAGCACCCGGCACGGCGCGGCGGCGTCGACCCGCGCCGCACCGTGCGCGAGCTGCTGCGCCGTGGCGGCGAACCGGCCCGGCTCCGCCACCGTGCCCGGGTCAGCAAGCCGCGCCGCGTCGTCCTGCTGCTGGACGTCAGCGGATCGATGGCGCCGTACGCCGACGCCCTGCTGCGCTTCGCGCACGCCGCCACACGTCGTGCGCGCGGCTCGCGGTCCGGTGGGACGCAGTACCGGACCGAGGTGTTCACCATCGGTACCCGGCTGACCCGGGTCACCCGCGAGCTGGCGCACCGTCAGCCGGACACGGCGATGGCGGCCGTCAGCGCTGCGGTGCCCGACTGGAGCGGTGGCACCCGGCTCGGCGAGATGCTCCGGGCCTTCCTGGACCGGTGGGGTCAGCGCGGAATGGCCCGCGGAGCCGTGGTGGTGCTGCTCTCCGACGGCTGGGAACGTGGCGACCCGGCGCTGCTCGCCGCGCAGATGCGCCGGCTGCACCGGCTGGCACACCGCGTGGTCTGGGCCAACCCGCGCAAGGGCCGCCCCGGGTACGCGCCGCTCGCGGCGGGCATGGCGGCAGCGCTCCCGAGTGTGGACGCGTTCGTCGAAGGGCACAGCCTGGGCGCACTGGAACACCTGGCGGCCGTGGTGAGAGGAGCAGGCGATGCGTGAGTTCCTTCCGGCGCTGCGGAGCTGGTACGAGTCCGGCGCGCGATTCGGGTTGGCCACGGTCGTCGGAGTGAGCCGAAGCGCGCCACGGGGGCCCGGCGCCGCGATGGCCGTGGGCCCGGACGACGTGGTCCTGGGCAGCGTCTCCGGCGGGTGCGTCGAGGGAGCGATCTTCGAGCTCGCCCAGGAGGTGGTCTCGACCGGCGCGGCCCGCCTGGAGACCTTCGGCTACACCGACGAGGACGCCATCGCGGTCGGCCTGCCCTGCGGCGGCGAGATCACCCTGCTGGTACGGGCCGTCGACACCGAGACCGATCCCACGTTCGGCGACGTCGCCAGGTCGGTCGCCGAACACCGTCCGGTGGCGCTGGCGACCGTTCTGGACGGCCCCGCACCGACCGGCGCCGCGCTCGCCGTCTGGCCGGACGCGGTCTCCGGCTCGCTCGGCGCGAGCGGTCTCGACGCGGCGGTCGTCGCGGACGCGCGCGGGGAGTTGGCCCAGGGCGCGACCGCGCAACGCCACTACGGACCGCACGGCGAGCGGCGGCAGGACGAGGTCACCGTGTTCCTGCAGTCCTTCGCCCCGCCGCCGCGGATGCTGGTCTTCGGCGCGATCGACTTCGCCGCGGCGGTGGCCGGGATCGGCGTGTTCCTCGGCTACCGGGTGACCGTGTGCGACGCCCGCGAGGTCTTCGCCACCCCTCGGCGCTTCCCGCCCGAGGCGGAGGTCGTCGTCGACTGGCCGCACCGCTACCTGAGCGGCACGGAGGTCGATCGGGACACTGTGATCTGCGTGCTCACCCACGACCCCAAGTTCGACGTCCCGCTGATCGAGGTCGCGCTGGAGACGCCCGCCGCGTATATCGGCGTGATGGGCAGCCGGCGCACTCACGGCAACCGCCTCGCGCGGCTGCGCGAGGAAGGGGTGGACGAGCACGCGCTGGCACGGCTGCGCGCGCCCATCGGCCTCGACCTCGGCGCCCGCACCCCGGAGGAGGTGGCCGTGTCGATCGCGGCGGAGATCGTCGCACTGCGTTGGGGCGGCACCGGCGCCCCGCTCAGCGGGACGGCCGGGGCGGTCCACTCGCGGCAGCCGGTGCCGGACTGAGTCCAGGAGGAGACCATGCAGCTGCACCACGAGTTCACGGTTCCGGTGCCCGTCGACGACGTGTGGCCGGTGCTGCTCGACGTCGAAGGGATCGCCCCGTGCCTGCCGGGTGCGGCGGTGGAGGGCGTCGACGGCGACACGATCACCGGGTCGGTGAAGGTGAAGGTGGGCCCGATCACGGTCGCCTACCGAGGCACGGCGGACATCCGCGAGCGCGACTCCGCAGCGCATCGGATCGTGCTGGTCGCCTCCGGCAAGGAGGTACGCGGTCAGGGCACGGCTCGTGCCGTCGTGACCGCGACGCTCTCCGACCGCGACGGCGGCGCCGCCGTGGCGGTCGACACGGACCTGACGATCACCGGGCGCCCGGCCCAGTTCGGGCGCGGCGTCATGGCCGAGGTGGGCGAGCGCATCATCGACCAGTTCGCCGCGTGCCTGGCGAAGCGCATGCGCGCGGCCTCGGCCGCGCCGTCCGAGGCCCAGCCGTCCGAGGCCCAGCCGTCGGAGGCCCAGCCGTCAGAGTCTCGGACGTCGGAGTCTCGGACTGCCGAGCCCGAGTTCGCCGACTTCCAGCCGGTCGAGTTCCAGCCCGGCGAGTCCGAGCCGCTCGATCTCCTCCGTCTAGCCGGCGCGCCGGTCGCCAAGCGGGCGGCAGCCGCCCTCGCCGTCGCCGGTCTCGCCCTGCTCGCCTTCATCCTGATCCGCCGTCACCGTTGACTGCCGATCAGCGCGAGCGCTGCCCCTTCGCGGAGGCCTTCGCCGAGGCCTTCGCGGTTCTGGCCTGGTCCGCGCGCATCCCCCGGACCATCCAGACGACCGCCACAGCCATCACGACCAGCGTCCCCGCGCCCGCGGCGATGGCCTCGACGGCAGCGGCGACGGAGGTCACCATCGACACCAGGATCGGACCGGCCACGGCGAGCACGCCGATCAGGACGGCCGCGGCGAGCATGACCGGCACCATCGGCGCGACATAGCGGTGCAGCGGAGACTCCGGTACCGGGGCGTGGTGGACGTGCTGGTGCAGATGCAGCTCGGCCGCCTGCTCGCCGCAGGAGGCGCCCTGGGGGCGGTAGAGAGCGGCGGGGCTCTGGCCGCGCACCGCGGGCAGGTAGGGGTCCTCGGTGGGCCAGCCCGGCAGCGGCATGGGCGGGTAGTCCCTGGGCATGAGGGGTGCTCCGATCATCGGGGGGCTGGAGCAGGGCCGGAGCCCTTCCTCAGTCATAACCGCCCCGATGTCGGCACGGCCGATGGCGCGCCGCTTCGCCCGCCGCCGTCCTCCGTGTGCTCCACAGATAATCGGTGGCGCCGCAGGGCGCAAGCTGGTTGGGTCCACAGGCATGAGCGGACTCAATGACCCGGCGTTCTTCGGCGATCGATACGCGCACGAGTACGACGAGCGGACCGTCCTCGACCCGGCTCCGGCCGTCGAGTTCCTGGCCGGTCTCGTCCCGGGCGGTGGAGCGGTCCTGGAGCTGGCCGTCGGCACCGGCCGGGTGGCGATTCCCCTCGCGGCGCGTGGCGTCGCCGTTGAGGGCATCGAGGGTTCGGCCGCGATGGTCGAGCGGATGCGCGCGAAGCCCGGCGGCTCGTCGATCCCCACCGTCGTCGGTGACATGGCCGATGTGGGGGTGACCGGCCCGTTCCAGCTGGCCTACCTGGTGTTCAACACCCTGTTCAACCTGCCCAGCCAGGCGCGTCAGGTCGACTGCTTCCGCAACGTCGCGAAGGTCCTTGAGCCGGGCGGCGTGTTCGTCATCGAGTGCTTCATCCAGGACCTGACCGAGTTCGACCGGGGCCAGCGAGTCGCGACCCGTGCCCTGTCCGAGGACGCCGTGCACATGGAGTTCCTGTTGCACGACCCCGTCGAGCAGGCAGTCACCTATCAGCGGGTGACGTTCGACGCCGAGGCCACCACGCTGCGGCCGCTGCGGTTGCGCTACTGCTGGCCCAGTGAGCTGGATCTGATGGCCCAGCTGGCCGGTATGCGGCTGCGGGAGCGCTACAACGACTGGGACCGCGGCCCGTTCACCAGGTCGAGCCGCAGTCATGTCTCGGTCTACGAGAAGATCTGACACCAGCTGACGGCCACCGAGCCTTGGGGACCAGAGATGATCGAAGGTTTTGGCATTATCACCCAATGAATGCGCAGGCCCTACGGCGGACCTTTCGAGCCGTCAATCACCCGTGCAGGTTTCGTCTCTCGCGGGTTTCACCCGACGGACGCCGGGGGCGGCGCGGTACTGCTGCGCTCCACCAACTGGGTGGCCAGGTCGAGCCGCAGGGTACTGGGCCGGTTGCCGCGGGCCAGGTCGCACACGAGCCGGGCGGCGGCCTCGGCCATCTCGGTCAAAGGCTGCCGCACCGTGGTCAGCGGCGGTCCCACCCAGCGGGCGATCGGCAGGTCGTCAAAACCGACCACGCTCAGGTCGTCCGGGATCCGCAGCCCCAGTTCCCGCGCGGCCGCGTAGAGCCCCAGCGCCTGCAGGTCGTTTCCGGTGAACACCGCCGTAGGCCGGTCCGGCAGCCGCAGCAGCTCCAGCCCCGCCGCGTAGCCGGCCTCGTGGTGGAAGTCCCCGCTGCGGATCAGTGACGGCTCGTAGACGACCCCGGCCGTCTCCAGCGCGGCCCGGTATCCGGCGATCCGCGCCCGGCTGCACATCATCCCGCTCGGCCCGCTGATCATGGCGATCCGCCGGTGGCCCAACTCCAGCAGATGCCGGGTGGCGGCGAGTCCGCCGTGCCAGTTGGTGGCGCCGATCGCGGGGACGTCCTCGCCCGAGTCGCCGGCCGGGTCCAGCACCACGAAAGGGATGTCGCGGCTGGTCAGCTGGGCCTGCTGGGCCGCGTCCAGGTTGGAGAGCACCAGGATCACCCCGGTCGGGCGGCGCGCCAGCACGCCGTCCACCCAGCTCTGGCCCGGGCTCAGCCGCCCGGCGGACTCCGACAGCACCACGCTCAGGCCCTCCTCCCTGGCGACGTTCTCCACGCCGCGGATGACCTCCATCGCCCAGGAGCTCTCCAACTCGTGGAAGACCAGGTCGAGCAGGGGTGCGGCCTGCGAGTTGCCCCTGCGGCGCTGGTAGCCGTGGCGGTGCAGCAACTCCTCCACCCGCAGCCGGGTGGCCGCGGCCACGTCGGCACGGCCGTTGAGGACCTTCGAAACCGTCGGAGCCGAGACGCCGGCCTCGCGGGCGATCTCCGCCAGGGTCGCCGCACCGGTCGCAGGGACGTCCCGGGGCGATGATTCCTGCTGGTTGTGCGCGGTATTGGGGTTCACGGCACGGATCGTAGTCCGCTTCGGCGGGTCGCGGAGGGTGACGAAGCCGGGCTGCCGACCCCTTGGACACTCCCGAGCCGACGGCTTGAGGTCTCCGGTCTCCCGGAAGCATTCGGTGAGATCACAGCAACAGTCGACGCCGAGGCGCGCGGCCGCGGTGCCCGTCCGCATCAGTTCGTATGGCATGCTTTCCGGGTTGTCCGAGCTGACGCGAGACATGGGGGACGCAGATGGACATCACCTTCCGGACACATCCGGACGCGATGCGCGGGCTCGCGGGGCAGTTCCGTGCCGCCGCAGCCGACTTGGAGGGAGCCGTGCCCACATTCCAGGGCAACGTCTTCGAGGTCGGCGAGGCGTTCGGGCTACTCGGCGCCTGCACAGGTACCGCCACCCAGTACCAGAACATGGTCAACCACACGGTCGAGGGCCTGAACAAGCTGGTCGAGATGCTGACCACCGACGCTGACGGGCTGGAGTACAACGCCTCTCTCTACCAACAGACCGACCAGCACAACTCCCGTCTGCTCGGGGGGAACTGACACCGTGGGCGTCAACCTCAACGCGGCGGTCGCCGACAAGGTCGCCAAGGTCCTCTCGCTGCTCGACATCCCCTGGCCGGGCGGCGACCCGGCCGGGCTGCGCCGGCTCGCGGGGGAGTGGCGCGCCATGGCCGGCACACTTACCGGCACCGCCGACCGGCTCGACGGATCGGTGACGGGCGTGGTCGGCCCGGACTGGGAAGGATCGGCCGCGGACGCCTTCACCGCCCACTGGAAGACCCAGCGTGACGCCTTCAAGGCCAGCGCGGAGAACTTCCAGATCGTCGCTCAGGAACTCGACGCCTACGCGAACGAGGCCGAGAGCATCATCGAGCAGATCGTGGAGATAGCCCTCGAGATCGCGGAGATGGAACTCGCGGGCATGGCCCTCACGTTCCTCACCGCCGGGCTCTCCGACCTGGTCAGCACGGCTGCCTCGGGCGTGCGCGCACTGAAGATCGTCAAGTTGGTGGAGCGTTTCATCGAACTCGCCAAGAAGGGCGAGGAGGCGCTGACCAAGCTCGCCGAGGCCGGTAACAAGATGGCCCGGGCCCTCAAGGTGCTGATCGACCTGCTCAAGGCAGGCATCAAGAACACCGCGATGAACCTGGTCGGCACCCAGACCACCAACCTGATGTCCGGGAAGGGGCTGATCGGCGGATCCGACGTCGAGTCGGCCGCGCTCGCGGGCTTCGGCGGCGCCGCGGCAGGCGCGGGGCTCGGCGGTCTGGGCCATGCACTGACGTCGGACGGCGCCCATGCAGCACCCAGCAAGATCGCCCAGGCGCTCACCGGCGATGGGCTCACCGGCGCGGCGCGGATCGGCCAGCAGGCCGGGATGGGCGGGGTGACCAGCGCGTTCGGGGCCGGGTTCGCCGACACCGTCCAGGGCAAGGACGGGCGCACCACCATCGCGGACACCCTCACCAGCGGCGTGACCGGTGCGGCCGGGGCGGGCGACGTCGCGCACACCGCCGAGCCGAGCGGCACGGGGAAGCACGCCAGCAGCGATCCGTCGGAGCTCCCGGTGAGCTATGAGATCGGTCGCAACGGCCAGGTCTACGGCGAGGGCGGGCTGATGGAGAACGCGGCGAACCAGAACCCCGGACAGAAGGTTGGGCAGCAGTTCCAGGGCGCGGACGGTGCGGTGCAGACCCCTGCCTGACCGCTCGGCGGTCGAACGGGCAGGGGATCGAAGGGGCAAGGACCGAAGGACAAGGATGAGGAAGAAAGAGATCGCCGTCGCGCTCGCCGGCCGACCCGGTTGGGAGGGCAGCCCGTACGCGCCCGGGGTCCGCGACCGCTATGGCGTCAACCACCCGTTCAACGCCAAGGAACGCGAGTTCTCCTGGCTGCTGCACGGACCCCTCCCGGGCGGCGCGCAGGCGGAGGTCTTCCGCTACATCACCCGGACCGGCAGCAGCAGGTTCCCCACGACCACCTTCCGTACGGTGGCGACTGTGGTGTTCCCGCATCCGCTGCCCTCGGTCTCGGCGCGGCCGGTGCGGAACGCAGATGAGGCATGGGCACCGGTCTCGATCGGGAGCGGCTACGCCCAGACCTTCAACGAGGGCGCCTTCGGCCCGCTCTGGCACGGGCTGCGGGGCTACGCGCTGGACCCGGCGGTGGGCCGGGCGGTGCTGTGTCCCGAGACGCTGGACCGTACCCGCTCGCTGGGCCTGGACTGGCGGATGGACGGTCATGTGGCGATGGGGGTCGTCCGCGAACAGCGTTCCCCCCAGCGGATGCTGATGCTGGTGGACACTCTGCTGGAGTTCGCGTCGCTGATCCCCCCGGAGGGCTGGGAGTCGGCGGCCGCCCAGCCCGATCCGTGGCCCGGGCCGTCGGTCGAGCGCCCGGCCTGAGCGCGAGCGCATCGACGTCCCGGGACCTCTGGTCAAAGGATCAACGTGCTGCCAGAATCTGCGCGTGTCCGACTCCTCCGCGACGTACGAGGTCCGCTACGGCTGGAACCGCAAGTCCGTCTTCGTGCTCCTTGGCTCGCTCGCCTTCCTCGCCGCTCCGCTGCTGTTCTCGCAGTACAGCTCGGCCCGGGTGGACGGCATCACCGTGCCCATGCCGGTGATTTCGGTCCTGTCCGCCCTGCTCGGTCTGTGCGGGGTGGTCGCCGGCCTGGCGACGGTCCTCAGCCGCAGGCTCGCGCTGCGGGTGGACGCCGACGGGGTCACCCTCGGCAGCCTTCCGCTGCGGTCGGCGACCGGGGAGGCGTTCGTGCCGTGGGAGGAGATCACCGCAGTCGAGCTGTGGGTGCAGCACGCTGGTCGTGCCCGGATGCCCTACGTCGGCCTGCACCGCGCTCCCGGTACCGCGACGCTTCCCGGGGCCGCGCGCAGCCGGGTCGCGCAGGCCGCCAACACCGCGCTGACCGGTCAGAGCGCGGAGTTGCTCGCCGCCAGTCGCCCGGTGAACTTCTGGCATCTGGACCGCCCCGGCTTCCTCGCCGCCGTCCAGCAGAACGCGCCGACGACGCCCGTGATCGTCGCCGCCGACTTCCCCTGACCCGCTCGCCGGGGTGCAATGGGGAGATGGACGACGCAGTGCGGGAGTACATCGACGGCATCGCCCCCGAGCACCGCCCCCTGTTCGACCGACTCCACCGATTGGTCCTGGAGGCGCATCCCGAAGCAACCGTCGCCCTCTCCTATGGGATTCCCACCTACAAGGTCGGCGGCCACCGGCTCTTCCTCGGTGCGTGGAAGCACGGGGTGTCGCTCTACGGCTGGGGGCAGGGCCGCGACGCCGGTTTCACCGAGCGGCACCCGGCGCTGAGGACGAGCAAAGGGACCATCCAACTGCGGCCGGAGGACGCGGCCGGCATTCCCGACGACGAGCTCCGCGACCTGGTGCGGGCGGCTCTGGACTGACCCGCCGGACTGACCCGCCGCACGCTCACGAACGGCTGGCGGCCGCGTTGCCCGGTGGCGCTGACGCGAGATGCCTGACACCGGAGCGCACCGCCCACCAGAAGATGCCCGGCGACACCAGCGCGACGGTGAGCGAGTCGTACGGCGCCGGCAGGCGGTCGGTTCCGTGGAAGCTCCCGAGCCACGACAGCAGAGTGAGCAGCAACAGGTAGACCACCAGCCACCAGCCGGTGCGCAGCTCCGCGCGGACCGCCGCGCGGCCGGCGCCACGCCACAGGATCAGGAACAGCGGCACCCCCGCGAATACGAGCGGCAGTGCCAGCCGCAGGTTGTGCCACCCGGACCAGTAGACGAACTCGCTCGAGACGACAAAGCTGATCGGCGCGATCCAGCGGAGCCCTGGTACCCAGCCGGGCAGCGCCCCGGGCTGTCGACGGAAGACCTCCGCGGCCACCGCTGAGGCGGCGTAGATCAGAAGGTACATGTCCCCCATGACACTGACGATGCTCTGCCAGCCTCCGAACGGCAGCAGGAACACGATGATCACGGCCAGGTTGAGCGCCAGTGCCCGGTGCGGGATGCCGCTGCGCCCGTTCACGGCCATGAAGAACCGCGGCAGCAGGCCGTTCTTGGCCAGGGCGTAGGTGTGTCGTCCGTCGACCGCCACGCCGACGAAGGCCGACCCGCCCGGTGACAGCACCGCGTCCGCGTACAGCAGGGTGGCCAGCCAGTGCAGATTGAGCAGCAACGCGAGCTCGCCGAACGGGGACTGGAAGTTGACCCCCCGCCACCCGCCGCCGAGCAGCGACTCCGGCACGGTGAACAGGAACGCGAGCTGCAGGCCGAGGTAGATGAGCAGGGCGAGGCCGATTCCGGTGAGGACGGAGGCGGGCATGGTCCGTCGTGGGTTGCGGGCCTCGCCCGAGAAGTCCAGCGGCGCCTGGAAGCCGTTCACCGAGTAGACGATGCCGCCGCTGGCGAGCGCGCTAAGGCAGGCGGCGTAACCGTACGGAGCGAAGCCGCCGTGGTCGGTGAGCCGTCCGGAGTGCCAGCCGGACGCGAACAGAGCGACCATGGTGAGCACCGGTACCGCGATCTTGATCACGGTGACCAGGTTGTTCAGCCCGGCGAAGAGCCGCACGGCGAACCAGTTCAGCACCGTCAGCAGCACGCTCAGCGCGGTCGCCAGACCCAGCCCGGACGCAGACAGCGTATGACCGTGGTAGAGACCCGGCAGGTAGTGGGCCGTGTACTGCATGATCGCGCTGATCTCGGCGGCCGTACCGCCGACGGAGAGCAGGACGGACCAGCCGATGACCGTCCCCACCAGCGGACCACTGGCGTAGAGGGGCCAGCGCACCGTGCCGCCGCCCTCCGGCCGCGAGGCGCCCAGCTCCACCATGACCAGCGCGACCAGACCGCACAGCAGCCCCGCGGCGACCCAGGAAAGGAGCGAGGCGGGGCCCGCGATCTGCGCCGCGTACATGGCGGCGAAGAGCCATCCGGAACCCACGATGTTGGAGAAGCCGATCGCGGCCAGGCCCCAGAACCCCAGATCCCGCTGCAGGCGGTGTTCCTGGACGGTCACCGCGGCCGCGTCGGCGCCTCCGTATGCCTGATGGTCCGCCACCGACCGCCTCCCTCACCTCAGCACGGCGTATCGATCTGATCGGACCACAGGAGACGACCGCGGCGGACACTGACACGCACACTCTCCACGGCCTACGGTGTCCCGGATGCCGGTCGGTCTGAGGAAGCACGAGGCGGAACCCATGGCTGAAGACGCGGTAAGGGTGGAGCGGCGAGGGCCCGTGTACACGGTGGTCCTGTCGCGGCCCGAGGTGCGCGGCGCGGTGGACGGGCCCACCGGGGAGGCTCTGTGCCGGGCCTTCGAGGAGTTCGACGCCGACGACTCTGCGTCCGTCGCCGTCCTGTGGGGCGAGGGCGGCACCTTCTGCGCGGGCGCCGATCTCAAGGCCGTCGGCACCGAGCGCGGCAACCGGGTCGAAGCGGACGGGCGCGGCCCGATGGGCCCCACCCGGCTGCGGCTGGGCAAGCCGGTGATCGCCGCCGTGGCCGGGCACGCGGTCGCCGGTGGTCTGGAGCTCGCGCTCTGGTGCGACCTGCGGATCGCCGCGCAGGACGCGGTCTTCGGGGTCTTCTGCCGCAGGTGGGGTGTTCCGCTGATCGACGGCGGAACCTTCCGGCTGCCCCGGCTCATCGGCACCAGCCGGGCCATGGACATGATTCTCACCGGGCGGCCGGTGTCGGCGGACGAGGCGCTGCTGATGGGCCTGGCCAACCGGGTGGTCCCGGTCGGCCAGGAGCGGGCGGCGGCCGAGGAGTTGGCAGCCGACCTCGCCCGCTTCCCGCAGACCTGCCTGCGCCAGGACCGGCTGGCACTGCTGGAGCAGGACGGCCTGACCGAGCCGGAGGCACTGGCCAACGAGTGGCGGCACGGCATGGCGTCGTACGCGGCCGACACCCGCGAAGGCGCGGCCCGCTTCGCGGCCGGCGCCGGACGCGGCGGCTCCTTCACGGACATCGGCGGCGCAGCCGGATAGCGGCCCGCGTGGTGCCTGCGCGGCACCTCGCCACGAAGAGGGCACCTCCCGGCCGACGGCTGGGGGCGGAGCGCCCTGGTAGCTCCACTACGAAGGGCGCTCCGCCGCCTTGCGAGGCTCCGCCACGTGGCGGAGCCGGATGCTGTCACTGCGACGGCGTGCGCCCCGCGGCGGAGCCGCTGACGCCCGAAGCCGCGAAGATCGGCCGGACCGGCCTACCCTCCTACGAGGGCCGGATGGTCGCGTCCGCTGCCGACCCGACCGCTCTCCCCTCGTGCGGCGACGGTTCCCAGCGCGCGCAGGATGTCCTCGACGCGGTCCTTGGCGTCGCCGAACAGCATCTGGCTGTTGTCGCGGAAGAACAGGGGGTTCTGCACGCCGGCGTAGCCGGTGGCCATGGAGCGTTTGAAGACGATGACGTCCGCCGCCTCCCAGACGCGCAGCACCGGCATGCCGGCGATCGGGCTGTCCGGGTCCGTGGCGGCCGGGTTGACGGTGTCGTTCGCCCCGATCACCAGGACCACGGAGGTGCGCACGAAGTCCTCGTTGATCTCGTCCATCTCCAGCACGATGTCGTAGGGCACTTTGGCCTCGGCGAGCAGGACGTTCATGTGCCCGGGCAGCCGTCCGGCGACCGGGTGGATGCCGAAGCGCACCTGCACGCCGAGCTCGCGGAGTCTGCGGGTCAGTTCGGCGACGGGGTACTGCGCCTGCGCCACGGCCATCCCGTAGCCGGGCGTGATGATCACCGAGGTCGCGTCGCGCAGCAGCGCGGCGGTGTCCTCGGCGCTGGTCTCGCGGTGCTCCCCGTGGTCGGTGTCGTCGGTCGAGGCTGCCTCGATGCCGAATCCGCCGGCGATGACCGAGAGGAAGGAACGGTTCATCGCCAGGCACATGATGTAGGACAGGTAGGCGCCGGAGGAGCCGACCAGCGCTCCGGTGATGATCAGCAGGTTGTTGTTCAGCAGGAAGCCGGAGGCCGCGGCCGCCCACCCGGAGTAGCTGTTGAGCATCGACACCACGACGGGCATGTCGCCGCCGCCGATCGACGCGACCAGGTGCCAGCCGAGGGCCAGCGCCACGGCCGTGACCGCGATCAGCAGGGCCAGGCTCGGGTGCACGACGAACCACACGGTGAGGACCGCGAACGCGACCAGGGCGCCGACGTTGAGCAGGTTCTTGCCGGGCAGCATCAGCGGGTTGGACCTGATCCGCGCCGACAGCTTCAGATACGCGACGACCGAACCGGTGAAGGTGACGGCGCCGATGAACACCCCGATGACAATCTCGGCGTGGTGGATGCGCAGCAGGGAGCCGGCGATCTCGGTCTGCGTCGAGGCACGTGCCTCGACGTCGAGGTAGCCGTTCCAGCCGACGAGCACGGCAGCCAGCCCGACGAAACTGTGCAGCATCGCGATCAGCTCGGGCATGCGGGTCATCTCGACGATGCGGGCGCGCCAGATCCCGAGACCGCCGCCGATCAGCATGGCCACGAACAGCAGCCCGATGCCGGTGGCGGTGATGCTGCGCGAGGCGAGCCCGATCGTGGCGAGCAGGGCGATCACCATGCCGGAGACGCCGAAGGCGATGCCGGAGCGCGAGGTCTCGTGCCTGGAGAGTCCGGCGAGGCTGAGGATGAACAGCAGGGCGGCGACGATGTACGCGGCCTGTGCGGCAGTGGAGGCGGTCATGGGTGGCTCAGCCCTTCGAGAACATGCGCAGCATGCGTCGGGTGACGGCGAATCCGCCGAAGATGTTGATGCTCGCCAGCAGGATCGCCGCGAACGACAGCACGGTCACGGCGGTGTGCGCGTGCCCGATCTGCAGCAGGGCGCCGACGACGACGATCCCGGAGATCGCGTTCGTGACCGACATCAGCGGCGTGTGCAGCGAGTGGTGGACGTGGCCGATGACGTAGTAGCCGATCACGATCGCGAGGACGAACACGGTGAAGTTGCCGATGAGCTGGGTCGGCGCGAAAGCGGTCACCAGGAAGAAGGCCGCCGAGGCGGTGCCCACGAGCGCGTACCTGCGGCTGGGTCGCGCGGACGGCTTCTCCGCGACCGCGGTCGGTGCGGCGGGCGCGGCGGCGGGTGCGGTGACGGGTGGCGCCGCGGACACCTGGACGGGGGGTGGTGGCCAGGTCTTCTCGCCGTTGTGCACCACGGTCATCGAGCGCTGCACCACGTCGTCGAGGTCGAGGACGAGCTGTCCGTCCTTGCCCGGCGCCAGCAGCTTCATGAGGTTGACCAGGTTGGTTCCGTAGAGCTGGGACGCCTGGGTGGGCAGCCGCCCGGACAGGTCGGTGTAGCCGATGATCGTCACGCCGTTGTCGGTGACGACCACCTCGCCGGCGACCGAGCCTTCCACGTTGCCGCCCTGCGCCGCGGCCATGTCGACGATGACGCTGCCCGACCGCATGGTCGCCACGTTCTCCGCGGAGATCAGCCTGGGTGCGGGCCGGCCGGGGATGAGCGCGGTGGTGATGATGATGTCCACGTCGGCGGCCTGCTCGGCGTAGATCTCGGCGGCTCGGCGGTCGTAGTCGGCGGAGGTCGCCCGGGCATAGCCGTCCGTGCTCGCCTCCTGCCCGACCTCGACCGCGAGGAACTCGCCGCCCAGCGAGCGCACCTGGTCGGCGACCTCAGGACGCGGGTCCGTGGCCCGCACGATCGCACCCAGGCTGTTGGCCGCGCCGATCGCCGCGAGCCCGGCCACCCCCGCGCCGGCCACCAGCACCTTGGCCGGCGGCACCTTGCCCGCAGCCGTCACCTGCCCGGTGAAGAATCTGCCGAAGGCGTGCGCCGCCTCGACCACCGCCCGGTAACCGGCGATGTTGGCCATCGAGCTCAACACGTCCAGCGACTGTGCCCGGGAGATGCGTGGCACCGCGTCCATCGCCAGCACTGTGATCGGCCGCCGCGCCAGCGCGTCGACCAGCTCGGGGTTCAACGCCGGACCGATCAGGCCGATCAGCGTCGCACCGTCGCGCAGCTCGTCGATCTCGGCCGTCGACGGAGGATTGACCTTGAGGACGACGTCGCACTGCCAGCTGTCGTCGTGGCCGCCGATGCCCGCCCCGGCCTCGGCATAGGCCCGGTCGGCGAAGCTCGACCTCAGGCCGGCTCCGGATTCGACCACGACCTCAAAACCGAGGCCCACCAGCTGACCCACGGTTGTCGGGGTCGCCGCCACCCGGGTCTCGCCCGCTGTCGACTCCGCGACCACACCGACTCGCTGAACCATCGTCGAGACCTCACTTCTGTCGATCGCCGTTCTCCGGAGGAGTTGAGCTCGCCTGAAGGTCATACCCGAACTGCGGCGATCGGCGCGCCCTCTTCCGAAATGAGATGATCTCTCCCTTCAGCCCGGACCCCCGGTCCCAGTCACTCCCGGCAGCGGTCTAACGTCGGGATGTTCGTCGACCACTGCAAAAGCCGCCGCCGCGGCCCCATCGGAATGGGCTGATGCCATGCCCGTCGTCTATCTGCTCCGCCACGGCCAGGCTTCCGCCGACGCCGTCGACTACGACGCGCTCAGCAGTACCGGACGCGAGCAGTCGCGCCTCCTCGGCGTCGAACTGCTCGCCAGGCAGGTCAAAGTCGCGGCTGTCCGGTCCGGAACGCTGAACCGGCAGCGGGACACCGCCGCAGAGGCCGTCGCCGCGGCGGGCATCGACCTGGCGCCGGTCCAGGATCCACGCTGGAACGAGTACGACCACATGGAACTCCTCCAGGGTCACCCACTCTCCCGGGACGCTTCCGTGCAGCAGATCCTGGACGCCGCCCTGCACCGGTGGACCGCCGACGCGGACGCCACCGGGGCCTGGACGGCCTTCCGTGACGGAGCCCTGGCCGCGCTCCGGGAGACCGCCGACGGGCTCGGCGCCGGCGAGGCGGCGCTGGTGTTCACCTCGGCCGGGATCATCGCCGCGATCTGCGCGAGTCTGATCGACCCGGAGGGCGCCGGATTCGTCGCCCTCAACCGCATGGTGGTGAACGCCTCGATCACCAAGCTGGTGCACGGGCGCGGCGGTACGCGGCTGCTGACCTTCAACGACCACGCGCACTTCGAGTCCGGCGACGACCGGAGGGCACTGCTCACCTACCGGTGAGGGTACCCAGCGCTCAGGGTCAGCCCGCGGGTTCGGCCGGCGGGGTGGCGAGCAGCTCGAGGATCTGCTCGCCGTAGGTGGCGAGCTTGTTCTCCCCGACGCCGCTGACCGAGGCGAGTTCGGCCAGGGTGGTCGGGGCGGTCGCGGCGATCTCGCGCAGTGTCGCGTCGTGGAAGACGACGTAGGCGGGCACGCCCTGCTCCTTGGCGGTGGCGGCGCGCCAGGCGCGCAGGCGGTCGAAGACCGGCAGCAGCTCGGCGGGCAGGTCGGCCGGGGCGGCCTTCCGGCCGGTGCCGCCGCTCGCCTTGGCAGGCCGCGCGGCGCGGGCCGCCTTCTCCGGATCGCGCCGCAGGGCGACCGATCGCCGTCCGCCGAGCACATCGCCGCTGTCCTCAGTGAGGACCAGGGTCCCGTACTCGCCCTCGACCGCGACCAGCCGCTGGGCCAGCAACTGCCGTGCCACCGAACGCCATTCGGCCTCCGACAGCTCGGCACCCACCCCGAAGACGCTCAGCGCGTCGTGGTCGAACTGGATCACCTTCGCGGTCTTGCGGCCCATCAGGATGTCGGTGATCTGGGTGGCGCCGAACTTCTGGCCCCGCTCGCGCTGCAGGCGCACCACCGTGGACAGGAATTTCTGCGCCGCGACCGTGCCGTCCCAGGACGACGGCGGGACCAGGCAGGTGTCGCAGTTGCCGCAGGGCTCGCTCTTCTGCCCGAAGTAGTCGAGGAGTTGGACCCGGCGGCACTCGACGGTCTCGCACAGCGCGAGCATCGCGTCCACGTGGGCGGCCAGCCGGCGGCGGTGGGCCTGGTCGCCCTCCGAGGTCTCGATCATCTTGCGCTGCTGGACCACGTCCTGGAACCCGTAGGCCAGCCAGGCCGTGGAGGGCAGCCCGTCGCGGCCGGCCCGGCCGGTCTCCTGGTAGTAGCCCTCGACCGACTTGGGCAGGTCCAGATGCGCGACGAAGCGCACGTCGGGCTTGTCGATGCCCATGCCGAAGGCGATGGTGGCGACCATCACCAGGCCCTCCTCGCGCAGGAACCGTGACTGGTTCTCCGACCGGACCCGCGAATCGAGCCCGGCGTGGTAGGGCAGCGCCTCCACGCCGCGCTCGACCAGGTACGCGGCGGTCTTCTCCACCGAGGCCCGGGACAGGCAGTAGACGATCCCGGCGTCGCCCTGGTGCTCGGTGCGCAGCAGGTGCAGCAGCTGCTTCCTGGGTTCGTCCTTCGGCGCGATCCGGTACTGGATGTTGGGCCGGTCGAAGCTGGCCACAAAGTGGCGCGCGTCTGCCAGGGCAAGCCGCGAGGTGATCTCGGCGTGGGTGGCCTCGGTGGCGGTCGCGGTCAGCGCGATTCGCGGGACCTCGGGCCAGTGCTCGTGCAGCGCCGACAGGGCCAGGTAGTCCGGCCGGAAATCGTGGCCCCACTGCGCGACGCAGTGCGCCTCGTCGATCGCGAACAGCGAGATCGTGCCGCGCTTCAGCAGCCGGACGGTCGCCTCCACCCGCAGGCGCTCGGGGGCCAGGTAGAGCAGGTCCAGCTCGCCCGCGGCGAACTCGGCCTCCACCAGCTGCCGTTCGTCCAGACTCTGCGAGGAGTTGAGGAATCCGGCCCGCACCCCGAGCGCCCGCAGGGCGTCCACCTGGTCCTGCATGAGCGCGATCAGCGGCGAGATCACCACACCGACGCCCGACCGCACCAGCGCGGGGATCTGGTAGCAGAGCGACTTCCCGCCACCGGTCGGCATCAGCACCAGCGCGTCCCCGCCGCCGATCACATGCTCGACGACCTCCTGCTGGCTGCCGCGGAAGGCGTCGTAGCCGAAGATCCGGCGCAGGACTTGCAGCGCCTCGCTGTCCGCCCCACCGTCCTCGGTCGCTGGGGCGGATGCGGCGACGTTCGGAGCGCTCATCCGCCGATTCTACGAGCCCCGCGTCGGCTCTATTGCGCGTTCTCGTGCAGTGCGGACGTGATGCTGTCAGCCAGGGGGGTCGTGGGGCGGCCGATGAGCCGGGACAGGTCCCCAGGGGTGTGGGCCAGGTCACCCCGGCCGATGCCGGCGTCCACGTCCACCAGGACCTCGGCGAGGGGCGCCGGCAGGCCTGCGCCGAGCAGGACCTGCAGGTGGTCGCCAGGAGCCAGGTCCTGGTAGACGACCGGCTTGCCGGCCTGCGCGCTCACCGCAGCGGCGAACTCCGAGAAGCTCCAGGCGGTGTCGCCGCTCAGCTCGTACACCGTGTTCGCGTGGCCTTCGCCGGCCAGCACCGCGGCTGCCGCCTCGGCGAAGTCCTGACGGGTGGCCGAGGCGACCCTGCCGTCGCCGCTGCTGCCCACCACAGCGCCGTGCTCCAGGAAGGTGCCCAACTGTGCGGTGTAGTTCTCGGTGTACCAGCCGTGGCGCAGCAGTACGAAGGGGATGCCCGAGGCGCGGACGGCAGCCTCGGTGGCCTTGTGGTCGTCGGCGAGGGCGAAGGTCGCGTCGTCGCCACCGAGCACGCTCGTGTAGGCGAGCAGGCTGACCCCGGCCTCCTTGGCGGCGTCGATCACGGCCTGGTGCTGCCCGACCCGTTCGCCCATGTCCGTACCGGAGATCAGCAGAACCTTGTCCACGCCGGCCAGAGCGGCACCGAGGGTCTCGGGCTTGGCGTAGTCCGCCTGGCGCACCTGTACGCCCAGCGCGGCGAGGTCGGCGGCCTTCTCCGGGCTGCGCACGGCTACCGCGATCTGCTCGGCGGGGACCTTCTTCAGCAGGCTCTCGACGACGAGGCGGCCGAGCTGCCCGGTGGCAGCGGTGACGAGGATGGTCACGGTGACGTCCAATCAGTACAGATGCGGAGATACTGCGGCGCGTGTGCCCATCACGGACACGCCTCGCCCAGACTAGGAAGAGCGCTGTGGAATCGGAAGTACCAACTTTCGAGTAAGCTACTGCCATGGCAGTGAGCAAACAGGTCAAGCCCCTGTTCGAGGGCGCCGCGTTCGACGTGTACGACCGCATGTGCCCGGCCCGGCTCGTGCTGGAGCATGTCACCAGCCGCTGGGGCGTGCTCGCGCTGGCGGCACTGCGCGAACGCACCTACCGGTTCAGCGAGCTCCGGCGCCGGATGGACGGTGTGAGCGAAAAGATGCTCGCGCAGACCCTGCAGACCCTGGAGCGCGACGGCTTGGTGCTGCGCCGGGCGTATCCGGAGGTCCCGCCACGCGTGGAGTACAGCCTCACCGAGCACGGCCGGGAAGCCGCCGAGCTGGTCACCGGGCTGGTGTCCTGGGTCCAGCTGCGGATGCCCGAGATCCTCCAGGCCCACGAGCTCCGCGACGGCGCGGCGTAGGGACCGGCCGGTCACGGGCGGTCGGCCGACGACCTTGGGCGAACCGTCTATCGCCTGTCGGTGTCGGCGCCGGCGCGGTAGCGGAGCAGGACGACCCCGTTGCCGAAGGTCCGGGTCTCGGCGAGCCGGAGATCCCGCTTGGTGTCCGACGGCTGGAACAGCGGTTTGCCCCGTCCGATGAGGACCGGATGGATGTAGATGCGGTACTCGTCGATCAGGTCGTGCTCCCTGAAGGCCGCGGCGAGGTCGGCGCCGCCGAGGGCCAGGTCTCCGCCGGGCTGCGCCTTGAGCGCCATGATCTCCTCGACGACGACGTCAGGCATGACCGTGGTGTTCCAGTCCGCCCGCTCCAGGGTCCTGGAGAACACGATCTTGGGCGTGTCCCGCCAGATCGCGGCAAACTCCGCCACAGGGCCGGTAATTGACGGGTCGGCGTCGGCGGTGGGCCAGAACCCGGCCATGAGTTGATGGGTGACTCGTCCGCTCAGGAAGGCCCCCATCGTCCTGAGCTGCGCGTTGAAGTGGCTGTGCAGTTCGTCGTCGACCAGGTGCCAGTCGATCTGACGTTCGGGGCCCTCGATGAAGCCGTCGAGGGACACCGACATCATCAAGATGATCTTTCTCATCGAGCTCCTCGCCGAAGTCGTCCGGGGGTCGGGGTCGCACCGACCAGGATCCGGCATCCGCGCGCCGTGGGCGAGCGCGCAGTCGCCGAACTCGAGGAGGGAAGTCGGAGGGGCCTTGTGGGGTGGCGAACCTGCCGCTATCTTCGTGCCACCAGACACCACTCTCCGGGGTGACTTGCCTAGGCCCGTGTCATGGCCATGGCGGCTCCCCTTCCCCCACACCGACCTGCTCTGATCGGCAAAACCCGAAGCGCCGTCACTTCAGTTGGCTGCCATCGGGCCGAGCAGGCGACAGCAGCACGTGCGCGAGTTCTCCCTACCCAGGGCGGCACGAGAGATCCGGACGCCCCACGAAGGCAGGTCCGAGAGCCGTCCCCCACTCCCCAGGAGGGCCGTTCGTTGCACACCTCACTCCCCACCGCGCCCCGGCGTGGACTCAGAAGGGCCGCGGCCGCGGCCCTTTCCGTCGCCACGCTCATGGCCGGGGCCTTCGCCTTCGCCGCACCGCAGGCGACGGCCGCTCAGCATTCGCAGAGCAGCCCCGTCGCGAACCCCTACAGCCCCGCGAACCAGCACGCCTACCGGCACGGCGTGGTGCCGACGCTCCAGGGCGACGCGAAGATGAAGTCGTGGGCGGCCGCCCAGCGGACGCCCAACGTCGCGACCGGACCGGAGACGCTGTCCTACGGCGGCGCCATCGACGGCATCGGCGTCCAGAGCGGCCACTCCAAGGTCTACCTGGTCTTCTATGGCAACCAGTGGGGTTCGCAGAGCACCGACGGCAACGGGAACGCGCAGTTCTCGGGCGACCCGGACGGCGCCGCCGGCGTCGCGCAGCAGATGTTCAAGGGCATCGGCACCGGCAACGAACTGTGGTCCGCCGACCTGACCCAGTGGTGCGACGGCCCGAACGTCTCCACCGGCGCGACCAGCTGCCCCTCGAACGCCAACTTCATTCCGTACCAGAGCGGCGGCGTGCTCGCCGGCGTGTGGTACGACAACGCGGCTGCGTCCCCCGGCACCGCGAGCGGGCACCAGCTCGGCCAGGAGGCCGTCAACGCCGCAGGCCACTTCGGCAACACCACGGCCGCGGCCAACCGCGACGCCTACTACGTGATCCTGTCGCCGACCGGCACCAACCCGGACAGCTACCAGGGCCAGTACTGCGCCTGGCACGACTACAACGGTGACAGCACGCTGACCGGCGGCGCGGTGAGCTCGCCCTACGGCGACGTCGCGTTCAGCAACCAGCCGTACAACATGGACTCGGGCGCGGGCTGCGGCGTGGGCTTCATCAACTCGCCCGGAACCCTCGACGGCTGGACCATGACGCTCGGCCACGAGTGGCACGAGATGATGTCCGACCAGAACCCGGCCGGCGGCTGGACCAACCACGTCTCCGGCAGCTCCTTCAACGGCCAGGAGAACTCCGACGAGTGCGCCTGGCTGTCGCCCGGTACCGCCGGCGGAGCGGCCAACGTCACCATGGGCACCGGCACCTTCGCCGAGCAGGCCAGCTGGTCCAACGACACCAACGCCTGCGCCATCACGCACCCCATCGTCGGCGGCAGCACCGGTAACACGGTCACCGTCACCAACCCGGGCAGCCAGAGCAGCACCGTCAACACCGCGGTCTCGCTGCAGATCCACGCGAGCGACTCGGGCAGCTCCACGCTGACCTACTCGGCCACCGGCCTCCCGGCGGGCCTGTCCATCAACTCCTCCACCGGCCTGATCACCGGCACGGTCACGACCACTGGCACCTCCTCGGTGACGGTGACCGCCAAGGACACCACCAGCGCCTCCGGCAGCGCATCCTTCAGCTGGACCGTGTCCACCTCCGGCGGTGGTGGCGGCGTCACCAACGGCGGCTTCGAGACCGGTAGCTTCTCCGGCTGGACGACCAGCGGCATCGCCGCCGTCACCGCGGCCGCCAAGCACAGCGGCAGCTACGGCGCGATGCTCGGCTCGACCAGCCCGAGCAACACCTCCTCGGCGGTGCAGACCTTCACCGCACCGAGCGGCAGCAGCCACCTGTCCTTCGCCTACAACGTGACCTGCCCGGACACCGTCACCTACGACTGGGCCACCGCCACGCTGAAGGACAACACCACCGGCACCACCGCCACGGTCCTGGCCAAGACCTGCGTCTCCTCCTCCGGCTGGATCACCAAGACCGCCACCATCACCGCAGGCCACTCCTACACCCTCACCCTGACCAACAAGGACGACAACTACCCCGGCGACCCGACGTACACCTACTACGACGACGTCACCGTCTCCTGACGCCTGCACGGCAGCAGTAGACCAGCGCGCCCGCTTCCCCGAACTCCACGGGGGAGGGGGCGCGCTGCACGTCTCAGTAGTGCCAGTGGTAGCGGCCGGACACGATCCCGCATGTGATGACGTTGCCGTGCGCGTCGACGGTAGACAGCCCCGCGTCGGCCTCGGGGCAGAACTCGCCCGCGCGGTAGTAGTTGCCGCTCGGGGAGAGGATCACCGCGGGCTTCGTCTCCGCTGCGGGCGTGGTGGCCCTCGGGGCGCTGGTCGGAGGAGCCGCCGCTTTGGTGGGTGCCTTTGCGGCAGCACTCGTCGGGGCCGCGGTAGGGGCGGCGACGGTAGTGGGGATGGTGCTGGGTGCCGCGCTCGGGATGGTAGGTGGTGCGCTGCTGGGTGCGGCTGTGGTCGAGCTGCTACTCGCCGAGGCTACGGGAGCGGTCGCTGCCGTGTTGGTCCCCTTCTGCGGTCCGAGGATCGCGCCGAGCACGCCCAAGAACACGATCACGAAGACGAACACGCCGGCGCAGCCTGTGCAGCCCTTCATGCGGTTCGACATGCCTCGGGGCGCGGGCGGCTGCATGGGCTGGCCCCAAGGGGGTGTGGTCACGAGGTGGCTCCCTGGCAACGAGAGTGGGTGGGGCCGCCAGGTTTCCAGACTTGTGAAGCTGATGTGACGATGTGATGATGCTGTGACTGATCGTCACTTCTCAGTATCACTGGGCTATCGAGGCGCCGGATCGTGCAACGGTCCTGTCGGCGGCCGGCGGCGTTGTGTAGCCCAGCAGGGGCGTCCTCGTTCGGCTTCCGAGTGTCGTGGGCGCCTCCGGCGGATCCGTCGATACGGTCCGAGCATGGTCGACGCAGACGAACTGCTGGTGCGCATGCGCAGGGCCCGCGACTGGGCGAACAGCGAGGCGGAGAGGAACATCAGCGACAGCGTCAAGCTGGCGGCGTCCGCACGCGAGAACCCGGACGCCGACCAGGCGGCCCTCGTGGTGGCGCGGACCTCGGCCGCGGTCCAGGCGGCGAGCTTCGCCGTGGTCCGGGACGTGCTGGACGAGATCCTGAATCCGGGAAAGCACTCGGGCTAGTGCGGGCTAGAGTTCGGGAGCGGCTCGGCCGATCGTGGTGTGCGTGAGCCAGCCGTTGATGACGAAGTCCGGATTCGTCAGGAGCGGCCGCACGCCCTCCAGGTCGCTCTTCGTGAGCCCGGCGGCGAGCAGGCCGGGGGCGAGGTGGTAGCTGTTGCAGTGGTGCAGCATGGCCCCGGCGGTGCCACCGGGCCAGGACCTGGCGTCGGTGTGCGTGACCAGTTCGGTGAGCCCGGCGCTGTGCATGGTCGCCAGGACGCGCGTGGCCCAGCCGAAGTCGGCGCCGTTGCCTGCCACATGTCGCAGGAGCGCGGTGGCGTGGCGGGTGAACAGGGCCGTCTGGTCCGGGCCGGGAGACTGGAGCACCAGCCCGTCGACGGCGCACTGCCACTCGGTCAGGACGAGCCTTCCGCCGGGCCGCAGCGCGCGGACCAGTTTCTGTAGAACGCCGACTCGTTCCGGAAGGTGCATCAGCACCAGCCGGGCGTGGATCAGATCGAAGGAGGCGTCTGGCAGCGGGTCGGTCCGAACGTCGTGACGCAGAACGGTGGCTGTGCTCCTGAGGTGGTCCAGGTGGCGCGGATCGAGGTCGGTGGCGGTGACGTGGCCGTCCGGCCCGACGGCCTGCGCCAGCCAGGCGGAGACGCTCCCGGCCCCCGCACCGATGTCCAGGCACCGCGCGCCCGCGAGCTCTCCGGCCTGCCGCAGATGCCGCCGGGTCGTCCCGTCGAGGATCTCGGACAGGTAGCTCATCTGGGTGGCGGCATGCTCGGAGCCGGTGTCGAAGCTGTAGTGCGGCGTGTCGGTGGTCGTCATCGCAGTCTCAGTCTCCTGTCACGCTGTCCGGATCCCTCGGGCCCTGACGGTGTGAAGGCCGGCCCCTGATGATGGTCGTCGAATCCGGCGTCGGCTGCTATCCGTTCGGCGAGCCGCGCGAGTTCGCGCAGAAGCCCCGCAGCGGCCCCGCAGCGGCGCCGCAGCGGTGTCGGTCGCCGGTCAGTCGCCGCGGTGCAGAGCCAGCAGGGCGGTGTCGTCGGTCAGGCCGTCCGGGACGTACGCCTTGAGGTCCGTGACGAGCTGGTCCAGCAGTGCCTGCGGATCCTGCTCGCGCATCCGTTCCAGGCGTTGGGCCAGTGGGTAGAACTCGCCGGTCCGGTCCCTGGCCTCGGACACCCCGTCGGTGTAGAGCAGGAGGGTGTCGCCCGCTCCGAAGTCGACGGCGCTGTCCTGGTACGCGGCGTCCAGCAGGGCCCCCATCGCCAGCGGCGGCAGCCGGACGGGTGGCTCCGCCCAGGCCACGGTGCCGTCATGAAGCAGCAGGGCGTCCGGGTGACCGCAGTTGACCATCCGGACGGAGCGGCCCGCGTCCGGCACGCTCAGCATGATCGCCGTCACGAACTCCTCGCTCGCCGGGCGTCGTGCCAGCGCGGCGTCCAGGCGTGCGGCCACCCGGGCGAGGTCCGGTTCCGCGCGAGCCGCGTCCCGGAACACCCCGAGCACGTCGGCTGCGGTCTCCACGGCCTGCAGTCCCTTGCCGCGCACGTCGCCCAGGATCAGCCGGGTGCCGTACGGCGTGGGGATCACCTCGTACAGGTCACCGCCGATCCGGGCCTCGGCCTCGGCGGCCAGATAGCGCACCGCGATCCGCAGAGACCCGATCCGCAGCGGCACAGGGCGCAGCAGTGCCCTCTGCGCTGCCTCCGACACGCTGCGCACCTGAGCGAGTTCCCGCTCGCGGGACGCCACCAGCACGACGGCTGCGACGCTGGTGAAGGTGACGGCGAGGACTGTTGCCGCGGAGGTGACATGCACGACCAGCGGGACCCCGGGATTGCTGAGTGCCAGGGCGCCGACGCCCAGTACGGCGAGCAGGCCGCACAGCAACGGGACGAGTGCCCTGCGGGTCCCGGTGCTCGCGAGTACCGGGACGGCGGCGAGCACCGGGGAGAGCGTCGAACGCGGCCCGGTCACCAGGTCGGCGACAACGGTGCCGGCGATCAGCACGTAGGCGGCGACACGAAAGCCGCGGGCGCGACGGGACAGGCGTACCGGAGGCAGTCCCAGCTGCGGTTCGGAAGCGGCTGTCACGGTCCCTCCACAACGGCCCGGATGCCGGCCCGGATCCGGTCCCGGCACCTCCTGCCCATTGTCGCCTTGCTGCCCCCGGGTCGCCGCCGGGGGCCCTCCGCCCGCCGGGTCAGTCGCCCGAGTGCGCCCCGCGGGCGAGCAGCAGCAGCGCGTCCACGAGGTCCCCGGCGGGGGAGCCGGTCGCCAGTCGGCGCAGTTGCAGGCCGAAGACGAGAGCGACCGCGGTGCTCGCGAACCGCTCCGCATCGGGCACGCCGAGCCCCGCGAGGATCTTGGCGGCCAGCCGGTCGTACGCGCCGAAGCACTCGGCCGCGGCGGCGCGCAGCCGCTCGTCGCGCCCGGCCTGGACGTACAGCTCGAAGGGTGCGATGTGCCTGCTGTCGAACGCCGTACCGCCGGCGACCTGGCCCACCACCGCCGCGGCCTGGTCGAGGTCGACGCCCTCGGCCTGGCACTGGTCGGCGAGCTCGGTGAAGCGGCGGGTCTCCTCGGCGACGAAGTGCAGCAGGCTCTCCCGCAGCAGCTCGTGCTGGGTCTCGAAGTGGTACGTGACCGAGCCGAGGGCCACCCCGGCCTCCTTGGCGATCCGCCGGTTGGTGACCGCGGCGACGCCGTCCTGGCCGATGATGCGGAGAACGGCGTCGATGATGCTCTGTCGGGTGTCGGCGGGCTTGGACATGCCGGTCATTGTTCCACCGGGGTGCTCTGGGCACCGGTCAGGGACGGGCGTCGCTCGTACCACCGCAGATCGTCCTCGAGCTGGGCGGCGAGTGAGATGAGCAGTTCCTCGCTGTTCGCGGGGCCGAGCAGCTGGGCGCCGACCGGCAGCCCGTCCCGGGTGAAGCCGGCCGGGACGCTGATGCCGGGCCAGCCGAGCACGTTCCACGGCCAGGCGTACGGGCAGGCGGCGGCCATCTTCATGTCGGTGCGGCGGCCGTTGAGCCCGTCGAAGGCACCGATCCTTGGTGGCGGCGCGGCCGTGGTCGGGGTGAGCACGACGTCGTAGGAGCTGAAGACGGCTCCGATCCTGCGGTGCTGGTGGGCCTCGCGTGCCCGGGCGAGCACCAGCGCCCGGCCGCCGAGTCGCCTGCCGTTGCGCTCGGCGCGACGGGTACGGGGATCGAGCAGGGCGGGCTCGGGGTGCAGCGAGGCGATCTCGGCGATGCCCGCGGTGCCGCGCGGCAGCAGGCTGAGACCGATCAGACCGTAGCGGGGCCTGGCCTCCTCGACGTGGTGGCCGAGGCGGGCGAGTGTCTCGGCGAGGTCGGTGACCGCCCGGCGCACGTCGGGGTGGACCGGGTTGTGGGTGCCGGTGAAGGCGGAGCGCCAGGCCAGGGCGATGCGCAACCGGCCCGGTTCGCGGCGGGCGGCGGCCTGGGCGTCGACGGCCGGCGGTCCGTGCGGATCCTCCCGGTGCGGCCCGGCGACCGCGTCCAGCAGCAGCGCGGCGTCCGCGACGGTACGGGCCAGCGGACCGTTGACCGTGAGCCCGTTGAAGGCGTCGGTGTACGGGTACAGCGAGACCCGCCCACGCTGCGGTTTGATGCCGACGAGGTGGGTCCAGGCGGCGGGGATGCGAATGGATCCCGCGCCGTCGGAACCGAGGGCGGCGGGTACGAGTCCGGCCGCGACGGCGGCGGCCGAGCCGCCGGAGGAGCCGCCCGGGGTGTGGCCGGTGTGCCAGGGGTTGCGGGTGGCGCCGAAGGCCGGACCCTCGGTGAACGGCCACTGGCCCAGCTCGCAGGCGTTGGTCTTGCCGACGATCACCGCTCCGGCCGCGCGGAGGCGCCGTACCGACTCACCGTCCGCGGTCACCGGAGCGGCCTCGCCGCGGCAACCGAACAGGGTCGGCAGTCCGGCGACGTCGGTGTCGTCCTTGACCGCGATCGGCACGCCGAGCAGCGGCAGCCGCTCCCCGGCGGCGAGCCGCCGGTCCGCGTCCTCGGCCTCATGCAGCGCGGCCTCGCCCCGTACCCAGCGGAAGGCGTTGAGGGTGCCCTGGGTGGCCTCGATCCGATCGAGGGCCGCCTGCACCAGGGCCACGGACGTCACCTGGCCCTCCGTCAGCATGCGGGACTGCCCGGTGAGCCCGGTGGGGTCGGCTGTGGACACGGCCATCCTCCCTCTCTATTGTTCGTTCGAACGAACAGATCGGAGAGTACCCATATGCGCATCGCCGGATCAACTGTGCTGCTCACCGGAGTCACCGGTGGGATCGGCCGCACTCTCGCCAGCGAACTCGCCCGCAAGGGAGCGAAGTTGGTACTCACCGGGCGCCGGGCCGATGCGCTGGAGGCGGTCGCGGCGGAGTTCGGCGCCCGTACGGTCGTCGCTGACTTGGCCGAACCGGCGCAGGTCGAGCGTCTCGCCGAGGAGTGCGCCGACGCCGACATCCTCATCGCCAACGCCGCGCTGCCCTCCAGCGGTGACCTTCTCGACTACACGCCCGAGCAGGTCGACCGTGCCCTGACGGTCAATCTCCGAGCGCCCGTCATGCTGGCGCGTCTCCTCGCCCCGACCATGGTCGGCGCGGGCCGCGGCCACATCGCGTTCGTCGGCTCGATCTCGGGGAAGGCCGCGACCAGGTCCTCCTCGCTCTACAACGCGACCAAGTTCGGGCTGCGCGGATTCGCCCTCGGCTTGCGGCAGGATCTGCACGGCACCGGCGTGGGAGTCTCCGTTGTCCAGCCTGGTTTCGTCCGGGACGCGGGGATGTTCGCCGCCACCGGCGCCACGCCCCCCGGCGGCATGCGCACCGTCTCCCCGCAGCAGGTCGCGGCCGGCGTCATCCGCGCGATCGAGCGTGATCTGTGCGAGGTGAACGTGGCGCCGCTGGAGATGCGGGTGCTCAGCGCCATCGCCGGGCAGTTCCCCGGCTTCGCCGAGAAGGTCCAGCGCCGTTCCGGCGCCGAGCCCACGATCCGTCAGATCGTCGACGCCCAGCAGGACACCCGCTGAGGGAGATCCCAGCGGGTTTCTTCCAGCGCTGGAACAGCAGCGCCCCGAACTGTGGGTTCGGGGCGCTGTCCTCGCGCGCGGTTCGGCTTCCGAAGGCAGCTCTCAGGAAGCGCGGTCCTCCTCGGCGATCCGCTCCTTGGGGCGGAAGATCGCAAGGTAGGCGAGACCGACGACGGCGACGATGCCGACGGAGATCGGGACCAGCCACCGCTCGAAGAACGACGTGCCGTTCGGCGGGGTCTTGATCGACAGGACGATGATCGCGGTCACCCCGTAGACCAGGCCGGCGATGTTGACAGGCCAACCCCAGCGGCCGAGCCGGAACGTACCCGCGGGCTTCCAACCCTTCGCGCGGCCGATGATCGAGGCGAGGACGACCGACTGGAAGCCGACGTAGATGCCGACCACCGAGAAGGTGATGACGCGGGTGACCGTGGCGGACGGCAGGAAGGCCAGCCCGGCCGGGATGATCGCGGTGACGGCGGTGGCGGCCGGAGGCATGTGGAAGGTGGGATGCAACTTGGACAGGGTCCGGTGGCCGATGATCACGCCGTCGCGGGCGTAGGAGTACACGAGGCGGGTGGCCGCGGCCTGGATGGCCAGGGTGCAGGAGACGAAGCCGATCACGATCATGGCCAGGGCGAACTTGCTGCCGACGCTGCCCAGCGAGGCCGCCAGGACGTCCTCCAGCGGAGTCGCAGACTTGCCGCTGATGACCGCGCCGAAGTCCGGCACTGCCAGGATCAGGCCGAGGGTGAGGATCACGGTCGCGACCGCGCCGACCCCGAGCGTCATGCCCATCGCGCGGGGCACCTTGCGGGAGGGGTCCTTGACCTCTTCGGCGATGTCGCCGCAGGCCTCGAAGCCGTAGAAGATCCACACCGCGAACAGGCAGGAGGCCAGGAAGGCGCCGGTGTAGCCGCCGGTCGCTCCCGCGCCGGAGGTGTGCATGATGACCGTGATGCTCTGCTTGTGGTGGAAGAACAGCAGGTAGAAGCCTATGCCGATGGTGCCGACCACCTCCGCGACCACGCCGATATTCGCCACGAACGCCAGCCGGCGGACGCCGAGCAGGTTCACCACCGCGCAGAGCAGGATCACCACGACCGTGGTGATGATCCTGTTGGTGTCCGTGGGGGCGTAACCGAGGAGCGGGCCCGCGTAGGTGGTGATCGGGTACGCCACCGAGGTGATCGTCACCAGCAGCGCCCAGGTGTACATCCAGCCCGACATCCAGGCGTACTTGGGGCCGACGAGGCGCTTGGCCCACTGGTAGATGCCGCCGGCCAGCGGGTACTGCGAGGAGACCTCGGCGAAGGCGAGCAGCACCAGGCCCTGCCCGACCAGCACGAGGGGGATGGTCCAGAAGAAGGAGGGGCCGCCGGTGGCGAGTCCGTAGTCGAAGACGGAGTAGACGCCGACCAGTGGGGACAGGTAGGTGAAGCCGACGGCGAAGTTGGACCACAGGCCGAGCGCGCGGGTCAACTTCTGGCTGTAGCCGAGTTCGGCCAACTGAGCCGCGTCCGCCGCGTCCTGGTCGTGATGCTGGCCCTTGGTGCCGGGCGGTGCGAGTGACATCGGAGGACGCCTTTCGGAGTGAACAGAGGGTGGGGGGCCTCGTGGGGCTGGCTAAACATATGAATCCATAGTTCACATGGCAAGGTTTCCGCCCTGTGAAACCAACCTGTGATGAGATGGGGGCGGCAGATTCAGCGGAGGGGTGGCAGAGACTGACGTGAACCGACTCTCCAGTGCGGCCCGCCGCGCGGTCTTCGCACCCCTCGACACCGAGGCAAAGGTCGAGGCGGTGGCGCGCCGACTCGGGGACGCGATCGTGCTGGGTCTGCTCGCCGACGGCGAGCAGTTGCCCGGCGAGAGCGAGCTCGCTGCGTTGCTGGGCATCTCCACGGTGACGCTGCGCGAAGCACTCATGGCGCTGCGGCAGCAGGGTCTCGTCGCCACCCGCCGAGGCCGTGGCGGCGGGACCTTCGTCTGCGCCCCTGCGGACACCCTGCACGACCGGCTTTCCCAGCGACTCAACGCGCAGACCGCCGAGGAACTGCGCGACCTCGGGGACTACTACGCCTCCATTGCCGGCGGCATCGCCGGCCTCGCGGCGGAGCGCGCCGACCGCCAGGACCTGGACGCTCCGCATCGCTCCCTGCAGGACTTCGCCGCCGCCGAGGACGCCGCCACACGCGCTCGCATCGACGGCCGCTTCCACGTCGAGATCGCCGCAGCCGCCCAGTCCGCCCGGCTCACCCGCGAGGAGATCCGCCTCCAGACGGAGATCGGGCCGCTACTCTGTCTCCCGTTCATGGACGCCGAGGTCCATCGCATCGCCAACGAGCAACATCGAGCCCTGCTCGAAGCCATCGCGGCCGGTGACGCGGTCCGAGCGCGCAGCCTGGCCGAGGACCATGTCCACGACCAGGTGCGCCACCTGATCGAACGCCGAATGGAGGGAGCGAAGGCATGGCCGGTGGAGCAGGTGCGGTGAGCGTGGGCGAGCGGGCCGTCGCCGAGGCAGCCGCCAAGGTGAGCGAGATGCTGGAGCGGGTCTTCGCCACCGCCCAGGAGACCGGGGAGCAGGCGGCGCGACTGCTCGTTCGTGCTCGTGCTCGGGACCGCCGTCTCTCCAGCCGCGATCTGACTGAGCTGCAACCACTGCTGCGCAGACAACTCGCCAGGCACATCGGCCTGATCTCCGGCACCGGCTTCGTAGCCTCGCCGGGCCTGCTCGCCGACGTCCCGGCCTGGATGGAGTGGTGGCAGACGCGCGTCGGCGGCGGAGTGCAGCCCATGCTGCTCGATCTCGACCCGGCGACCTCGGCGTACTCCGACTACACCCACTGGGACTGGTACGCCCTGCCCCGGGACACCGGCGAGCGGGCGGTGTCGGGGCCGTACGTCGACTACCTGTGCAGCGACGAGTACAGCCTCACCCTCGCTGTGCCGGTGCGTCTGGACGGTGTCTTCTCCGGCGTCGCCGCGGCCGACGTCTACCTGCGCCACTTCGAGGCCGCGGCCGGCCCCGCGCTGGCCGGCATTCCTGGCCCCGCCTACCTGGTCAACCCGCGCGGACGGGTAGCCGCGTCCAACACTCCGGCCCACCTGGCCGGCTCCCTGGTCCGCGACCTCGACGCCGCGTCGGCCCGGGGCGAGCTGCTGCTGCACCCTTGCGGAGAGATCCCGCTGGTCCTGGTCACGGAACCATGACCATCGGAGCGCGCGGGCGGGCTACCGCGTACGACGGGCGGAACACTGCTCGGCCCAGATGGTCTTGCCGTGGTGCGTCTGGCGGGTGCCCCAGCGCCGGGTGAGCTGGGCGACGAGGAGCAGGCCTCGGCCTCCCTCGTCGAAGGTGCGGGCGCGGCGCAGGTGCGGGGCGGTGTTGCTGGCGTCAGAGACTTCGCAGATCAAGGTGCGGTCCCGGATCAGCCGGAGCTGGATGGGCGGGAGGCCGTAGCGGATGGCGTTGGTGACCAGCTCGCTGACCACCAGTTCGGTGACGAACGCGGCTTCCTCCAGCCCCCAGGCGGCGAGTTGGCGCGTCGCCCAGGTCCGCGCCTCGGTGACCAGCGCCGGATCGGCCGGGACGTCCAGGATCGCGATCTGGTCCGCGTTCAGTGCGCGGGTGCGGGCCAGCAGCAGCGCGGCGTCGTCGATGGGACGATCGGTGAGCAGCGCGTCGACGATCCGGTCGCAAGTCTCTTCCAGGGAGGGGGAGGGAGAGTTCAGGGCGCGGCGCAACTCCTCGACGCCGGTGTCGATGTCCCGCGCCCGGGATTCGACCAGGCCGTCGGTGTAGAGGGCGAGCAGGCTGCCCTCGGGCAGTTCGATCTCGGTGGCCTCGAACGGCAGCCCGCCGACGCCCAGCGGCGGGCCGGGGGAGACGTGGACGAGGTCGGCCGTGCCGCCCGGGTTGACGACCAGCGGAGCCGGATGGCCGGCGCTGGCGAGGACACAGCGCCGGGAGACGGGGTCGTAGACGGCATACAGGCAGGTCGCGCCCAGGTCCCCACTGCCGCGCTCCTGGTCGCCCTGCTCGTTGCCGTGCGTCGCCTGGCCGAATCCGTCACCGCCGCGCTCCGCCCCGCCCCGCTCCTCGCTGTCTCTGCTTCCGGTGCGGTCCTCCTCGAAGCCGAGGTGGGCGACCAGGTCGTCGAGGTGGGTGAGGAGTTCGTCGGGCGGCAGGTCGAGGTCGGCCAGCGTACGCACCGCCGTGCGCAGGCGTCCCATCGTGGCGCAGGCGTGGATGCCGTGACCGACCACGTCGCCGACCACCAGGGCGACTCGGGTGCCCGACAGCGGGATCACGTCGAACCAGTCGCCGCCCACCCCGGCGCTCGGGTCGGCGGGCAGGTAGCGGGAGGCCGCCTCGACCCCCGCCTGCCCGGGAAGCCCCCGGGGGAGCAGGCTCTGCTGCAGGGCGAGGGCGGTCGCGTGCTCGCGGGTGTAGCGGCGGGCGTTGTCGACGCAGAGGGCTGCGCGACCGGAGAGTTCCCCGGCGAGGAGCACGTCCTCCTGCTCGAAGGGATCGCGACCCATACGGCGGATGAACACGGCCACCCCGAGCGTGGCGCCCCGGGCGCGGAGCGGCACCGCCATGATCGAGCGCAGGGTGTACTGCCGGACCGTGGCGGCCCTGATGCTGTCCTGGGCGAGCCACCGCTCGAAGTCCGCGTCGCCCGGGCCGCTGACGACGGTGCCACCGGTGAGCAGGGCCCGGGCCGCCGGAGCGAACGAGGGATAGGTGTCGATCTCGCCCAGCTCGACGACGGCCTCCGGGGCACCCGCGTCCACGGACTCGTGCGCGATCCGGCGCAGCACCACCGTGCCGTCCACCGAGCCCAGCGTGGGCTCCTCCCCGTGCAGGACGGACTCCAGCAGGTCCACGGTCACCAGGTCCGCGAACCGGGGCACCACCAGCCGGGCGAGCTCGGCGGCGGTCCGCACCACGTCCAGGGTGGTGCCGATGCCGGCGCCGGCCTCGTTGAGCAGCGCCAGCCGCTGCCGGGCCCGGTGCTGCTCGGTGCTGTCGAACGCCGCGATGGCGACCGCGCACACGGTGCCGGAGGGGTCCCGGACCGGCCACATCCAGGTGTTCCAGGCGTGCTCGTGCATCGAGGAGGGAGCGTTGGTGTAGCTCTCGTGGCAGGCGGGGATCCCGGTTCGGGCGACCTGGCGCAGGGCCTGGTGGAATCCCCGGATGGCGGGGTCATCGGGCACCGTGTCCAGGTAGTCGCGACCGCGGAGTTCGGCGTTGCCGGCGCCCATCACCTCGCACGAGGCATCGTTCAGGTAGAGGTATCGCACCTCGGTGTCGAAGGTGGCCATGGCGACCGGCGACTGTGCGAACGCCCACTCCACGATCGCGCGCGGCGACTCGTGCGGGGCGTCGCTACTGTCGGCATCCATCCCGGCTCATTCCCGTGCTGCTCGCATGGCCCCCTGCCAGCGTGATCCTCCTGCCATTCGATATCAAGCCGGACCGGAGCACCCGCCGGGGGCGGAAACGCGTAACGAGCCCGTGACGTCGCGGCTGGAGAAGAAACACAAATGTCACCGGGCGTGTCAGCATTCTTCGCACATCGGGGTTCGTCATTCTTTCGAGTGACGCCGCGGAACGCCGGAATGCTCATGGCGTTACACCGTGGCACTGCACCTGATGGCAGCGGTCTCCTAATGTCAGCCGTCAACGGAGTTCCGCGTTTCCGGAGGAGATATCCGATGAGCCGTGTTGTTCGTGCCGCCTTGGTCCAGACGAAGTGGACGGGGGATGGTGCCTCGATGGTGGATCTGCATGAGCGGTTTGCGCGGGAGGCGGCTG
>NZ_JBGCBY010000036.1:0-87887 GCF_041262165.1 Streptacidiphilus sp. MAP12-16
ACAAATACCCCCCGCGGCCGTTGGCCACCATCCACGGGCTCGACTCCCGATCAGCCGAGACTACGACCACTGGCTACCGCACACCACGCCGTAAGCAGAGTCCGGCTGCCGACCCGGCCCGCCGGTACCCGGTAACGCCGGTGGGGTCCAACCCGCCGCAGGACCACTGGGTCCTCGACCAGATGCGGTCACTCGACCCAGGGAACGGGAACCCGCGCCCGAGACCCGCCGATGTGATGGTTCTCGACGCACCCGGTGGCGGCTATGCGGACTTCGCGTGGATGCCGGACAGCGGCAGCGTCTGCGTGGCGTCGATCTATCCCACCGCGAAGGACCCTGCGCCCAGCTCGACGGTCATGTGCACCGCGGTACCGGCGATGGCGCGCGGCGGCGGGCAGAACATGTTCGGTCCCAGGAACGTCGGCGGCGACGACCAGCGCGGGCTGGACTGGTTCGCGATCGTAGCCGGCTCGAACGGGCCCCTCACCCTGAAGGACGGCATCCCAGGGCATCTGGGGCCGCTGCACCAGCGGACCGCCAAGGCCGCGAACGGCGTCGTGTACACCATCGCCGAGTACTACTTCGGCGGCGGCCCCGTCTTCCCCGGGCCAGTGGTCGGCTTCAGCGAACCGCAGCTCTGCACAGCGTCCGGCTCCCTGTGCAGGAACGCCTTGGGAACCTACACCTACCCCGGCCCCTGATGGCCTCCTGGCCACCCGGGCGCGGAAACCCAGCTCGCGCTGCCACCCTCGACGGCGGCGGGTCTCCGATCCGTCTCCGCGGACTCGGTTCACTGCAAGGTGGCCGACCTGGATGAACGGATCGAGGCGGAGACCCCCGATGGCAGTACCTACAGGCGGTTGAGACCCGCGAAGAACTTCGTCGCGTATTCGTCGCAAGCACCCGGCGGCATCCGGAGACAGTCGGATATAGTCGTGGTCATGCCAAAGAGATGAGACGTCGACCGCGTCCCCGCCGAAACCCCGCCTACCGGTGCTGACCTGCGAAAATGCCGCACCGCCAGGCGGGGTAGAGGCATGCGCTAAAGGTGCCCCCAGCAGGACTCGAACCTGCGGCCAAGTGCTTAGAAGGCACCTGCTCTATCCGCTGAGCTATGGGGGCGGGACAGGGTGCCTGGTCGTGCCGGGACTGCTCCTGTCGAGGGACAGGATAAGCGCGGCAGGGCCCTGTACCGGGTGCGCCGATGGAGGTGGTGTAGGCCGAATCCCCCGGAGGAGCGGTCTGATAATCGCAGGTAGGGTCCGTGGGCGCAGCGGTGCGGCCGCCTGGAAGGCGGGCTGTTGTTCACTCGTTACGGCGCTGCTGCCTCAGCCGTTATGGATTCGGCCGTGCGGTGTGCCCGCGGGAGTGCCAGCTTGCGGATCCCCGGCCGCATCGCGCTGGCCGGGTAACCCCTCGGCGGGGAACTACACCCGATCGGGTGGCGGAGTTGTCCACAGGGCCGGGTTTGTCCACAGGTGGCCGTTCAGCGCCTCGGAGTGCCGTCGTCCTCGTGCAGGCTCGTGCCAGACACCAGTAGCGCTCGGCCCGGGCACGGGCGGGAACGGGGACGGCGAGATGAACGGCACGATGGTGACCCTGGTTGGTCATGTGGTCTCCGAGGTGAAGTACGCAACGACGGTGGGCGGTGTGCCCGTGGCCAGCTTCCGGCTGGCGGCGACTGACCGGCGGTTCGACCGGCAGCGGCAGATCTGGGTGGACGGTGACACCAGCTTCTTCACCGTGTGGTCCTGGCGCTGGCTGGCCGAGAACGTGCTGAGCTCGGTCGGTCGCGGTGATCCGCTGCTGGTGACCGGCCGGATGCGGGTGCGGGAGTGGGACAACGGCGAGGGACGGGCCGTCGGCGTGGCGGCGGAGATCGAGGCCACGGCGATCGGGCACGATCTCTCCCGAGGCACCTCGGCCTTCCGCCGCGCGGTGCGGGGGCGCCCGGAGCTCGTGGCCAGGGCCGTGCCCCGTTCCGTCGGCAACCAGGGCGCCGACAACCAGGCCGGCGGCACCGCGCTCATGGTCACCGCGAAAGCGGAGACACAGGTGGAGATGCCGACCCAGGCAGCAGCTCCGGGGTCCTCACCTGCATCTGTCCGAGCTGTCGACGCCGGCGAACCTGTGGTGCCCGTGCTGGCCGGGGCTCCGGCCGGGCGTCGCGGAGACGGAGGCACGGGCGCAGGCGAGAACGGGGGCGCCGACAGCGGCGCCGTCGCCGCGCCGACCGCGGAGCGGGTGCGGTGAGGCGCGGCTCCGCCGCCCACGCCTCAACGGCGTACGGGACTGCACGCGCGGTGCGGCACAATGGAAGGCTGTAACCACACCCATCGACGCCGGACGGTTCACCTTGGCTGAGTACATCTACACCATGCGCAAGACCCGGAAGGCTCACGGCGACAAGGTCATCCTTGACGACGTGACGCTGAGCTTCCTGCCGGGGGCGAAGATCGGCGTCGTGGGCCCCAACGGCGCGGGCAAGTCCACCGTGCTGAAGATCATGGCCGGTCTGGAGCAGCCCTCCAACGGCGAGGCCTTCCTCTCTCCCGGTTACAGCGTCGGCATGCTCCTGCAGGAGCCGCCGCTGGACGAGAGCAAGACCGTCCTGGAGAACGTCGAGGACGGCGTCAAGGAGATCAAGGCCAAGCTCAACCGCTTCAACGAGATCGCCGAGCTGATGGCGACCGACTATTCGGACGCGCTCCTCGACGAGATGGGCAAGCTCCAGGACGAGCTCGACCACGCCAACGCCTGGGACCTCGACGCCCAGCTCGAGCAGGCCATGGACGCCCTCGGCTGCCCTCCCGGCGACTGGCAGGTCACCACCCTCTCCGGCGGTGAGAAGCGCCGCGTCGCCCTGTGCAAGCTGCTGCTCGAAGCCCCCGACCTGCTGCTGCTCGACGAGCCCACCAACCACCTGGACGCCGAGTCGGTCCAGTGGCTGGAGCAGCACCTGGCCAAGTACGCCGGCACCGTCGTCGCCGTCACCCACGACCGGTACTTCCTGGACAACGTCGCGCAGTGGATCCTGGAGCTGGACCGCGGTCGGGCCCTTGCCTACGAGGGCAACTACTCCACCTACCTGGAGAGCAAGGCGACCCGGCTCAAGGTCGAGGGCCAGAAGGACGCGAAGCGCGCCAAGCGCCTCAAGGAGGAGCTGGAGTGGGTCCGCTCCAACGCCAAGGGCCGTCAGGTCAAGTCCAAGGCCCGTCTCGCCCGCTACGAGGAGATGGCGGCTGAGGCCGACAAGATGCGGAAGCTGGACTTCGAGGAGATCCAGATCCCGCCGGGCCCGCGTCTCGGCAACATCGTGGTCGAGGTGGACAAGCTCTCCAAGTCCTTCGGTGACAAGGTCCTGATCGAGGACCTGAGTTTCACCCTCCCCCGCAACGGCATCGTCGGCATCATCGGCCCCAACGGCGCCGGAAAGACCACGCTGTTCAAGATGCTGCTGGGCATGGAGCAGCCCGACTCCGGCAAGGTACGGATCGGTGACACCGTCAAGGTGTCGTACGTCGACCAGAGCCGCGCCAACATCGACCCCAAGAAGACGCTGTGGGCCGTCGTCTCCGACGAGCTGGACTACATCAACGTCGGCCAGGTCGAGATGCCGTCGCGGGCCTACGTCTCGGCCTTCGGTTTCAAGGGCCCGGACCAGCAGAAGCCCGCGGGCATCCTCTCCGGTGGCGAGCGCAACCGCCTCAACCTGGCGCTCACCCTCAAGGAGGGCGGCAACCTGCTGCTCCTCGACGAGCCCACCAACGACCTGGACGTCGAGACCCTCGGCTCGCTGGAGAACGCGCTGCTGGAGTTCCCCGGCTGCGCTGTGGTCATCTCCCACGACCGGTGGTTCCTGGACCGCGTCGCCACGCACATCCTCGCCTACGAGGGCGACTCCAAGTGGTACTGGTTCGAGGGCAACTTCGAGTCCTACGAGGCGAACAAGATCGAGCGCCTCGGGGCCGACGCGGCCCGTCCGCACCGCGCCACCTACAAGAAGCTCACCCGCGGCTGAGCTGAGCCGCCTCCGCTCAGCGCTTATGCGCGGATGACCCGCGCGACACCTGCCCGCAACACCGCCGGGGCAGGCTTGCCACGACGACGTGGGCGAGCCCGCCCCGGTAACCGGCCCAACGGAGATCCCCGTGCCTCGCCACATATACGCCTGCCCGCTGCGCTGGTCCGACATGGACGCGTTCGGACACGTCAACAACGTGGTCTTTCTGCGCTACCTGGAGGAGGCACGGATCGACTTCACCTTCACCAACGCGGGCGAGGTCGGCGAGAAGGCGTTCTCCGAGGGTTCCGTCGTGGCCCGGCACGAGATCGACTACCTCCGGCCGCTGGTCTACCGACCGGAGCCGATCACCATCGAGACCTGGCTGACCCGCCTCGGCAACGCCTCCTTCACCGTGGCGTACGAGATCAAGGACACGGACACGGTCTACGTCCGGGCCTCCACGATCGTGGTCCCCTACGACCTGGCGGCAGCCCGCCCGCGCCGGCTGACCGTCGGCGAGCGCACCTTCCTCGCCGACTACCTGGAAACGGCAGCGGTAGCCGCGTGACCGCCGCGACCGCCCTGCACCTCGCCGACACCCGGGACGCGGCGGGGCTGGGCACCTTCCTCACCCGGCTGCTCCGCTACGACAAGGCCGCAGCGGTCCGGTTGCGCACGGCGGACGAGGCGCTGGCGGTATTCGCGCGGCTGCCTCTCGGGGAGAGCGGACCGCTGGTCATCCGGACCGCGCTGCTGGCCCGGACCGAACCCCCGCCCGAACCGCTGGACCGCACCGTCTCGGCGGGTCAACTGCTGGACGCGATCGAACCTGAGGACGCCGGCGCGGAGCTGCGGCTTCCGCCGCCGATCACCGGGCCGGCCTGGGCCGGCCTGCTCCCGCCGCGCACGTCCTGGGAACACGTCGCCGACCTGCCCACCGGACCGCTCAGCGCAGCCGTGCAGGCAGCCGTCACCGAGTTCCGACGCGAGAGCGAGGACCCCGACGCCCTGGCCGAGGCCATCTGGTCCCGGCAGGTCCACCCGAGCGGGCTCACCCTGCGCGCACTCCACGCCGCCCATCTGGTCGGCCTGCTGCAACAGGCCGACACCGTGGCCCTGCACCGCCACCCGGCCTGGCTGCGGCTGACCGCCCCGCGCGGCTACGTGATCATCCGCAGAGCGCCCGCCATCGGCGCTGGTCTCGGCCTGACCCCCACGCGCTGAGGCGGCCGCCGGTGTTGTCGCTTGACCCTCAACCTGGTCGAGGCTCCAGAGTCCAGGGCGTGGAGAGCGAGATGCACAGCATCGGTGAGATGGCCCGAGACAGCGGACTGACAGTCAGCGCCCTGCGGTTCTACGACGGCGCCGGGGTCCTCGTCCCGGTGTGGGTCGATCCGACCAGCGGCTACCGCTGGTACAGCCAGGAGCAGCGCGGGGAAGCCCGACTGCTGTCCCTTCTGCGCCGGGTCGGTATGCCGCTGGCGGACATCCGGCTCGTGCTCGCCGGCTGGTCCAGTGACGACACCACCCTGGTGCGGAAGCTGCTGGACGCCCATCTGCTGCGTCTCGAGAACGGCCTGGACAACGCACGCCGCGAACTCTCCACGGTCCGAGAACTGCTCGCGCTGAGGGAGAACCCCATGAACGACACCCGACCGACCGCGCTGCGCCTGTCCCTGGCAGCATCCGAACTGGCCGCCGCGCTGGATGCCGTCCGCTTCGCGGTCAGCTCCGATCCCGAGCTGCCCATGCTGGCCGGAGTGCTCTTCGACATCGACGCTGAGGAGGCCGCGGGGAACGCGCTACGACTGGTCGCGACCGACCGCTACCGCCTCGCCGTGTCCCGGGCGACGGTCCGCCCGGGCGGCAGTCTCGTGTCGAAGCGGGTCATCGTGCCGACCGCCCTGGCGGACGCGATGCGCGCACCGCTCAACGGCGACGGCACCAGTGGCGACGGCACCAGTGGCAATGGCACCACTATCGGCGATCATCCGGTGACGCTGACCGTGGACTCTGACCGGATCACCCTGGAGGTCGACGGCAGCCAGGCCGCCGGGGCCTACCTGGTCCACGACTTCCCCGACTACCGCCGACTCACCCGCCTGCCCGCAGGCCGCCGCTTCCCCGTGGACGTCGCCGCGCTCAGCAAGGAGCTGCGCCGGCGGGACAGCGAGAGCGCTGACGTCTCCGTCCTGGTCGTCACGCCGGACGGTGCCCTCGCCGTCGCCTCTCGGGACGGTGAGCACGACCGTACGGACCACGTCGGGGTGAACCGGGAGTTCCTGCTCGACGCGCTGTCCGCCGCAGCCCGGGACCGACTGGTCCTGGAACTGGGTAGCCCGATCGCCCCCCTGGCCGTCCGCCTTCCCGATCGTGAGGACACCTTCTCGCTGCTGATGCCGGTGCGCCTCGACCACTAGAGCCTTTCCGACCCTCGCGAAAACCCTTCGCGAGCGCCCCGACCGTCCGGCGAGAATCGGCGGCATGGTTGATTTCGCGGACGTGGACAGGCGCGGCTATCCGATGGTGGACGTCGCCACCGGCTATGGCCAGTGGGTGGACACCTACGAGGAGACTGTCGAGGACATCATGGACCTCGCTCTGCTCGACGACCTGACCGTGCCGTCCTGGCACACCGTCAACCGCGCCGCCGACCTCGGCTGCGGGACCGGC
Source organism: Streptacidiphilus sp. MAP12-16 (assembly GCF_041262165.1). Taxonomy (NCBI): domain Bacteria; kingdom Bacillati; phylum Actinomycetota; class Actinomycetes; order Kitasatosporales; family Streptomycetaceae; genus Streptacidiphilus; species Streptacidiphilus sp. MAP12-16. The sequence continues at coordinate 6,680 of NZ_JBGCBY010000036.1, forward strand.
CGCACCGGGGTCTGGCTCCGCCGGAACGGCGTCCCGGCGATCGACGGCGTCGACCTCACCCCGGAGATGCTCGCCGTCGCCCGCGCCAAGGGCGTCCACGACCGCCTGGTCACGGCGGACGTCCGGGACACCGGGCTGCCGACGGGCGGATACGACCTGGTGATCTCCTCGTTGGTGGACGAGCACCTGCCCGACCTCGGACCCCTCTACGCGGAGGCCCGGCGACTGGCCGCACCGGGCGGGCTCTACGTCCAGGTGTCGTTCCACCCGCAGTTCATCCTCGCCACAGGGATGCCGACGCACTTCACCACCGCGGACGGGGACCATGTCGCCATCAGCACCCATGTGCACCTGCTCAGCGAGAACATCACCTCCGGCCTGCAGGCGGGGTGGGAACTCGTCGAGATGCGCGAGGGCGTCGTGGACGACCACTGGGTCGCGGTGAAGCCCGGTTGGGAGAAGCATCGCAACATCCCGGTGTCGGCGGCCTTCGTATGGCGACGCGGACGGTGACAGCTGGCTGATGGTGACAGCTGGCCAATGGTGACAGCGACAGTGACAGCTGCCCGACGGTGACAGCAGGTCGCCTGACCGCGCGTCAGTGAATCTCACGGTGCGGGCTGGGCCGGGTGGCCGAGCAGCGCGACAGCGTCGTCGAGGGATACCGGCTGGAAGAACTGCGCGTCGACGTCCTCGACGGCGGCGATCGCACGCGCGGCCATGACCGCACCGGGCCGCGGTGACGCGCAGTCGCTTGGCGCGGGTGTCGCTCGGATCGACCTCGCGTTCGCCCCCGCTGGCAGAGCGGCACCATCCGACGCCGACACCGCGTTCGCACCGAGCGGTGTCGGCGCCCGGTGATACGTTCCGCAGCACGGGCACGGCACGGGCACTTGCACGGCCGGAGAGCCGAACGAACGGACAGGAGCGCAGGTGGCGGCGCGGATCGCGGTGGCGGCGGACCAGGACGGCCTTGGCGGGCGGCTGCAGCCGCTGGCCGAGGACGGCACGCCGCTGGGCGAGCCCGTGGGGGTCCGCGACCTCGCGGCGGCGCTGGCCGAACGCGAGGCGGCCGAGGCCCCCCGCTGGGTCTGGGCCGCGACGGACGAGGTGTATCCGAGGCTGCTCCCGGCGCTCCCCGACGGCCGCCTCGCCCGCTGCCACGACGTCAAACTGGTCGAGCCACTGCTGCTCGGTCAGGAGGACCGCTACGGCCAGCCGCGTTCGCTCGGCGCCGCCTGGGCCCGGCTGAACGATCTGCCGGTCCCGGCCGACCTGCCGGAGGGCCACGCCGCGGCGGACAGCGACCAGGACACCCTGTTCGCCCCCGACCGCAGCCGGCTGCCACCCGGCACCGACCCCCTCCGCGCGCTGGTCGCCGTGCACGCCGAACAGCAGCGCCGGATCGCCGCGACCGCCGAGCCGGCGAGAACCAGGCTGCTGTGCGCGGCGGAGTCCGCGGGCGGCCTGGTGGCCGCGGAGATGGCGTACGACGGCCTGCCGTGGAGCGCCGAGGTCCACGACACCCTGCTGACCGACCTGCTCGGCCCGCGACCGCGCGGCGGCGCCCAGCCCCCGAAGCTGGCCGCACTCGCCGTCGATCTGCAGCAGGCCCTCGGCGGAAAGTCGCTCAACCCGGACTCCCCCGGGCAGGTACTGCGCGCCTTCGCCGAACAGGGCGTCAGCCTGACCTCGACCCGCAACTGGCTGCTGCGCGAGGTCGACCACCCGGCCGCGCCGCTGCTGCTGCGGTACAAGGAGCTGTCGCGGATCCACGCGGCACACGGCTGGGCCTGGCGCGAGGCCTGGGCCCGCGACGGACGCTTCCGTCCGGAGTACGTGGTCGGCGGGGTGGTCTCGGGACGCTGGGCGAGCCGGGGCGGCGGAGCACTGCAGATCCCGCGCATCCTGCGGGCCGCGGTGGTCGCCGACCCGGGTTGGCGGCTGGTGGTCGCGGACGCGGGCCAGTTGGAACCGCGGGTGCTCGCGGCGATGTCCGGCGACCCCGGCATGATCCGCGCGGGCGCGAAGGGCGACCTGTACGCGGGCCTGGCAGCCGATGCCTTCGGCGGCGACCGGGCCCGCGCCAAACTCGGCCTGCTGGGCGCGATGTACGGGCAGACCAGCGGCGAGACCGGGCAGCTGGTGGCGGTGCTCCGGCGGCGGTTCCCGCAGGCGATGGGCCTGGTGGAGGCGGCGGCCAGGACCGGAGAGGCGGGCGGCGTGGTGCGCTCGCAACTGGGGCGGGTCTGCCCACCGCCGTCCGCGCGCTGGCTGGACCTCACCGAGGGAGCCGCAGGCGTGTCCGACGAGTACGGCACCGACGACAGCGCTGGTCGGGACACCCGCTCGCGTGGCCGCTTCACCCGCAACTTCGTGATCCAGGCAAGCGCCGCCGACTGGGCGCTGGCCCTGATCGCCGGCCTGCGGCGGCGGCTCGCGGTGCTCCCGGTGGCGGTTCCCGGCGACCGGCCCCGCCTGGTCTTCTTCCAGCACGATGAGGTGATCGTGCACACCCCGGCACAGCTCGCCGACGCCGTACGGGAGGCCGTCGCCGATGCCGGGGACGAGGCCCGGCGACTGGTCTTCGGCGACACGCCCGTGCACTTCCCGCTGGACACCCACGTCGCGACCAGCTACCTCGAGGCCAAGGGCGGCGCCGACGACCTCGATCCCGACGACGAGGACGGCACCGACGACTGACCGGTGCGGTCGGCGGGATACTGCCAGGTGTGATCACCACCGAACGTCTGCTGCTCAGTCCGGTCGACCCTGGGGCCGCGTGGGAGCTCGCGTACGGACAGGGCGGCGGGTGGTTGTGGCTCGGGGGAGGGCCGGGGGACGGCACGCGCGGGCTGGCCGGGATCGTCGCCCGGGCGGCCGAGGTCGGCTGGCACCGGCCGCCGTGGGGGCTGTACGTCCTGGTCCGCCGCGCTGACGCCGTCGCCGTCGGCAGCACCGGCTTCCATGGGCCGCCGGGCGGCGACGGCAGCGTCGAGATCGGCTACGACCTGGTTCCGGACGCCCGTGGCCTCGGCTTCGCCACGGAGGCGGTCCGCGCGCTGGTGGGATACGCGTTCACCCACCCCGCCGTCCGCACGGTCCGGGCGGTGACCGCTCAGGACAACTCCCCGTCCCAGCGCGTGCTGATCCGGAGCGGCTTCACCCGTTCCGGCCTCGACAGCGAGGACGTCGACGGCCTAGTCCGATATCGAGTCGACAGATATCGAGTCGACAGGTGAGGGGGCGGCTTGCGTAGGCTGGGCAGTGCAATGGGTACCCCGCAGAGCTCAGCCGCCGTCGACTCCTCCGCAGTCGCCCCCTTCTCCCCCCGTCCGTCGGAGACCTCGGACGCCACCGAGACCCCTGCCGCACCGGCATCCAACGGTGCCGCGCCCGCGCGCCGCCCGCGCGGTGGGCGCTCGCGCGGCGGCGGACGCCGGAGCGAGGGTACGCGCGCGCCCGCAGGCACCGCGGGTAGGCCCAACGGTGGCCCGGCAAGCGGCTCTGAAGCTGGTTCCGCAACTGGTCCCGCTGACGGCCCCGCTGGTCGTCCCGGCGGTGCCCTCGGCGATCTCGTCGCCAGGCTGCCCGCGCTCTCCCTCCGCGACGAGGAACGTCTGGGCCGCCGCCTGGAGGGTCTGCGCAAGTTCCGCGAACCCGAGAAGCGCGAGCGCGCCCAGGCCGCCGTCGCCGCCGAGATCGACGCCGCCGAGCTGCGCCTCGCCGACCGCCGAGCGTCGATCCCGACCCCCACCTACCCGGAGTCGCTCCCGGTCAGCGCCCGCCGCGAGGACATCCTGGAAGCGATCCGCGAGAACCAGGTCGTGATCATCGCCGGTGAGACCGGCTCCGGCAAGACGACCCAGATCCCCAAGATCTGCCTGGAACTCGGCCGCGGCGTACGCGGCCTGATCGGCCACACCCAGCCCCGCCGGATCGCCGCCCGCACCGTCGCCGAGCGCGTCGCGGAGGAACTGCAGACCGAACTCGGCTCGACCGTGGGCTGGAAGGTCCGCTTCACCGACCAGGTCGGCCCGGACACCGCCGTCAAGGTGATGACCGACGGCATCCTGCTCGCCGAGATCCAGAACGACCGGCTGCTGCGCCAGTACGACACGCTGATCATCGACGAGGCCCACGAGCGCAGCCTGAACATCGACTTCATCCTCGGCTACCTCAAGCAACTCCTCCCCAAGCGCCCTGACCTCAAGCTCGTCATCACCTCCGCGACCATCGACCCGGAGCGCTTCGCCGAGCACTTCGCCGACCCCGGCACCGGCGCGGCCGCCCCGATCATCGAGGTCTCCGGACGCACCTTCCCGGTCGAGGTCCGCTACCGCCCGATCATCGAGGAGGGCGACGAGGACGGCGAGGACGGCGGCGCGGACGGCATCGACCGCGACCGCGACCAGGTCCAGGCCATCTGCGACGCCGTGGACGAGCTCAGCCGCGAGGGCCAGGGCGACATCCTGGTCTTCCTCTCCGGCGAGCGCGAGATCCGCGACACGGCGGACGCCCTCGACAAGCTGAACCTCAGGTTCACCGAGGTGATCCCGCTCTACGCCCGGCTCTCCTCCGCCGAGCAGCACCGCGTTTTCCAGTCCCACAGCGGCCGCCGCATCGTCCTGGCCACCAACGTCGCCGAGACCTCGCTCACCGTTCCCGGCATCCGCTACGTCATCGACCCCGGCACGGCCAGGATCTCCCGCTACAGCCACCGCACCAAGGTGCAGCGGCTGCCCATCGAGGCGGTCTCGCAGGCCAGCGCCAACCAGCGCAAGGGTCGCTGCGGCCGCACCTCCGACGGCATCTGCATCCGGCTGTACTCGGAGGAGGACTTCGTCTGCCGCCCCGAGTTCACCGACCCGGAGATCCTGCGCACCAACCTGGCCTCGGTCATTCTGCAGATGACCGCCGCCGGGCTGGGCGACATCGCCGCCTTCCCCTTCCTGGAGCCGCCGGACCGCCGCAACGTCAAGGACGGCGTCGACCTGCTCCAGGAGCTCGGCGCGCTGGACACCGGCACCAAGCAGAACCGCCTCACCCCGCTCGGCCGCAAGCTCTCCGCGCTGCCCGTCGACCCCCGCCTGGCCCGCATGGTCCTGGAGGCCGAACGCCACGGCGTGGTCCGCGAGGTGATGGTCATCACCGCCGCGCTGTCCATCCAGGACCCGCGCGAGCGCCCGGTCGAGAAGCGCGCCCACGCCGACCAGTTGCACGCCCGGTTCACCGATCCGACCTCGGATTTCCTGACCTACCTCAACCTCTGGCGCTATCTGAAGGACCGGCAGAAGGAGCTCTCCTCCAGCCAGTTCCGCCGGATGTGCAAGTCGGAGTTCCTCAACTACCTGCGGATACGCGAGTGGCAGGACATCGACGCGCAGCTGCGCCAGGTCGCCAAGTCCCTCGACATCGCCGTCGGCCACCCCGCCGACGAGGTCGACGGCGACGCGGTGCACCGCTCGCTCCTGGCCGGACTGCTCTCCCACATCGGCCTCAAGGACGCCGAGAAGCAGGAGTACTTCGGCGCCCGAAGCGCCAAGTTCGCGATCTTCCCCGGTTCCGCCCTCTTCAGGAAGACTCCCCGCTGGGTCATCGCGGCCGAGCTGGTCGAGACCTCCCGACTGTGGGCCCGCATCGCCGCCAAGGTCGAGCCCGAGTGGATCGAGGAACAGGCCCAGCACCTGCTCAAACGCAGCTACAGCGAGCCGCACTGGGAGAAGGACCGCGGCCAGGTCGTCGCCTTCGAGCGGGTGACCCTGTACGGCGTCACGCTCGTCGCCCAGCGCAAGGTCGGCTACGGCTCGATCGACCCGGAGCTGTCCCGCGAGCTGTTCATCCGGCGCGCCCTGGTCGAAGGCGAGTGGCGGACCCACCACCGCTTCTTCCATGACAACCGCAAGCTCCTGGACGAGGTCGAGGAGCTGGAGAACCGGGCCCGCCGCCGCGACATCCTGGTTGACGAGGAGACCCTGTTCGACTTCTACGACCAGCGGATCGCCTCCGACGTGGTCTCCGGCGCACACTTCGACAGCTGGTGGAAGAAGACCCACCGCACCCGCCCGGACCTGCTCACCTTCACCCCCGAGCTGCTGGTCAACGACAACGCAGCCAACGTCACCGAACGCGACTACCCCTCCGTGTGGCACCAGGGCGACCTGGCGCTCCCGCTCACCTACCAGTTCGAGCCCGGCGCGGAGGCGGACGGCGTGACCGTCCACATCCCGCTCACCCTGCTCAACCAGGTGCGGCCGACCGGCTTCGACTGGCAGATCCCGGGCCTGCGCGAGGACCTGGTCACCGCGCTGATCCGCTCGCTGCCCAAGGCACTGCGCCGCAACTTCGTCCCGGCCCCCGACTTCGCCAAGCGGCTGATGCACGGTCTGGGCGACCGCGACCCGGCGACCGCGTCGACCGAGGACAAGCCGCTGGTCGAACTGCTCGAATGGCAGCTGCACCACCTGCGCGGCATCCCCGTGCCGAGGGACAGCTGGAACTACGACGCCGTGCCCGACCACCTCCGGATCACCTTCCGGGTCGTGGACGAGAAGAACCGGAAGCTCGGCGAGTCGAAGGACCTGGAGGGCCTCAAGCTCGACCTGAAGGCCCGCACCCAGGCCGCCATCGCCGAAGCGGCGGGCGGACTGGAGAAGCGCGGCCTCACCGACTGGACGATCGGCGAACTCCCGCACGCCTTCGCGCAGAAGCGCGGATCGCAGACCGTCAAGGGCTACCCCGCCCTGGTCGACGACGGCGACTCCGTCTCCGTCCGCCTCCTGGACACGCCCCGCGCCCAGCAGCGCGCGATGCTCGCCGGCACCAGGCGCCTGCTGCTCCTGGGCGTCAGCTCACCCGTCAACTCGATCCAGTCCCGCCTCGGCAACGGTGCCAAACTGGCTCTCGCCGCCAGCCCGCACGGCAGCACCGAGGCGCTCTTCGCCGACTGCCTCGCGGCCGCCGCCGACAAGCTGATCGCCGACGCGGGCGGGCCGGCCTGGGACGAGGAGTCCTACACCCGCCTCCGCGATACCGTCCGCGCCGACCTCTACGACGTCACCGCCGACACCGTCGTGAAGACCGCGAACGTCCTCGCCGTGAACCACCGGATCGTCGAGCGGCTCAAGACCATCGGCAACAGCCTGGCCATGCTCACCGGCATCACGGACATCCGCGCCCAGCTCGCCGAACTGATCCACCCGGGCTTCGTGAGCGACACCACCCACCGCCGCCTGCCGGACCTGCTCCGCTACCTCAAAGCGATCGAACGCCGACTGGTCAAGCTCCCCGAGGACCCGAACCGCGACCGCGACCGTACCGTCGCGATCATCCGCATGCAGGACGCGTACGCGGACCTGCTCGCCGCCCTTCCCCCCGAGCGCAGGGACGAGGAGGGCACGGTGCAGATCCGCTGGATGATCGAGGAGCTCCGGGTGAGCCTGTGGGCCCAGCCGCTCGGCACGCCCTACCCGGTGTCCGAGCAGCGCATCCTGCGGGCGATCGAGTCGCTCGGCGGCTAGCGCTGCTCCAGCACCGGCCGCAGTCGCGTCAGCAGTTCGTGCAGCACGACGCGCTCGTCCGGGCTGAGCAGGTCCAGCGCCTCGTGTGTCGTCTGCATGTCGTCGCGCACGGCGCTGATCGCAGCCCGGCCGGTCTCCGTGGCGACGACGGTCTTGATCCGCCGGTCGGTCGCGCTGACCTCGCGCCGCACCAGCCCGCGCAGCTCCAGCCGGTCCACCAGACCGGTCACGTTGGAGGCGTCGCACACCAGCTGCTCCGCGAGCCCGCGCATCGGCAACGGCTTGCGCACCAGCACCGCGAGCGCCTTCGCCTGGACGGACGTCAGACCGTGACGCGCGGCGACAGCGGCGAAGTCCTGGTAGTAGGCAGCCCCGATCGCCGCGAACTCCTCGATCAGGTGTGCCTTCGTCGGAACGGTCGCAGTGGTGGTGGGCGGGGTGGGACTACTCATGGCCGCAATGATACCCAGAGAACTTGACTACATCAACTATTCATGGTGGCAGCCATTCCGCCCGCCCTGTCCCCCACCCTGACCGGGGTCCCGCCCAGGGCGCATACTCTCCTCTGCACCATCGCCCGAGGGGGAGCCGGATGAGTAACACCTGGAGCGTGCTCGCGGCCGGATGCGAGCGCCGCTGGCGCCGCTACCGCTGGTGGCTGCTGCAGGTCCTGGTCGGCGTCCCCGGCGTCGTGCTCCTCGCGCACCGCACCGGGACACCCGACAGCGGCCCGCTGTCCAAGCTGTGGCACGACTCCAGCGGCGTCTTCTTCGTCCTCGCCGCCACGCTGCGGGTGTGGCGGGCCCCCGAGGAGGGCCTGCCCGACCCGCTGCGCATCCGCGAGCTGCACCGCAAGGTCTTCCTGCGGGCCGGCACCGTGTTGCTGCTCGGCGCGACACTGGGGCTCGTCGCCGACCGCTACTTCACCTGGCAGCGGCACGACCCCACCGCCCGCACCGCCTCCCTCTGCGCCGTGCTCCTGCTGTTCGCCTCGCCGGTGCCGCCCCTGCTCGACCCGCTCGTCTGGCGGCTCTGGCCCGAGCCGCTCCGCCGGAGCGTCCGGGTAGCCCGCGCCGCCGAGGAGACGGGCAAGGCGTTCCCGTTCGCGAATCCGCTCAGTTTCGACCCCGACCGGGGCGCCTTCGGGCGACCGAAGCCGGTCTATGAGCACCCCGGCGGCAAACCCTCGCGCACAGCCTGCTCGACCCGTGCCAAGAACCGTCGCAAGCCCGGACGCTCCACTCTCCACTGGGACGGCCGCCGACTGGCCGTCAGCGACCCGAAGGGGCACACCAGCACGATCCCGATCGCGGGCCGCCCCGCGCCGAGCGGCCCCAGCGACCCGCGCCTGAGACCCGCCGCCGAACTGGTCTGGCTCAGCCATGGCTCCCGCCCCTACCAGAGCAGGGGCGCCACGCTGCTGCTGCTCGACGCGGACGGCTACCGCTTCCTCGCCCTCACCGGCATGACCTTCAGCGCCAATGCCGCGGCCCAGGTCGCCCGAGCGGCCGGCCTCGCCTTCGCCAGCTACGACCTCGGCTACGCCAACGAGACCTACTCCGCCCTTCTCAACCGCCTGTTCCCACGCCGCGGGCGCGTCGTCACGCTCAACTCCTGACCACGCTCGGCCCCGCACCCGTGTCGGCTTGACTTCGAGCGCACTCCAACCGGCAGGGTAGGGAGGGAACCCGCAGCCACACGAGGAGAGCAGCGACGATGCGTACCACCACACTCGGCAGCAGTGGCCCGCAGGTCGGGGCGGTAGGACTCGGCTGCATGGGCATGACCCATGCCTACGACCCGGCCGGCCGCGACGACGACACCTCTGTTGCCGTCATCCGGCAGGCGGTCGACCTCGGGGTCACCCTCATCGACACCGCCGACGTCTACGGCCCGTTCACCAACGAGGAGTTGGTGGGTCGGGCGCTCGCGGGCGGGCTGCGCGAGCAGGTCGTGCTGGCGACCAAGGTCGGGCTGACGTACGACGGCGGCAATCTTGCCCAGGGCGGGCAGCTGGTGCGCAACGGCCGCCCGGAGTACGTGCGGCAGGCCATCGACGCCAGCCTGCGCCGCCTCGGGACGGACCACGTCGACCTGTACCAGCTGCACCGGATCGACCCCGAGGTCCCGGTCGAGGAGACCTGGGGTGCCCTCGCCGAGGCGGTGACCGCCGGGAAGGCCCGCCGGATCGGTCTGTCGGAGGTGTCCGTGGACGAGATCCGCCGCGCCCAGTCGGTGCACCCGGTGGCGTCGGTCCAGTCGGAGCTCTCCCTGTGGACCCGCGACCCGCTGACGGAGGTGCTGCCGTACTGCGAGAGCGAGGGCATCGCCTTCCTCCCGTTCTCCCCGCTGGGGCGCGGCTTCCTCACCGGGAGCATCGCCTCCACGGACGACCTCCCGGCGGACGACTGGCGTCGTACGCTCCCCCGCTTCCAGGCCGAGGCACTCGCCGCCAACCAGGCGCTGGTGGACGCGGTGCGCGCGATCGCGGAGCGGCACGGGGCGACGCCGGCCCAGGTCGCACTGGCCTGGGTGCTGGCGCAGGGCCGGTACGTCGTGCCGATCCCCGGCACCAAGACGCCGAAGTACCTCGCCGACAACGCGGGTGCGGCTGGTCTGACGCTGACGGCGGAGGATCTGGCCCGGCTCGACGCACTTCCCGCGCCCACCGGGGAGCGCTACTGACGGGAGGTCATAAGCCGTCCTCGCCCGCTGGAACCCGACTGGGCCGTGCCGCGTCACAACAGCACAGGACTACAGCAGTCAGGTTGACCAGGGGGTGGCCTCGATGACGCAGGACGTATGGCTGGTCGATGGGGCGTCGGACGCGTCCGCGCCGCCGATGGACGGCAGGCCGGGCCGGCGGCGGATCACGGTCGTCGTCGTGCTCGCGTCGCTGCTGGCGCTGGCCGGGCTGGCCGTCGGCGCGGTGCTGTTCCTCGCTCCGAGTGCCTCCGCTGTCGGCGGCTGCGGCGGCGGGTGACCTGACCGGCGGTCAGCCGCTGCGCCCCAGCAGGTACGGCAGCCGTCGGCCGAGGAACCGGCGCGGGAAGTCCTCCCGCAGCCGCCACAGCCCGGCGTCGACCACGAAGTGCGACATCACCACGCCCAGGTACGCGCCGTACACCGCGCGGGCGGGGGCGGCGCCGGTGTGCAGGTGCGAGGCGAGGTTGAGGGCGAGCCCCAGGATCAGGCCGATGTTCACCAGCACCGCCAGCGAGATCAGCCGGCCCTGGCGCCGCCCGAACCGCGGCGACTCGCCGCCGCCCGCGACCAGACCGACGATGAGCAGGTACTGGTACCCGTGGGCGGCGGTCAGCCCGGCGACAGCCGCGTACGGCGAGTCGAACAGGAACACCGGCAGGAAGAACGCCAGCGAGGTGAGATAGACCCCGGCCACCGCGGCCGGCCGGGAAGTGCGCGGGCGGCGCAGCAGTTGGACCGCTCCGTACCCGGCGGCCAGCGCGTACGCCGCGGCTGCGAGCGGAAAGAGCGGCGCGAGCCGTGGCGCGCCGGTGAGTTGCAGCAGCGCGGGGTGGCTGAGCAGCCCGGCCGTCCCGGCGAGGCCGGTGGCGGTGATGGCGAGGCGCTCTCCCGGGCGCAGCGGACCGCAGCGGTACGCGGCGGAGGCGAGCGCCGCCAGGCCCAGGTTCTGCTTCTGGAAGTGGAAGAACTGCCAGGCGAAGAAGGCCAGCAGGAGCAGCGCGAAGGGCCGTACCGGGACCAGCGCTCCGAGCAGGGCCATCCCCGCGATCAGCGCGAGCGGTGCCAGCAGGTACCGGCCGGGGTTCTCGCGCAGATGCCCTCGCACCTCGGGCACGGTGTAGAACCAGGCGGTCGTGGCGACGTGCACGGACGAGCCGAGGAACAGCAGGCCGCCGAGCGCCGGCCCGGGTGCGGTGCTGCCGGGGGGCGGCGCCAGGAGCACGGCGCCGACCAGCGAGCCGAGGGTGAGCAGGAGCGTGCCGACCAGCCAGGCGCCGCGCAGCGCGGCCCCGCGGGACGGGCTCGACGGTATCGGTACGGCTGCTGACATCGCGCCAGCATAGGCGCTGGCCCGATCAGGGATCCGCCGCCGCCCGAAGGTAGGCAACCAGTAAGAGCAGGCGGCCTTCCCGGTGCGTTCATCTTTCTTATCCCTTCAGTACATTCTCAGCGACTACTCATGACGCGAGCACCCCACCATGCCTGCACCATGAGTTACCTGGAGAGCCCCGTGACCCGACGTTCCCTCCGACTGGCCGCCATCCTCGGCACCACCGGACTTCTCGGCGGGGCGATCCTCGCCCAGGCCAGTGCGGCACCTGTCGCCGCGCAGCACACCGGCGCCGCCGCGAAGCACGTCCTGCTGATCTCCGTCGACGGCCTGCACCAGTCCGACCTGAACTGGTACGTCGCCAAGAACCCGCAGTCGGCGCTCGCGCGACTGGTGCACGGCGGTGTCGAGTACACCAACGCCAAGACCACCACCCCCTCGGACAGCTTCCCCGGCATGGTCGCCCAGGCGACCGGCGGCGGCCCCGGCACCACCGGCATCTACTACGACGACACCTACAACGCGGCGCTGCTCCCGGCGGGCACCACCAACTGCAAGGGCGTCAAGCCCGGCGTGGAGGTGGACCTCACGGAGGACCTGGACCTCAACAAGCTGTCCATCGACGCGGGCCAGGGCCTGAAGAACCTGCCGGGCAGCATCCTCTCGATGACCGGAAACCCGACGAAGCTGCTGGACCCGACGAAGCTCCCGGTGGACCCGAAGACCTGCAAGCCGGTGTACCCGTACTCCTACCTGCAGGTGAACACCATCTTCGAGGTGGCCCGCCAGGCGGGGCTGCGCACAGCCTGGTCGGACAAGCATGCGGCCTACGACATCCTGAGCGGCCCGTCAGGGACCGGCGTCCAGGACCTGTTCGCCCCGGAGATCAACTCCAACGCCCTGGGTTACCCGGCCGGCAACGACTGGACCACCGACAACAAGGCGACCGAGCAGTACGACAACTACAAGGTCCAGGCCGTCCTCAACGAGATCGACGGCTACGACCACAGCCGCGCCCAGAAGGTCGGCACCCCCGCGATCTTCGGCCTGAACTTCCAGTCGGTGTCCACCGCGGAGAAGCTCCCCACCTCCGAGGGCCTGGCCGGCGGCTACTCCGCCAAGAACGTGCCCGGACCGCTGCTGCAGAAGAACCTCGACTTCGTGAACGCGGAGATCGGCGCGCTGACGGCGGAGATCCGCAAGCAGCACATCGAGGGCAGCACCACGGTGATCCTCTCCGCCAAGCACGGCCAGTCGCCGACCGACCCGGCCGCGCTCAGCCGGATCGACGACGGCCCGCTGCTCGACGGCCTGAACGCGGCCTGGAAGAAGCTGCACCCGGCGGCCCCGGCCCTGGTCGCCCACGCCGTGGACGACGACGGCATGCTGCTCTGGCTGAATGACCGCTCCAAGGCCGCCACCGAGTTCGCCAAGAGCTACCTGCTCGCCCAGAGCGGCACCGGCACCGACATCAACGCCAAGCCCAAGGCGTTCACCCACGGCGGCCTCTCCAAGGTCTACGCGGGCGAGGCTGCCGCCGACTACTTCGGCGTCAAGCCGGGCGACGCCCGCGTGCCGGACCTCTTCGGCATCGCCCAGTACGGCGTCGTCTACACCGGCGGCACCAAGAAGATCGCCGAGCACGGTGGCGCGCACGCCGACGACCTGAACGTGCCGCTGGTCGTCTCCGGCGCGGGCACGCCCGGCCAGGTGCGGGACGGCGTCACGGTGCACACCACGCAGATCGCCCCCACCATCCTGGCGCTGCTCGGCCTGAACCCGAACAAGCTCCAGGCCGTGCGCGAGGAGGGCACCCAGGTCCTGCCGGTCCGCTGACCCGCAGCCGCGGCCGCCTTCCCAGCGAAGCCGACCGCTGACCCCGCCTCAGTCGAGCGCGGAGCTGTCCTCCGACGGCTCCGCGTTCGACCCGCTCTCGGTGTCGCGGGCGAGCAACAGCAGTGCGGCGTCGTCGCGCAGCGCGCCGCCCGCGTGCCGCAGCAGATCCGCGTAGACCCGGGCGACGGCCGCGTCCAGGTCCGTGCCGCTGCCCGCCACCAGCGCGGGAGCCCGCGCCACCAGCGGGTAGAACACGTCCTGCCCCTGGTAGCGGGCCTCGACCACCCCGTCCGTGCACAGCACCAGCACGTCGCCGTGCCCGAACGGCACGGACCAGCCGGTCGGCGCTCCGTCCGCCAGATGGGCGAGCCCGAGCGGCACCCACGGGTCCGGCGGCTCCAGGAGTTCCGCCGAGCCGTCCGGAGAGATCCGGAGCGGCGGAACATGGCCGCAGTGCAGCAGTTCGACGGCGTCGGGCTCCCGGAACCCGACCAGCAGTGCGGTGGTGAACTCCCCGGAGGGGACGTGCCGCGCCACACTCGCCTCCAACCTGCGAGCCACCCCGACGAGGTCGCTCTCGTCGTAGGCGGCCTCGCGGAACGCGCCGAGCACCACGGCAGCGGTGTGGACGGCGTCCAGGCCCTTGCCGCGCACGTCGCCGATGATCGCGCGTACCCCGAACGGGGTGTCCAGCACGCCGTAGAGGTCGCCGCCGATCTTGGCGGAGTCGGCGGCGGACAGATAGCGGGCGGCCAGCCTGATGTCGCCGACCAGCGGCCCCGGCGGGCGAAGCAGCGCCAGCTGGGCGGCCTCGGCCACGGTGCTGACCGCCACCAGGTGGCGGGTCCGGACGATCCGCAGATGGGCGATCACCACGCTGGCTGCGGAGAGCGCGACATAGGCGATCAAGGTGCCGTAGTAGAGCCGGATGTCGTCCGGCTTGTTGAGGCCGTCATAGCGGCTGAGCCCGATCAGCAGCGCCATGCCGAGGCCGCTCACCGCGAGCAGTTCCAGCGGGTAGAGCGTGAGCGCCGCCAGCGGCGGGACCACGGACATCAGCGACGCCAGGTAGGTGTCGACTCCGGAGAAAACGTCGGCGAGGCAGACGAAGACCATCGCGCCGAGCGACGGCAGCAGCCGCATCCACAGCCGGGCCTGGAGCAGGGCCGCCTCGTTGAACCGGGTCGGCGACGTGGACGCGGCGTGGTGGTCCGCCTGGTCGTCCTGCCGCAACCTCACAGCAGCGAATCTATACGAAAGCCCCTTACCAACACATCTTTCGCCGCATTGCCACGCATCCCCTCTCATCTCCTGAGCACCAGCCGCCACAGCGGTCCCGGTGCTGTATTCCCGCCCCTCGCGTGGCCCTTGTCACGACCGTCAAGGGCTACCTACGGTGGCGTAGGTCACTTCACCGGGTGAAGTATTTTGGCCATGGTTGCGCAGACAGAGACTCACGACCTCGCGTCATACGTCGCCCTCGGGGACAGCTTCACCGAGGGCCTCAACGATCCCGATCCGCACGGCGGCTTCACCGGCTGGGCCGACCGCCTGGCCCGGCTGCTGGCCGAAGGCCGGCCACGGACGGACGGCGGGCCCTACGACTTCCGCTACGCCAACCTCGCCGTGCGCGGCCGACTGCTGGAGCAGATCGTCGCCGACCAGGTGCCCGAGGTCCGCCGGATGGAGCCGGACCTGGTCAGCTTCACCGCAGGCGGGAACGACATCCTCCGCCCCGGCAGCGACCCGGACGAGGTGGCCGAGCGTTTCGAGGCGGCGGTCGTGCAACTACGGGAGACGGCAGGGACCATCCTCATCTGCACCGGCTTCGACACCCGCGACACCCCCGTCCTCAAGCACCTGCGCGGCAAGATCGCCACCTACAACGCCCATCTGCGCGCCATCGCTGACCGCAACGACCTCGCGGTCGCCGACATCTGGGCGCTGCGCGCCATGCGCGACCGTCGGGCCTGGAGCGAGGACCGGCTGCACCTCTCCCCCGAGGGGCACCAGCGCGTCGCGCTGCTCGCCGGTCGCGCCCTGGGCCTCAGCACCGACAACCCGGACGCCCCGTGGCCGACCACGCCCGCGCACACCGCCGCCGAGCTGCGCCGGGAGAACCTGCACTGGGCCCGCGAGCACCTGCTGCCCTGGGTCGGCCGCCGCCTACGTGGCGAGTCCTCCGGCGACCTGGTCGAGGCGAAGCGCCCCGACCTGCTGCCGCTGTAGCCGTGGCACGGCATGGCTGGGCGTCCTCCGCTGGCTACTCTCAGTACCGTCGGGGTCGAATTCCCTCCGAAGGGGAATTCGACCCGCCTGCGCGAAATACCCCCTAGGGGTATGGTGTTGCAGGAGCCAGAGCCCAACGAACCGACCGTCCTGGAGGAAGTAATGTCCACCGCCGTCTTCACCGTCTCGGGCATGAGCTGCGGCCACTGCGAGAAGTCGATCAGCGAGGAGATCAGCTCCCTGCCCGGGGTCACCGAGGTCAGCGCGGACGCCAAGGCGGGCACCGTGACCGTCGCCTCCGAGCAGCCCCTCGAGGACGAGGCGGTACGGGCCGCCGTGGACGAGGCCGGCTACCAGCTGGTCGGCCGGGCCTAGGAGGGTGCTGAAGATCTAGGCCGGGCACGGGCCCAGGCCCGGCGCCCTGCGGACGGCCGGCGTTCCCGGGTCCGCAGGACGCACGCATCAGAGGAGAGGCACGCACCATGAGCACCGTCGTCCCCGGCACGGACCTGCCCGGCTCGACCCGCCCCACTCGCTCCGCCGCCGACCCGCGCGCCGGCGTGGAGCTGGTGATCGGCGGCATGACCTGCGCGTCCTGTGCCGCACGCGTCGAGAAGAAGCTCAACCGCATGGACGGGGTCGAAGCGACGGTCAACTACGCGACGGAGAAGGCGAGCGTCAGCTACGCCCCCGAAGTGAGCGTGGAGGACCTCATCGCCACCATCGAGAAGACCGGCTACAGCGCGCAAGTGCCGCGACCGGAGCCCGAGGCGGTCAGCGGGGAGTCCGCAGGGCCGGAGTCGTCAGGAGCGCAGTCGGCAGGAGCGCAGTCCGCTGACGAGGAGTCGGCCGCCCTGCGCCGACGGCTGCTGCTCACCGTCGCGCTCGGGCTCCCCGTGGTCCTGATGGCCATGGTCCCCGCGTTCCAGTTCCGCAACTGGCAGTGGCTCTCCTTCGCCCTGACCGGCCCCGTCGTCGCCTACGGCGGCCTGCCGTTCCACCGGGCCGCCTGGACCAACCTCCGCCACGGCGCGGCCACCATGGACACCCTGGTCTCCCTCGGCACCCTGGCCGCCTTCGGCTGGTCGACCTGGGCCCTTTTCCTCGGCACCGCCGGAATGCCGGGCATGACCCACGCCTTCAGCTTCGCTCTCTCCTCGACCGACGCCTCCTCCGCGCTCTACCTGGAGACCGCCGCCGGAGTCACCGCCTTCATCCTGCTCGGCCGCTACCTGGAGGCCCGCGCCAAGCGCCGTGCCGGCGCCGCCCTGCACGCGCTGCTCTCGCTCGGCGCCAAGGACGCCACGGTCCTGCGGGACGGACGCGAGATACGCGTGCCCGTCTCCGCGCTGGCTGTCGGCGACCTGTTCGTGGTGCGTCCGGGCGAGAAGATCGCCACTGACGGAGTGGTCGTCGAGGGCAGCTCCGCCGTGGACACCTCCCTGCTGACCGGCGAGTCGGTGCCCACCGAGGTCTCCCCCGGCGACGCCGTCACCGGCGCGACCGTCAACTCCGGTGGCCGGCTGGCCGTCCGCGCCACCCTCGTCGGCGCGGACACCCAGCTCGCACGGATGGCCCGGCTGGTGGAGGACGCGCAGAACGGCAAGGCCGCCGCGCAGCGCCTGGCCGACCGAATCTCCGCCGTGTTCGTCCCGGTGGTGCTCGTCCTCGCCGTCGCCACGCTGGTCAGCTGGCTGCTCGTCAGCGGCAGCGCCACCGAGGCGTTCACCGCCGCAGTGGCCGTCCTGATCATCGCCTGCCCGTGCGCTCTGGGCCTGGCCACACCCACCGCGCTGATGGTGGGCACCGGGCGCGGCGCGCAGCTCGGCATCCTGATCAAGGGCCCCGAGGTGCTGGAGTCCACCCGCGCCGTCGACACCGTCGTGCTGGACAAGACCGGCACGGTGACGACAGGTCAGATGGCGCTGCTGTCCGTCCACACCGTCGAGGGCGTCTCCGAGACGGAGGTGCTGCGGCTGGCCGGTTCCCTGGAGCACGCGTCCGAGCACCCGATCGCCCGGGCCGTGGCGCAGGCCGCCGCCGAACGGACCGGGGCGCTGCCGCCGGTGGCCGACTTCCGGAACGTGCCGGGACTCGGCGTCCGGGGAGTCGTCGAGGGCCATGCCGTCGTCGCAGGGCGCGAGCAGTTCCTCGCCGACCTGGCGCAGCAACTGCCCGAGCCACTGCTTGTCGCCAGGGACCAGGCCGAGCAGGCCGGGTACACCGCCGTCGCGGTGGGCTGGGACGGCGCCGCGAAGGCGGTGCTGGTGGTCGCCGACGCGGTCCGGCCCACCAGCGCCGAAGCGGTCCGCCGCCTGCGCGCCCTGGGGCTGACGCCCGTTCTGCTCACCGGCGACAACCGGGCGGTGGCGGCGAGCGTCGCCCGCCAGGTCGGCATCGACCCCGAGCGGGTCGTCGCCGAGGTCCTGCCTGAGGACAAGGCCGCCGTGGTCCGGGCGCTGCAGGCGGAGGGCCGTACGGTCGCCATGGTCGGCGACGGGGTCAACGACGCCGCCGCGCTGGCCCAGGCCGACCTGGGTCTGGCCATGGGCACGGGAACCGACGCGGCGATCGAGGCGGCCGATCTCACCCTGGTGCGGGGTGACCTGCGCGCGGCCGCGGACGCCATCCGGCTGTCCCGGCGGACCCTGGCCACCATCAAGGGCAACCTGCTCTGGGCCTTCGGCTACAACGTGGCGGCGCTGCCGCTGGCGGCGTTCGGACTGCTCAACCCGATGATCGCCGGAGCGGCCATGGCCTTCTCCTCGGTGTTCGTGGTGAGCAACAGCCTTCGGCTGCGGCGGTTCCGCGCGCTGACGGACTGAGCTGCTCGCCAAAACGGCACCGACCGGCGCCAATCGGTGCCAAACGGCGTCAATTCGGCTGGTCGGAGTGGTCACGACACCGCTACGCAACGACATGAGAGCGGAGTCACAGGGGACGGGCGTAACTTCCGGCCCCCTGTTGTGTGTTACAACACGTGAGCCGGGGGCGAAACTACGCCTTCCGAGCCTCGACCGGGGTTCCGGCGGACCCCGGAGTCGGCCACCGTCGCTGGGCGGCCGACAGCGCACGGCGCGGAGCCGGGGGTGGGTTGAGCGGCCTCCCCCTGAGGACCGCGCCGTGCGCACCGAGGACCCCTGTCTACCGGGAGCCTCGGTGCGGCCCAACTGTCCAGGTGTGCGCCGGAGTCAGCGCTCCTCGAGCGGGACGTAGTCCCGGATCTCGATGCCGGTGTAGATCTGTCGCGGACGGCCGATCTTGTTGTTCGGGTCCGTGATCATCTCCTGCCAGTGGGCGATCCAGCCCGGCAGCCGGCCCAGGGCGAACAGCACGGTGAACATGCTGGTCGGGAAGCCCATGGCGCGGTAGATCAGGCCGGTGTAGAAGTCCACGTTGGGGTAGAGCTTGCGCGAGATGAAGTAGTCGTCGGTGAGCGCGTGCTCCTCCAGCTTCAGTGCGATGTCCAGGAGTTCGTCGGCCTTGCCCAGCTGCGAGAGGACGTCGTGGGCGGCGCTCTTGATGATCTGGGCGCGCGGGTCGAAGCTCTTGTAGACGCGGTGCCCGAAGCCCATGAGCTTCACGCCGTCCTCGCGGTTCTTCACCTTGCGGATGAAGGCGTCGACGTCGCCGCCGTCGTTCTTGATTTTCGTCAGCATCTCCAGCACGGCCTGGTTGGCGCCGCCGTGCAGCGGGCCCCAGAGGGCGTTGATGCCGGCCGAGATGCTGGCGAACAGGTTGGCCTGCGAGGAACCGACCAGACGCACCGTGGAGGTGGAGCAGTTCTGCTCGTGGTCCGCGTGCAGGATCAGCAGCTTCTCCAGCGCGCTGACGACGACCGGGTTGAGCTCGTAGTCCTCGGCGGGCACCGCGAAGGTCATCCGCAGGAAGTTCTCGACGTACCCGAGGTCGTTGCGCGGGTAGACGAACGGGTGGCCCTGCGACTTCTTGAACGCGTAGGCCGCGATCGTCGGGAGCTTGGCCAGCAGGCGCACCGCGGAGAGGTTGCGCTGCTCGGAGTCGAACGGGTTGTGGCTGTCCTGGTAGAACGTGGACAGCGCGCTGACCACGGAGGACAGCATCGCCATGGGGTGGGCGTCGCGGGGGAAGCCCTGGTAGAACCGCTTGAGGTCCTCGTGCAGCAGCGTGTGCTGGGAGATCTCGTGCTGGAAGCCGGCCAGCTGGTTCGCGTTGGGAAGCTCGCTGTTGATCAGCAGGTAGGCGGTCTCGAGGAAGCTGCCGCGCTCGGCCAACTGCTCGATCGGGTATCCGCGGTAGCGCAGGATGCCCTTGTCGCCGTCGATGTAGGTGATCGCTGACTTGCAGGCCGCGGTGTTGCCGAAGCCGTTGTCCAGCGTGGTCAGGCCGGTCTGGCTGAGCAGCTTCGAGATGTCGAAGCCTGCGTTGCCGACGGTGGCGTTCACCACCGGGTACTCGTACTCGTCGCCGTGGTAACTGAGTACTACAGAGTTGTCGCTCACGTCTTCCCTCACCAGCGAAATGAACCTCTTCAAGGGGTGCCCTGACTCCTTACCACTGTCCCCCATTTGTCGTACATGGGTGCAGCCGGGGTGGCCCAAAAGAGATTGAGAAGAGTTGACACCGCCAAAGAACCGGCCTCGCTGCCTTCACTTCTCGACAGCGCGGTCAGCCTCCTCTCAGCCTATGGTCAAGCGCCGTGTGCCTGCGACCTGCGGAAACGGAACGCACTGCCTGGGCCAGGGCTCGGCGGGACCCCACCAGCACCACCAGCTTCTTCGCTCGGGTCACCGCGGTGTAGAGCAGGTTCCGCTGGAGCATCATCCAGGCGCTGGTGGTGACGGGGATCACCACGCAGGGGTACTCGCTGCCCTGCGAGCGGTGGATCGTCACCGCGTAGGCATGCGCGAGCTCGTCCAGCTCGTCGAAGTCGTAGGGCACCTCCTCGTCCTCGTCGGTGAGCACGGTGAGGCGCTGCTCCTCCAGGTTGATCGAGGTCACTACTCCGACCGTGCCGTTGAAGACGCCATTGGCGCCCTTGTCGTAGTTGTTCCGGATCTGGGTGACCTTGTCGCCGACCCGGAAGGTACGGCCGCCGAAGCGGCGCTCGGGCAGATCGGGGCGGGCCGGGGTGACGGCGGCCTGGAGCAGGGCGTTGAGGTTGCCCGCGCCCGCCGGCCCGCGGTGCATCGGGGCGAGGACCTGCACGTCGCGGCGCGGATTGAGGCCGAACCTGGCCGGGATGCGCCGGGCGACGACGTCCACGGTGAGCCCGGCCGCCAGCTCTGCGTCCTCCTCGGGGAAGAGGAAGAAGTCGGCCAGGCCCTCGGTGATCGGGGGGACGCCCTCGTTGATCCGGTGGGCGTTGGTGACCACGCCGGACTGCTGCGCCTGGCGGAAGATCCGGGTGAGCCGGACGGCGGGCACCGGGCTGCCGGGGGCGAGCAGGTCCCGCAGCACCTCGCCGGCGCCGACCGAGGGCAGCTGGTCCACGTCGCCCACCAGCAGCAGGTGCGCGCCCGGCGCGACGGCCTTGACCAGCTTGTTGGCCAGCAGCAGGTCCAGCATGGAGGCCTCGTCCACCACGACCAGGTCGGCGTCCAGCGGCCGGTCCCGGTCGTAGGCGGCGTCGCCGCCGGGCTTCAGCTCCAGCAGGCGGTGCACGGTGGACGCCTCACAGCCGGTCAGCTCGGCGAGGCGCTTGGCGGCCCGTCCGGTCGGGGCGGCGAGGACGATCTTCGCCTTGCGGGCCCGGGCCAGGGTGACGATGGAGCGGACGGTGAAGGACTTGCCGCAGCCGGGGCCGCCGGTGAGCACCGCGACACGTTCGGTCAGCGCCAGCTTGACCGACTGCTCCTGCTCGGGGGCGAGCTCCGCCCCGGTCTGACCCTTCAGCCAGGTGAGAGCCCTGTCCCAGTCGACCGTGGCGAAGGCGGAGAGCCGGTCCTCCGGCCCCTTGAGCAGGCGCAGCAGCTGGTTGGCGAGGGAGATCTCAGCGCGGTGGAAGGGGACCAGGTAGACCGCGGCGACGCGCTCGCCGGTGGTGGTGTCACTGGCGGTGCTGTGCTCTGCGGGGAGCTCTTCGCGGACCACGCCCTCCTCGGTGACCAGCTCGGCCAGGCACTCGATGACCAGGCCGATCTCGACGGCGAGGAGCTTGACCGCGTCCGAGATGAGCTGTTCCTCGGGGAGGAAGCAGTGGCCCTGGTCGGCGCTCTGGGAGAGGGCGTACTGGAGCCCGGCCTTGACCCGCTGCGGGCTGTCGTGCGGGATGCCGACCGCCTGGGCAATGCGGTCGGCGGTGAGGAAGCCGATGCCCCACACGTCGGCGGCGAGCCGGTAGGGCTCGTTCTTCACGACGGAGATGGAGCCGTCGCCGTAGTTCTTGTAGATCCGCACGGCGAGGGAGGTGGAGACGCCGACACTCTGCAGGAAGATCATGACCTCCTTGATCGCCTTCTGCTCCTCCCAGGCGGCAGCGATCAGCTTGGTGCGCTTGGGGCCCAGCTTGTGGACCTCGATCAGCCGCTCCGGCTGCTGCTCGATCACCTCGAGCGTCTCGGTGCCGAAGTGGTCGACGATGCGCTCGGCAAGGCGCGGGCCGATGCCCTTGATCAGTCCGGACCCGAGGTAGCGGCGGATGCCCTGGACCGTGGCGGGCAGGACGGTGGTGTAGTTCTCGACGGTGAACTGCTTGCCGTACTGCGGGTGGTTGCCCCAACGGCCGTGCAGCCGCAGGCTCTCGCCGGGCTGGGCGCCGAGCAGCGCGCCGACGACGGTCAGCAGGTCGTTCGAGCCGCGGCCGGTGTCGACCCGCGCGACGGTGTAGCCGGTCTCCTCGTTGGCATAGGTGATCCGCTCCAGTACCCCCTCGACGACCGCGAGTTGGATCTGCGGGGCCTGCCCGGGCGCCTGCTGGGACACGCGCTGCGGCCCTGCTGCCATGCCCGCACCCCCTTCCGCGGCTTGTCGTGTGCTCGAACCGTACCGCCGAGGTCCGACAGGCGCGGAAGGCCGCCTGTTGCGACGATCGAATGGTTATCGAACATGATCGAAAACGACCGAAATAATTTCTTTGCGCTTCTCCGGTCCGCAGGCCCTGGAATTGTCAGTGGCGAGCGCAAGACTGTGAACCGCACCTGAAGGACGGCCCGGTCCGCCCGGCCCGGGTCCGCGCACACCCACCGCACTCACTCCACAGGAGCACACCATGCTCAGCACCTCGTTCGTCCCGGGCTCCCCGACCTGGATCGACATCGCCATCCCGGAGACCGCCGCGACCAGCGCGTTCTACGGCGAGCTGTTCGGCTGGGAGTCCGTCTCGGCCGGGCCCGACGCGGGCGGCTACGGCTTCTTCAACCTCCAGGGCGACATGGCCGGCGGCTTCGGGCCGCAGATGGAGGAGGGGGCGTCCTCCGCCTGGATGGTGTACTTCGGCACGACCGACGCCGACGCCACCACCAAGTCCGCCGAGCAGGCCGGCGGCACCGTCCGCTCCGCCGTGTTCGACGTCATGACCTCGGGCCGGATGGCCCAGCTCACGGACCCGACCGGCGGGGAGTTCGCGCTCTGGCAGCCCATCGAGCACACCGGCCTGAAGGCCGTGAACGTCCCCGGGAGCCTCGCCTGGGTCGAGCTCCACACCGGCGACGTAGCCGCCGCCCGTGCGTTCTACACCTCGATCCTCGGCTGGACCGCCACCGACCAGGACATGGGCGAGTTCACCTACACGGTCCTCTCCACCGGCGGCGAGGAGGACTCGTTCGGCGGTCTGATGCCGGCCATGGACGGCGAGCCCCCGCACTGGCAGCCGTACTTCGAGGTCGCCGACTGCGACGCCACCGTGGCCAAGCTCCTGCGGCTCGGCGGCAAGGTCACCCACCCCGCGCAGAGCGCACCCGGCATCGGCCGGATGGCAGCGGCCACCGACCCGAACGGCGCGCCGTTCTCGGTGATCACCAGCGAGGTCCCCAGTTGAGCCGGAGCCACTGAGCCGGAGCCACCGGCCCGGATCGGGAAGAAGCCCGGGTGGGGCGCTGTTGTGGGTTGTCAGCCAAACGTAGAGCCAGACCCACAGCGCCCCACCACGGAGGTAGTGCCCGATGAGCCTGTACGACATCCCGCTGCGCACCCTGTCCGACGAGCCGACGTCCCTGGGCGCCTACAAGGGCAAGGCCGTGCTGCTGGTGAACGTCGCCTCCAAGTGCGGTCTCACTCCCCAGTACGCGGGCCTGGAGCGGCTTCAGCAGCAGTACGCCCAGCGCGGGTTCACCGTGCTCGGCGTGCCCAGCAACCAGTTCGGCGGACAGGAGCCGGGCAGCGCCGAGGAGATCGAGACCTTCTGCTCGACCACCTACGGCGTCTCCTTCCCGCTGCTGGAGAAGCTCGACGTGAACGGCGAGGCGCGGCACCCGCTCTATGCGGAGCTGACCCAGGTTGCTGACGCCGCCGGCGAGGCCGGTGACATCCAGTGGAACTTCGAGAAGTTCCTGCTCTCGCCGCAGGGTGAGGTCGTCGGCCGCTTCCGTCCGCGCACCGAGCCCGAGGCCGACGAGGTCGTCGCGGCGATCGAGGCGCAGCTTCCGGCCTGACCCGCATTCCCGCCCGACAGGTCGTTCCGGGCGCGCCGTAGGGTGGCGATCATGACGGATCACACCTTCCGGCGGGCCACGGTCGATGACCTTCCCGCGATCGTCGCGATGCTCGCCGAGGACTCGCTCGGCGCGGGGCGGGAGACCCCCGACGACCTGACGCCGTATCTCGCCGCCTTCGAACGCGTCGCCGCCGACCCCAACCAGCACCTGATCGTCGCCGATCGGGACGGCACGGCAGTCGGCACGCTCCAGCTCACGTTGATTCCCGGCCTCTCGAGGACGGGCGCGACCCGCACCCTGATCGAGGCGGTGCGGGTCAGCTCCGCGGAGCGCGGTAACGGGCTCGGCACCCTGCTGATCGAGCGCGCGATCGAGGAGTCACGCCGTCTGGGGGCGGATCTGGTCCAGCTCACCTCGGACGCGAGCCGGGTGGACGCCCACCGCTTCTACGAGCGGCTCGGCTTCACCGGGTCGCACGTGGGGTTCAAGCTCAACCTGCGCTAGCAGCCTCCTCGGCGTCGTTGCGCTGGACGGTACCGGGGCTGCCGTTGTCGCGGTGCCACTCGGCGACGAGTTCGTCCTTGGCGCCGAAGCGCACCAGGTGGCGGCCGACGACGTCCTCCAGCCGGTCGAGGTCGTCGGCCTCGCCCTCGACGGCGAGCAGGAGCAGGCCGGGCTCGGCGTTGACGGTCGCCGTGCCCGCCGAGAAGGTCAGGCTGGCCTGCCCGGTCTGCTCGTCCCAGCTGCCCTCGACCTTGCGGCCGAGGTGCGCGGCGAGTTGCTTGGCGTAGCGGTGCGGGCGGTCGGTGATGACGCGGGCTTCGGACCGGGGCATGGGTCTCCTCCAGGGACGGCGGGAGTCAGCTGAGGCAGACTCGATGCTGACTTAGACCGACCGGCAAATGGAGGGCGGCGTCGCGGGCAAGGGGGCACCTCCCGCCCGAAGGGTGGGGGAGGCTCTCGCCCAGACGGCTTCTCCTCAGTCGCCAGGGCTCCGCCATGGCTCCTTCGTCGGCACCGCCTGGACTCGGCCCTCGACCCGCTCCTTATCCCACCCTCCATTTGCCGGTCGGTCTTAGGCAAGCCTAACGGAAAATATGAGTCTGGCTCCTTATTTTTCACGGCCGTGTCACTGCCGGAGCGCTCGCGACCGATAACCTGGCCGTCCACCGCCGTACGCAGGAGACTCCCGTGACAGCCCCGAACCCGGCCCCCGTCCCTGCCGAGGTCGAGCTTGCCGATGCCGTCCTGCGCGTGGCGAAGCGCATCCGCAGGGGCACCTTCACCCGGCTGTCCCCGTTCGGCATCACCCCTTCTCAGGGGCGCGCACTGGAGGTGCTCGCGCGGGGTTCGCACCATGGCGGGCGCATGATCCGGCTGAACCAGCTGGCCGAACGGCTGCACATCGCCCCTCGTTCGGTGACGACCGTGGTGGACGCGCTGGAGGCGGCCGGGTTGGTTGCCCGGGTCCAGGACCCGGAGGATCGCCGGGCCATTCTGCTGCGGCTGACCGAAGCGGGCGAGCGGATGGTCGCCCAGATCGGCCGAGTCCGTCAGGAGGTCGCCGAGGAGTACTTCGGGCCGGTCAGCCCCGGGGACCGGGCGGCGCTGCTGCGACTGCTCCGGTCGACGGACGAGGCATTCGAGCGGGCTCATCCCTATCCGCATCACCATGGCGGCGACGCCCGGGCGTGACCGAGGCGAGGCCGATGCCGGCCACCACCAGCACTGCGGCGCCGCCGGCCATCGGCGTCACCGGTTCGCCGAGCAGCAGCCAGGCCGCGGACATCCCGAACAGTGGCACCAGCAGGGAGAACGGTGCGACGACCGAGGCGTCGTGATGCCGCATCAGATATCCCCAGGCGCCGAAGCCGAACAGGGTCGCGCCCCAGGCCACGTAGAGCAGCGCGCCGATCCCGGCCGGGCTCAGTGACCGCAGCGCGGCCAGGTCCGCCCGGCTCCCCTCGAACACCAGCGAGAGCAGCAGCAGCGGGACCGGCGGGACGGCGCTGACCCACACCATCCAGCGGAACACGTCCGGCGGGGCGGCCCTACGGGTGAGCACATTGGACAGGCCCCAGGCGACGGCGGCCGCGACGACCAGTGCGAACGCCCCCAGCGGCCCGCTGCCGCCCTGGTCGACCGCCGCCAGCACAATGCCGACCGCACCGATCCCGAGTCCCAGCAGCCGCCGTCGACCCGGCCTCTCGCCGAGCAGCAGGGCGGCGAAGACCGCCGTGAACACCGCCTGGCTCTGCAGCACCAGCGAGCTCAGCCCGGCCGGCATCCCGGCGTGCATGCCGATGAAGAGCAACCCGAACTTCACCACGCCCAACACCACTCCAACTGCGACCACCCACTTCCATGCGACGCGCGGCGGTCCGACGAAGAAGATCGCCGGGACCGCCGCCACGGCGAACCGCAGAGCGGAGAACAGCAGCGGCGGGAAGTGGGCCAGCCCGACGTCGATGACGACGAAATTGACTCCCCAGACGGCGGCGACGGCCACGGCCAGGGCGAGATGACGAGGCGGCAGTCCAGCGGGTGTCCTCGGGAGGGTCTTGGGCATGCAGCGAGCATGGCGCGCGGTAATACTTCAGTACCAGCAAATAGTTCTTCATCATTCTCTTTAGTGATACTGAATTATCTGACCAGGGAAGCCGTCACCCGCCTGCCCCGATCGGTGGCAATACTGTCCAACCTCGCGAAAAATCCGGTCATATGACGCATCGTTCCCTTCTGCTCGTCGTCCTCCTCAGCACCTGGACAGCACTCACCACCCTCTTCACCCCGACCACCTCCGCGCACGCCGCCCGGCCCGCCTCCACCGCGTTCGGCGGCGTCGCCCGTGTCGGCGCGCTCTTCTCGTCATCCGGTGGCAGGCTCACCCACCACTTCTGCAGCGCCGCGGTGATCGACAGCCCCGGCCGCGACCTGGTGGTGACCGCCGCGCACTGCGCGGTCAGCCCGGGCCGGGGCCGGGCCAGGAGAGGCCTGGTCTTCGTCCCCGGCTACCACGACGGCGTCCGCCCCTACGGCGAGTGGGCGGTGAGCCGGGTGACCACCGACGTCCGATGGTCCGCCGAGGGCGATCCGGACTACGACGTCGCGTTCCTGACGACGGTTCCGATCGGCGGCGGCAGCCGGCGGGTGCAGGACGCGGTGGGCTCCGAGGCCATCGGCTTCAACCGGGCGCGCGGTGCCCGCGCCGTCGGCGTCGGCTATCCGAGCAGCAGCGAGCGCCCCGTCCACTGCCGCAGCACCCTGCGCCGCTACGGCGCCTCACAGCTGGAGTTCGACTGCCCCGGGATGCCGGGCGGCACCAGCGGCGGCCCCCTGCTCACCGGGACCGGCGCGACCGGCTCGGGGCGCGGCACCGTCGTCGGTACGATCGGCGGCTACCAGGCCGGAGGCGATACCGACGACATCTCGTACTCCGCCTACTTCGGCTCCCGTATCGCGGCGGTCTACCGAACCGCCGTGCTCCAGGGGTGAGGCAGGCCGGTGACGAAGCCATAGCATCGCCGCATGATGGATCTCGGGCGCCTGCGGGCGCTGCACGCGGTAGCGGTGCACGGTTCCGTGGGCGGAGCCGCCGCCGCGCTCGGCTACACGCCCTCCGCCATCTCCCAGCAGATCACCAAGCTGGAGCGGGAGACCCGGACCGCCCTGCTGGAGAAGCGCGGCCGGGGCATCGTGCTCACCGACGCCGCGCAGGACCTCGCCGCGACGGCGCAGCGGGTGCTGGCGCTGGTGGAACAGGCGGAGGTCTCCCTGGAGGAGCGCCGGGGCCAGGTCTCCGGACGCCTGTTCCTCGCCGCCTTCGCGACCGCCGCGCGCGGACTGCTTCCCGGCGTGCTGGCTGACCTCTCCCACCGGCATCCGGACCTGGAGCTGCGGCTGCTGGAGAGTGACCCCTACCTCATGGCCGACCTGGTCGCGCGGGGCGAGGTCGACCTCGCGGTGGTGCAGGACTGGCCGAACACCCCGCTGGCCGTTCCCGAGGGCGTCGCCAGGCTCTCTCTCGGCGAGGACCCCGTGGACGTCCTGCTGCCCGCCGACGACCCGCTCGCCGCGCTGCCCGAGCTGTCGGTACGGGACCTCGTCGGGCAGCGCTGGGTCAGCGTGCCGCCGGGGAACATCTGCCACGACTGGCTGGTCCGGACCATGCGCGAGGCCGGGGAGGAGCCGGACATCCGCTATCAGGTCGCCGAGTTCGAGACCCAGATCGCGCTGATCGCGGCCGGTCTCGGCGCGGGCCTGATCCCCCGCCTGGGGCGGGGCGCACTGCCGCCGGGCGTGGTGGCACGGCCGGTACGGCCGGAGCCGACGCGGCGGGTGTTCGCCCTCTGGCGGCAGCACGCGTCACGTCGCCCCGCCATCGAGGCGACACTCGCCGCGCTCCGACGCCACTGGCCGCAGCGCGAGGCCGCGCCGGAGCCGCTGGACCCTCTGGAGCAGCCGGAGTCGTAGGGCGCGGGCTGAGCCGTCAGCTGGCGAGGCCGATGACGAGCCACATGAAGGCCGTCCCGGCGATGGTGCACAGCAGGGTGGAGCGGGAGGGATGCGGGCTGTGCGCCTCGGGGAGGATGTCCGAGGTCGCCAGGTACATCAGAAAGCCCGAGAAGAAGCCCAGGTAGAGCCCGACGGCATGCTCGGGGATGGTGAACAGCAGGGTGATGCCCGCGCCCACGACCGGGGCGACCGCGTCGCAGGCGAGCAGGGTGAGTGCACGGCGGCGGTCGCTCCCGTAGAGCCGGGTGATCGTGTAGGTGTTGAAGCCGTCGGCGAAGTCGTGGGCGATGACGGCGATGGCCACCACCGTCCCGAAGCTGCCGCCGACCTGGAAGGCCGCGCCGATGGCGAAGCCGTCCATCACGCTGTGCAGGCAGAGCGCAGAGGCGGCGGCGAGGCCGAGCCGCTCGCTGCGGCCGTGCGCATGGCCGTGCTGGTGTCCGTGCTGGTGCTCCGCGTACTCGGACTCGTGGGCCCGGTGGATCGCCACCGAACGCTCCACGACGTGCAGCACCAGGAAGCCGAGGACGAACATCAGCAGTCCCTGCGCGACGCCGAACAGCTTGCCGGGCGCGGCGTTCAGGGCCTCGGGCAGCAGGTCGAAGCCGACGACACCGAGCATCAGGCCTGCGGCGAGACCCAGCACCAGGTGCCGCTTGTCGCCGACCCTCCCGGCAACCAGCCCGCCGACCAGAGTCATCAGGAAGGCTCCTGCGGCCACCAGCACCGGCATTCCCGCACGCTCACTCTCGTTGTGTCCCGCTGCGCGCGTCCGGTCGGCCCCGTGCGTCACGCCAAGCACACGGTAATGATAATTCTTATCGTTAACGGGCTCCGCGGGCGGGGTGCGAGTCCCCACCCGCGCTCTCTCCGCAGCCGTGCGCGACCCCGTGCCTCCACGCGCCCCGAGTTCCCCCGGACGGGTCAGCGCTGAGGCCCTTACTCCTGTCTATGGCGCTGCGTACTCTGGCGGGGAGCATCAGCCGCAGCGGGGACGGGGGCGGTGATCATGCCGGGGCGGCGGTTCGCAGTGCGCGGGGAGCGGAGGCGCGAAAGTCGGCCGCATGGAGCTCGGCCCGCCATGCCCGCGCTCGCGCCGCGTCGGCGCCCCGTTGTCGCGCCAGTCCTGTCGCTCTCGGTGGCCCTGCTGCTCGCAGCAGCCGGCTGCGCCCTGAACAGGGTCGGCGGAGCAGGGGCGACGCCCACGTCACCACGGGTCAGCTTTCTGCCGGGCCGAAGTGCCGCGCTGACGGCACCCGGGGCAAGCCCGTCCGCCGGGCCGACCTCCGGCAGCCGGGGCACGGCCGGGCGCACCCCCGGAACCTCCCCGTCCACGCCCACCCGCCGCAGCCCGCTCCGGCACGCCACCCCGCCCGAAACGACGGCCGGCACGTCCACCTTCTTCCCGGTCGGCGCCTGCGCGGGCCACCGGCCAGGCACCGCTGACGGCGTCTACCAGCAGGTCCCCTGCACCGATTCCGGCGCCCTGGCCATCGTGGTCAAGCGCATGGCAGTGGGGGCGAGCGCCGTGTCCTGCCCCTCCGGCACCGACTTCGTCCTCGACCTCAGCACCGTTCACAAGACCAGCGGCAGCGCGCATCAGGACCGGCGGCCTGCGGGGATCGCCTGCCTGCGGAACCTCCGCCCACCCCATCCCGGTGACCCCGGCGGCGGTGGGGGGATCGACATCGTCGTCGGCGACTGCATGTACGGCTCGGGCAGCGGCGTGGTGCAGGAAACCGCGTGCGACGGCAGTGGCGCCCACCCCCCGGTCTACCTGATCGTGGCGCTGGTGGCGCGAGACCGCGACTGCCCGCCCGGCACAGCGGTGTTCATCACCGTCCACAACCCGGGCTTCCCGGTTCAGATCGCCTGCGCACTCGCCCTGCGCCACAACTGAGCGTGCGTCGGTCCGCCGCCGGGCGCACCGGTCGTCACCTGCTCGCCACTTCCGCGTACGCCGCCGAGAGCTCCGGCGACCCCTCGGCCGCCCAGCCGTGTCCCACCGCCACCACGTCGACCTCGCGGCCGCTCGCGAGCACGACCATCGGGCGCCCGTCCGCCAGCAGCTCCCAGTTCGCGCCCTCGACCCCGCGCACGATCACCGTGCCGAGGTAGAGCCCGGCATCGTTGCCCAGCCACTCCGAGGTGTCCGGGTCGACACGCCACTCGGGAAGGAGCTGGTCGAGTGCGCCGAGCGAGGCCGCCGAGTCGTCGAGCTGCAACCCGGCGGCGAGCGCGTGCTCCCGCAGCAGCCCGCACTCCGAGAGCATCTCGCCGAGGCTGCCTGGCACATCCGTCCCGGCGTCGTAGAGAACCCTGGCGGCGGCGTCACGCCGAGGACGCCACCGGTCGAGGAATGCGAAGCCCATGTCCCCAGAGTGACAGCATGCACTCGCCCCGGCACCGCATGCGCATGCGCAACGCGCAACTCTTTACGACAGCGAGAGCGATATCGACTACGACTACGACATCGACCGCGCGGGCCTCAACCGCCCAGCTCGGCACCGAGGTGGGCCCGGACCAGGGCGCGGAGCTCGCCGCCGTCGATCAGCCGCACTTCGGGGCGGGAGGCGGCGGCGAGCACGGCGTCGACGTCGAAGCTGCCGGTGGTGGCCCAGATGGCGCCCGTCGCCTGTTCCTCCACGACGACCTCGGCGACGTCGCGCACCGCGTCCGCCCGCAACACGGAGGGGCGCCGGGCGACGCAGACCACGTGCCGGGTGGCGGCGAACTCCCTTCCGTCGCCCTGCGCGAGGACCAGCAGCCCGTCCCGGCCACGCAGCCGCGGCTCCCAGTCCTCCATCCCCATCTGCTCGAACAGCTCGGCGATCATCGCCGCGAACTCGCCGGGTGACAGCTCCTCAGGAGCGGGCGGCCCGGAGCGACCGATCGCGAAGGCCGTCACCGGTGCGGGGCCGAACGGGTCCTGGGTCAGCACGCAGGGCAGCGCACGCAGGCGTTCCAGTGCCTCGCCGTTGCCGCTCGGAAGCAGCGAGCTGGCGAACAGGTCCGCCCGCCGGGCGTCCACACTGACCAGGCAGGACTCCCCCGCCTCCGCGGTGACCGCGCGTCCGTTGAGGACGATCCCGTCCAGCCGCGACTCGGTGTCCGCAGCGAGCAGCGCGTCCAGGGCCCGCAGCGCGAGTCGAGCCACCAGCTGCAGGTAGCGGGCCCGGCACTCACGCTCCGGCCGGGGCACGGCTTCGACGCCCCCGTCCACGGACACCCGGAACTCCAGCGCCGGCGGCACCACCGACGGCCCCGGCAGCACCAGGTCGACCACGGCCGTCCGGGTCAGCGCGCGATAGGAGACGCGCGCCGGGACCTCGAGCCCCGGCAGCCTGCCGGCGGCGGCGAGAGCGCGTTCCAGAACGGACTCGACGGCGGCGGGACGGCCTTCCTCGTAGGCCTTGCGGTAGCCCTCGAGCCGCTCGTTGTACTCCCGGACGCTGCGGGCGCGTTGCTGTTCCTCGCGCTCGTGGGCGAGGCGCGCCTGCTCGGCCTGCGCACGCAGTTCCTTCTCCTGGTCCCGGTACTCGCGCAGAGCGCGCTGGTGCCGGAGCCGGGCGGCGGCGAGGTTCTGCTGGTAGGGCCCGCTGAGCAGGGGGCTTCCCGGGGTCTCACCGGGCACCGGTCCCGGGTCGGGCGCGTAGTCCACCCAGCGCGGCGGTTCGACGACGGCGTCGCCGGGCAGCGGGCGCGGCTCATAGCTGCGGCGCAGTGCGTCGAAGTCCACGGCAGGCGACGGCTCGGCAGCGAGGGCCAGCAACTCCTCCAGCCGCTGCTCGGCGTCCTCCGCGACCTCGGTGTACTGCTGCGCCAGGTATGCCCTCCCTCCCCCAAACTCCGTCCGGGGGGACCCCCTGCCCGC
This sequence comes from Streptacidiphilus sp. MAP12-16, assembly GCF_041262165.1. NCBI lineage: Bacteria > Bacillati > Actinomycetota > Actinomycetes > Kitasatosporales > Streptomycetaceae > Streptacidiphilus > Streptacidiphilus sp. MAP12-16. The sequence continues at coordinate 39,263 of NZ_JBGCBY010000036.1, forward strand.
CACCACCCCTGCTAGAGGCCCTTCAGGCCACACCCCTTGTTCGCCGCCCGGCCTCGACCGCGATCCTTCGCGGTCCGCGTCCCAGCTGCCTGTCACCATCGCCGCTCCCCCGTGCCCCTGTCCCCGCGAGGTAGCAAGCATCTCATCAGCCAGGCCGTCACTCCGGTCCAACAGCTGATCGAGGCGCGTGAGCGGCCCGTCCTCGTCCTCGTCCATGCACCCGTCTCCCCTCACCCCCTCGTCCTTCCCCGCGCGCCTCCAATGGTGCCGGAACCACGTTGCCGCGGGGAGTCGACGGGCCGTCAACCGGGAGGCGGATGCCAGGTCGGGGACCGCCCGGCGAATGGTCGGTGAACAGTGGTCCAGTCTTCTCCCGCAGGGGGCGTGCGAGCGTCAGGATCGCGCCGAACCGTGCGTACACCTCGCGCACTCCCCCACCGGAGGGACCTCCATGTCTCGTCGTCGAATCGCGACGGCATCGGCCATCGGCGTTGTCGCACTCGCCTCGATAGCCGCCACCACCTCCACGGCGCTCGGCGCCACTGCCTCCCAGCCCGACTGGCACCACGGCGGCGGCCACGGCCGGGGAACGCTCAGCTACTCGGTCGGCACCCCCGTGGTCGACAAGGTGAAGGGCGGCCCCTGGACGCTCGCGCAGGGCGACCTCACCCTGGGTTCCTCCTACAGCAGCAGCCTCCCGGTGTTCTCCGGCGGCGGCACCGGCACCATCACCCTCGGCGGGGTGACCTACCCCAATCTGGCCGTGGACCCGGCCGGCAGCGGCGCCTACCCGGCGGCCAGCGGTGTCACCGGCTCGCCCGGCCCGCTGACCGGCTACTGCTCCAGCGGCGGCGCCACCCCGGAGACCGGGACCGTCGTCCGGCAGCCCAAGGGCACCACGCTGCCCATGCAGCCCTACTACTTCCCCTATGTCACCAGCACGGACGGCGGCGAGACGCTCAACGGCTTCTTCGACTACCGGCCGAAGGACGGGGACGAGGCGGTCGTCGCCGCCACCTCCACCGACCACGGCAAGACCTGGAAGTTCGCGGGCCAGGCGCTGGAGCAGAACGCGGGCCTGTGCCCCAACGGCAATACCAACGACGACGGCCAAGGCCACGCGTTCGTGCTGAACGTCCCCGGCTACGGCGGCAGCGGCCAGGCCGGCAGCGGGCACCGGGCGCAGCTTCTCTACACCTTGAGCCGTCCCACCGGCGACCACCTGGGCGTCGATCTGATCGTGCACCGGCTCGCCCCCGAGAACGGCAACCCGCTGGCCGGTCTGCCGGCCGCGGAGCCGGTCGGCCAAGGCGGCAGCACCGCGGCCACCGCCCCGGTCAGCGTCCCGGCGGGCCCCGGCGGCGACGGGGTGACCATCACCGTGGGCTCGACGGCCAGCTTCGAGCAGCCGGGCCACTTCTCGGTCGACGGCCACGTCGTGGACTGCAACGACAACAACGCCACGGCGACGGCCTTCACCGGCTGCACCACCCGTGACGCGGGCGGCGTCGGCATCGCGGCGGGCGACGCGGTCAAGGCCGACTCCGTCATTCCGGCGACGGCCTCGCAGACCTCGGGTCTGATCGCTCCCGACGGCATCATCAGCACCCTGCCGCACTACGCGGGCGCCCCGCACGGCAGCGTCGCGGTGCTCTATACCGAGAAGATCCTCAACTACTTCACCCCCACCACGACCACGGCGGCGGTCACCCTGCCCGCCGCGACCGTCCCGGTGGCCGACACCTCGGCGTTCAAGCCGCTGAACGGCTCGCTGACGGTCAGTCTGGGCACGGCGGCCGGGATCGTCCAGGTCAGCTGCACCGGCACGGACGCCACCGACCTGACCGGCTGCACCGGCGGCACCGGTGCCGTGGCCAAGGGCAGCAGCGTCGGCGCCCCCGGCGCGGCGGTCGCACCGTACGCGCAGCTGGCGCAGATCGGTGAGGGCAAGAACAAGCCCAAGTCGCTCTTCGGCAACAACGAGGACTACTCGGTGGTCCGCGCCGCGTACACCTACGACGGACTGCACTTCACCGACCTCGGCCAGGTCTCCGGCCTGAACGATCCCGCGTCCAACAGCAACTCGGTGCTGCGCTGGGTCGGCTCGCGCGGCACGGTGATCACCAACCCGGACGGCAGCTACGGCCTGTTCCTCTCCGGCGCGTACGCCTCGGACGGCGACAGCGACGCGTTCAACCAGATCTTCTACTCCTCCTCCAGGGACGGGAAGAACTGGAGTGCCCCGCAGAAGCTGCTCGGCACCGACTACAGCTTCTCCGCGCTGGCGCAGCAGTCGGCGAAGGGCGGCCCGTTGGGCATCAGCGCCTACTACTCGGGCCGGGTCTACGACCCGACCGTGGTCCAGAACGAGAACGGCACTCTGACCATGCTCTTCGCGGGCTACTCGACCCCGAAGCCGCTGCCGGCCACCGGATCGACCGTCGGCACCGACCCGGCGGCGCAGTACACGGTGCCGGCCGCCCAGCCCGCCGAGTACCGCACCATCCTGAGCGTGACCCTGCGCCCGCAGTGGAACCGTTGATCTGATCGGCCCTCAGGGGGCGGTCCGGACCCGGTCCGGACCGCCCCGCTGCTTCAACCCTCGCTGGAGCCCTCGCCTCCGTCTGAGCCCTCGCTGTAGACGGAGATCATCACCTTCAGCGGAACCCCGTCCGGGGTGTCCGGACCCTCCAGGAACTCGGAGATCAACGCGGCGAGGCGCCCGCGGAACTCGACGGCCCGGTCGGGCGGCAGCCGCACGTCGCCGAGCATGATCAGCGGTCTTCGATAGGCCTGCGCCGGTTCCGGTCGGGCGGTGACATCGACCCGCCCGCTGCCGACGGCGGATCTGAGCCGCCGGACGTGGCTGTCGATCGCCGCGCCGAACGCAGGCCAGCTGTCGCCCGCGGAGACGTCGCGGTGCAGGAAGTCGCGGCTGAACTCCAAGCCGGTCTGCGCGGCCATGTAGCGCTGCTCGACGATGCCGGAGACCAGCCGGGTCTCGGCGACCCGGATCAGCCCGCGTTCCTCCAACTGCTTGAGGTGCCGGTACAGCTTGGTCTGCGGCTCGCCCAGCTCGGTGGCGAGCTCTTTCGCTGTCCAGGCCCGGAAGCCCTGGTCGGTGCCGTCCATCATGACCCGCAGCATGGTGACCCGAAGGGGGTCGGCCAGTGCCTTGAGGGTGTCGATGTCATCGACCACGCGTACGCCGGGACGGCGGGCCTCGGTTGCTGTCTGCGGATCGTTCATGTGTCCATCTTGCCAGGGGCTCACGTCTGCGTCATCATTCACGAGTCAGTGAATGCTTCGCTTCCAGTGAACATTCGCATCCAGGGGAGGCTGATCATGAGCACGACGACCACACCAATCGAGCCGCGCACCACCGGCCCGGTGCCGCTGCGCCGCAACTGGCGCTTCCAGGCCCTGTGGGCCGGCTCGACCGCAGCGCTCACCGGTGTCTACGCCACCGACGTCGCCTACCCCCTGGTCATCCTCGCCCTGACCGGTTCCGCAGCCCTGGCCGGGCTGTTCGGCTTCGTCCAGGCGGCAGCGACCGTGCTCTGCGGTCTGCCCGCAGGCCAGCTCGTGGACCGGTACGACCGCCGCCGGGTGCTGATCGCGGCCGAGGGCGTCCGTGTGGTCACCACCGGTGGCGTCGCCGTCGCCTTCGCCCTGCACCAGCTGTCGCTCGTGCAGTTGCTCGTCGCGGCCGCCCTGGTCGGCGGCGCCCAACCCTTCGTCGGGGCGGCCCGGATGCTGACCGTGCGGAGCGTGGTCGCACCGGAGCAGCTCACCGCCGCGCTCACCCAGGACGAGGTGCGCGGCAGCATCGCCGAACTCGCCGGACCGCCGCTCGGCGGCGTGCTCTACGGCCTCAGCCGGATGCTGCCCTTCGCGCTGAGCACGGTCGGCTTCGCGATGTCGCTGGTGTCCGCTCTGATCGTGCGCCCGGAGCGGGCACCGAGCGCCCCCCGTCCAGGCGCCGGCGCCCAGAACGCCGGCATCTTCGCCGGGATCAAGGAGCTCTGGGCCAACCGGACCCTGCGCGCCGCCCTGGTCCTGGTCGTCTTCCTCAACGCCGCAGGAGCCCCGCTCAGCCTGGCCGCCGTCTACCTGCTGCACCAGCAGTCGGCGCCGTCCTGGTCCATCGGCCTCGCCCTGACCGGCTCCGCTCTCGGCGGGCTGGCCGGCGCCGGACTGGTCAAGCCGCTGCACCAGCGGTTCCGCCCGGGCGCACTGCTGCTCGGCATCGTCTGCTCCGAGGTGCCGTTGGTACTGGGCCTCGGACTGGTCTCCGGCCCCTGGCTGGTGGCGGCCCTGCTCTTCGGCACCATGGTGGGCATCCCGACGCTCAGCATCCTGCTGGATGTTCTGATCTTCCGTCAGGTGCCGGACGCGGTGCGTGGCCGCGCCATAACCTCCGCGATGACCATCATCGGGGTGGGGATCCCCCTCGGCACCGGCTCGCTCGGCCTGCTGCTCCAGTACCTCGGCGGAACCGGCGCCCTGCTGGTGCTCGGCAGCCTGCTCGCCTGCGGCGCAGCCTGGGCCGCGACCCAGCCCGGTCTCCGGTCGGCCGACTGGCCGACCGATCCGGCCGAGTAGGCGGCAGTCCACGGAGCAGGCGATCGCCACCCCGGCGGCCGCCCGCTACGGCCGCCGGCTACCGCACCGCTGCGGGCTGCTCCTCGCCGGCGAAGGCGCGCCACAGACGGGCGTACGCACCGTCCGCGACGAGCAGGTCGGCGTGGGTTCCGTCCTCGACGATCCGGCCGTGGTCCAGCACGATGATCCGGTCGGCGCGCGCGGCCGTGGTCAGCCGGTGCGCGATCACGATCGTCGTGCGGCGGCCACCGTCGCGCTGGGAGAGGCGGTCGGCCGCCCGGTTCACGGCCGCCTCGGTGGCCAGGTCCAGCGCTGCGGTCGCCTCGTCCAGCAGCAGGATGTCCGGGTCGACCAGCTCCGCCCTGGCCAGGGCGATCAACTGGCGCTGCCCGGCGGACAGGTTGCGGCCGCGCTCGCTCACCCGGTGCAGGTAGCCGCCGGTGAGGCCGGCGATCATCTGGTGTGCGCCGACCGACCGCGCCGCGGCCTCGACCTCGGCGTCGCTCGCCTCGGGGCGACCGTAGGCGATGGCGTCGCGGACGGTTCCGGCGAAAAGGTACGCCTCCTGCGGAACCACACCGAGGCGGTGCCGGTAGCCGGTCAGGTCGAAGTCGCGCAGGTCGATCCCGTCCACCCGCACCGCGCCACCGGTGACGTCGTAGAACCGCGCCAGCAGCTTGACGAGAGTGGACTTGCCCGCGCCGGTCTCACCGACCAGGGCAACAGTCTGGCCGGCGGGAATGCGCAGGTTCACATTGTGGATGACCTCGGACTTGCGGGCCTTGTCGATGCCGCCCTCCGCAGCGTCGGCGCTCCCGTCGGCGCCCGTCGAGTACGCGAAGTGAACGTCGTCGAAGTGGACGTCCCCGCGCAGTCGCCCGACCGGCCTCGGGTCGGCCGCCTGCGGGGTCGAGGTGGGCGTGCGGAGCAGTTCCCTGATCCGGCTGAGACCGACCGCCGCCTGCTGGTAGCCGTCGAAGACCTGCGAGAGCTGCTGGACCGGCGAGAAGAACAGGTCGATGTAGAGGAGGTAGGCGACGAGCGCGCCGGTGGTGAGCGTGCCCGCGCTCACCCGGTGTGCACCGGCGATCAGCACCAGCGCGGCGGCGACGCTGGACAGGAACTGGACGAAGGGGAAGTAGACCGCGATGTAGAGCTGTGCGCGGGTGCGGGTCCGGCGGTAGTCGTCGCTGCGCTCGGCGAACCGGGTGCGGTTGCGGTCCTCGCGCAGGAACGCCTGGACGATGCGCATTCCGGCGACGTTCTCCTGCAGGTCGGCGTTGACCGTGCTGACCTTCTCGCGGGCGAGTCGGTAGCTGGCGGAGGACATCTTCCGGAACACCAGGGTGGCGACGACCAGCACCGGGAGGACCGCGAACACGTAGAGGGCCAGCTGGGTGTCGAGGACCAGCAGCACCACGAAGATGCCGAAGAAGGTCAGCAGGCTGACCACCGCGGTGACCACGCCGGTCTGCAGGAAGGAGCTGAGCGCGTCGACGTCGGTGGTCATCCGGGTCATGATCCGGCCGCCGAGTTCACGCTCGTAGTAGTCGAGGCCGAGCCGCTGGAGATGGGCGAAGATCCGGATCCGCAGCGAGTACAGGACGCGCTCGCCGGTGCGTCCGCTGACCTGCATCTCGGCGGCCTGGACGACCCAGTCGAGCAGGACGATGGCGAGGGCGACCAGCGCGGCCGCGGCAACGGCCCCGGAGGCGGCCCTGGTGACGCCGCTGTCGATTCCGTGCCGGATCAGGATCGGCAGGGCGAGAGAGGCGAGCGCGTCCAGAGTGACCAGCAGCAGCGCCAGCGTCAGCGGCCTGCGGAAGGGAGCGAGCATCCGCCGGAGGCTGAAGTCCGGGTCGGGGCGGCGAACCTCGGTGAGGTTGATGTCCGGGGTGCCGTCGGCGGGCGGAAGCGCGGCGACCTTGGCGAGGAGGTCCGGGGTGGCCGGCATTCCGCCCAGGGTGGCGTGCATGTTCCCGCCGTGCCCGCTCGCCGCTTCGGCCTTGCCGCCGGTGCGGAGCAGGGCGTCGACGTCGGGCTCCGGAAATCTCTCGCGGTCCCAGAGCTCGGAGGTGACGGAGCCGGCCGCGTGAACGGCCTGCCCGTTGTGACCCCGGTGGCCGTTCTGGCCGACGGTGTCGCCGTCCGCCGCGACCTCGGCCAGCAGGCTCGCGACGGGGTCGGCCGTGCGGACGTCCCCGGCCAGCGCGTCCGGGTCGGTCAGCAGCGAGCGGTAGAGCGGACAGCGGGCGTCCAGTTCCTCATGGGTTCCGACGTCCACCAGGCGGCCGTGATCGAGCACGGCGATCCGGTCGGCGAGCTGCAGGGTGGAGCGCCGATGGGCGATCAGCAGGGTCGTCCTGCCCAGCATCACCGCGCCCAGTGCCTCGTGGATCTCCGCCTCGACCTGCGCGTCGACGGCGGAGGTGGCGTCGTCGAGGAGCAGGATGCGCGGGTTGGAGAGGATGGCACGGGCGAGGGCGACGCGCTGCCGCTGCCCGCCGGAGAGAGTGAGGCCCTGCTCGCCGACCACGGTGTCGTAGCCGTCGGGCAGTTCCCGGATGAAGCCGTCGGCCTGGGCGGCGCGGGCGGCCGCCTCGACCTCCGCCCGGCTCGCGTCCGGTCGGCCGTAGGCGATGTTGGTGTGCACCGACTCGGAGAACAGGAAGCTGTCCTCGGGGACGATGCCGATCGCGGAACGCAGCGAACGCAGCGTCAGGTCGCGCACATCGTGGCCGTGGATCCGGACGCTGCCCGCGGTGGCGTCGTAGAAGCGCGGGACGAGCATCCCGACCGTGGACTTGCCGGAGCCCGACGCCCCGACCAGTGCCACGGTCTCGCCCGGTTCGAGCGCCAGGGTGAGGTTCTGGACCACCGGCTCGGCGGTCCCGCCGTAGGTGAAGTCGACGTTCTCGAAGGCCAGCGCGGGGACTCCGTCGTGCTGCTCGGCCTCGGCGGGGTCGAGCTCGGTCGCGCCCGGCTTCTCGGTGACCACCGGGCGCTCGTCGATCAGCTGGAACACCCGCTCCACGCTGGCGCGGGCCTGCTGGCCGACGGTCAGCAGCATGGTCAGCATCCGGACCGGCCCGGTCATCTGCGCCACATAGGTGGAGAAGGCGACGAAGGTGCCGAGGGTGACCTCTCCGCGCACGGCGAGCCAGCCGCCGAGGGCGAGGACCGCCACCTGCCCGAGCGAGGGGATGGCCTGCATCGCCGGGCTGTAGCGGGCACTGAGTTTGATGCTGCGCAGCCGCATCGCGAAGAGCCTGCGGCTGGCGCGTTCCAGGCGGCCGAGCTCCTGCTCCTCCTGGCCGAATCCCTTGACCACCCTTACGCCGGAGACCGCGCCGTCGACGGCCCCGGCGACGGCCCCCGCCTCCTGTTGGGCGGTCCACGTCGCGGGGAACAGCTTCTTCCGGCTGAGCTGGGCGAACCACCACAGCGCCGGGGCCATCGCGATGGCGATCAGGGTGAGCAGTGGCGACAGGAACAGCATCACCACGATCGACAGCAGGAACAGCAGGACGTTGCCGGTCATCATCGGCAGCATCGACAGCAGGCCCTGGATCATCTGCAGGTCGGAGGTGGCGCGGCCGACGACCTGACCGGTGTCCAGGCTGTCCTGCCGGGTGCCGTCCAGCCGGGAGAGCGAGTCGAAGAGGTCCCGGCGCAGGTCGTGCTGGACGTCCAGGGCGAGCCGGCCGCCCCAGTACCGGCGGACCAGGGTCAGTGCGAAGACCACCACTGCGGCGCCGACGAGGGTGATGGCCCAGGGCGTCAGCGGCTTGCTGTGGGTGGTGATCACGTCGTCGATGATCAGACGGGGGATCAGTGGGACCAGGGCGCTGACCCCCATGCCGAGCAGCGAGGCCCCGAAGGACAGCAGTACGTTGCGCCGGTAGCGCCAGCAATAGGAACTGATGCGCCGCAGCCAGCCGCGTTGCGACGGGGAGGCGGGGGATTTTTGAGCCTGGAACATATTTAGCGATGCTAACTGTCTCGAAGGTGGATCGTCCACTGAATTTACAGCCGTGGCTACCAGCCGGCCGAGCCGTAGACCCGCTCAACGGACAGCCGGACGACCAGACGGCGGTCGGCGACCATCGCGGCGCGGTACTCGTCCCAGTTCGGGTGCTCGCCGGCGATCAGGCGGTACACCTCGACCAGCTCGTCCACCGTCGCGTCGTGCGGGTCCGCGGACACCGGGGTCAACTCCGCGGTCCCTTCCGCGACGGCATAGGTGCGCTGGTCCGGGCTGGTCACGTAGAAGCTGGCGCGGGGATCGCGGCGCAGGTTGGCCACCTTGGCCCGGTCAGCGGTGGTCGAGATCCGCAGCAGGCGGGCGCCGGGGTCATAGATATGGCTGACGTTGGAAAGCTGGGGGCGGCCGTCGCGCTTGAGCGCCACCAGAGCGCCTCCGTGCGCCTGCTCGATCAACTGCTCAAGGCTCTTCTCCGACATGATGCCGACCTCCCGCTCGGATGCTGCTCCGACTGCTGCCTGCCGCACAGACGCTGCGCGCTGCCGTGTGCCCGCACCGCGCCTCAGCCTGTGACAGCGTCCAGGGTCCCCCGTTCTCTTCCCCGCCGCACCGGGCAGCGGACTCACCCCTGGTCACCATTGGTCGTAGGACCGGAGGCGGAGCACCCCGCCGCAGAGGCCGCCCGCACCACGGCTCAAGCTGGCGCCGGCGCGGCTGCGGCGGCCGGGGCGGCGGCCGCCTCGATCGCCCCGAGCGCGATGCGGTGCAGCAGGTCCGCCATCGCGCCGCGGTCCCGGGCCCCCTGCCCGGCGGCGCTGTGGGGCGTGGAGTTGAGCAGGCCGAAAACCGCGTGGACGGTCGGACGGGCCTCCTCGCCGAGACCGGGGAAGGTGTCGCGGGCGACGCCGACCCACAGCTCGACGTACTGGCGCTGCAGGCTCCGGACCCGGTGCCGCTCCGCGTCGGGGAGGTGCAGCAGCTCGCGGTCGTGCAGGGTGATCAATGCGCTCTCGTCCAGCGCGAAGTCGATGTGGCCCTGCAGCAGCGAGTCCAGTGCGGTGCGCGCGTCGGGGGCCTCCTCGACCCGGCGAAGCCCCTCGTCGAGGAGGCGTTCGCTGATGCCGACCAGGAGGTCGGCGAGCATGGCGTCCTTGCCGGCGAAGTGCCGGTAGAGGCCCGGACCGGAGATGCCCACGGCCCTGCCGATCTCGTCCACGCCCACCCCGAGGAAGCCACGCGCGGCGAACAGTCGCGCGGCCTCACGCCGGATCTGCTGACGGCGGGGGTTCTCGACGGGACTGGGCGGTGTCGGCATCCCACCATCGTAGACAGCGGGGTTATCCGTCGTTAACCTGGCGGGAGAAGTTAACGTTCATTAACTTACGCTGGGGAGCAAAGGAGCTCGTGGCCATGACGCTCGCGTCCGCGCCAGCACCCGTCCTGGACACCGGAGTGGATCCGGGGTCCGAGACCTACCGTGCCAACGCCGCAGCCCAGCAGAGCCTCGCCGAGGAGCTCCGGGCCCGGGTCGCGGCCGCGGCCCGGGGCGGCGGGGAACGGGCCCGCGAACGGCACACCGCGCGCGGCAAACTGCTGCCGCGCGACCGGGTCGACACCCTGCTCGACCCCGGATCGCCGTTCCTCGAACTCTCCCCGCTCGCCGCCCACGGCCTGTACGGCGGGGACGCCCCCGCAGCCGGGCTGATCACCGGGGTCGGCCGGGTCGCCGGACGCGAGGTCGTCGTGGTCGCCAACGACGCCACCGTCAAGGGCGGCACCTACTACCCGATGACGGTCAAGAAGCACCTGCGGGCCCAGGAGATCGCCCAGGAGAACCGCCTCCCCTGCCTGTACCTGGTGGACTCGGGCGGGGCCTTCCTGCCGATGCAGGACGAGGTCTTCCCCGACCGGGACCACTTCGGGCGGATCTTCTACAACCAGGCACGGCTGTCCGCCGCGGGAATCCCCCAGCTGGCCGCCGTCCTCGGCTCCTGCACAGCGGGCGGCGCCTACGTCCCGGCGATGAGCGACCAGGCCGTGATCGTCCGCAACCAGGGCACGATCTTCCTCGGCGGCCCGCCGCTGGTGAAGGCCGCCACCGGCGAGGTCGTCACCGCCGAGGAGCTCGGCGGTGGCGAACTCCACTCCCGCACCTCGGGCGTGACGGACCAGCTCGCCGAGAACGACGCCCATGCGCTGGCGATGCTGCGCACCGCCGTGGCTGGGCTCGGCCCCCGGGCGCCGCGCCCGTGGCCGGTGCGCCCGGTCGAGCCGCCCGCCGTCGACCCCGCCACCCTCTACGGCGCCGTCCCGGTGGACCCGCGCACCCCCTACGACGTGCGGGAGGTGATCGCCCGCCTGGTCGACGGCAGCCGCTTCGCCGAGTTCAAGCCCGAGTACGGCCCGACCCTGGTCACCGGCTTCGCCCAGCTGCACGGCCACCCGGTCGGCGTCGTCGCCAACAACGGCATCCTCTTCGCCGAGTCGGCGATGAAGGGCGCGCACTTCATCGAACTGTGCGACCAGCGCGGCATCCCGCTGGTGTTCCTGCAGAACATCTCCGGCTTCATGGTCGGACGGCAGTACGAAGCCGGTGGAATCGCCAAGCACGGCGCGAAGATGGTCACCGCCGTGGCCGGCACCCGCGTGCCCAAACTGACGGTGGTGGTCGGCGGCTCCTACGGCGCGGGCAACTACTCCATGTGCGGGCGGGCTTACTCCCCCCGCTTCCTGTGGATGTGGCCGGGCGCCAAGATCTCGGTGATGGGCGGCGAGCAGGCCGCCTCGGTCCTCGCCACGGTCCGCCGTGACCAGCACGAACTGCGCGGCGAGGACTGGCCCGCAGAGGCGGAGGAGGAGTTCCGCCGCCCCGTGCGCGAGCAGTACGAGCGCCAGGGCAACGCCTACTACGCCACTGCCCGTCTGTGGGACGACGGAGTCATCGACCCGCTGGACACCCGCACCGTGCTGGGCCTGGCGCTGAGCGCCTGTGCCAACGCGCCCCTTCCCGAGCCGCGCCCCTTCGGCGTGTTCCGCATGTGACGGAGGATCACCCCATGTTCGACAGCGTGCTGGTCGCCAACCGCGGCGAGATCGCGGTTCGCGTCATCCGTACCCTGCGGCGTCTCGGAGTGCGATCCGTCGCCGTGCACAGCGGCGCGGACTCGGACGCGCCGCCCGTCCGGGCCGCCGACACCGCCGTACTGCTCGGCCCGCCCGACGGATCGTCAGCAGCCGACAGTTACCTGCACATCGAGCGCATCATCGCCGCGGCGCACCGGACCGGCGCCCAGGCCGTGCACCCCGGATACGGCTTCCTCGCCGAGAACGCCGCGTTCTCCCGGGCCTGCGGCGACGCAGGGCTGGTCTTCATCGGTCCCACTCCCGCCAGCATCGAGCTGATGGGCGACAAGATCCACGCCAAGGCCGCCGTACACGCTGCCGGGGTGCCGGTGGTCCCCGGCAGCGAGGGCGACTCGCTCACCGACGCGCAACTCCTCGCCGCCGCCCGCGCCATCGGGCTGCCGGTTCTGCTCAAGCCCTCCGCCGGTGGCGGTGGCAAGGGGATGCGGCTGGTCCGGGACGCCGACCGGCTGCCCGAGGAGATCGCCGCCGCCCGCCGTGAGGCCCGAGCCTCCTTCGGCGACGACACGCTCCTGGTGGAACGCTGGATCGACCGCCCACGCCATATCGAGATCCAACTCCTCGCCGACACCCTGGGGAACGTGGTCCACCTCGGCGAGCGGGAGTGCAGCCTGCAGCGCCGCCACCAGAAGCTGATCGAGGAGGCGCCGTCGGTCCTGCTCACCCCGGACATCCGCGCCGCCATGGGCGCCGCCGCCGTACGAGCGGCCCGAGCCTGCGACTACGCGGGCGCCGGAACGGTCGAGTTCATCGTCCCCGGCGACGATCCCTCCTCCTACTTCTTCATGGAGATGAACACCAGGCTCCAGGTGGAGCACCCCGTCACCGAGCTCGCCGTCACCGCCGACGGCGCCCACCTCGACCTGGTGGAGCAGCAGCTCCTGGTCGCCGCGGGCGAGCCGCTGGCCTTCACCCAGGACTCCATCGCCTTCCAGGGGCACGCCGTCGAGGCCCGGATCTGCGCCGAGGACCCCGCCCGCGGCTTTCTTCCCACCGGTGGCCGGGTGCTGCTGCTCCAGGAACCCCAGGGCGAGGGCATCCGGGTCGACTCCGGCCTCGCCCCCGGCCTCGTCGTCAGCAGCAGCTACGACCCCATGCTGTCCAAAATCATCGCCTACGGACCCGACCGCCCGACGGCCCTGCGGAGGCTGCGCGCCGCCCTCGCCGAGACCCGGATCGTCGGAGTCACCACCAATGCCGGCTACCTGCGCCGGCTCCTCGCGCATCCCGATGTGATCGCGGGCCGCCTCGACACCGGCCTGGTCGAGCGCCACCCCGAACTGACCGTAGCCGGGACCACTGACAATCCCTCCGACGGGCCGCCCGTCCCGGTCGAGGACGAGGCGCTCATCGCCGCCGCACTGGCCCGGCAGCTGGCCCTCACCCCGGCGGCGGCAGAAGGCGGCTGGACCGACCCCTTCTCGCTTCCCTCCGCCTGGCGCGTCGGCGGGGAACCGGCCTGGACCCTGCACCAGCTGCGCCTGCCGGGCGGCGAACCGGTCGAGGTGAGGGTCCGTCCGGTGTCGACCCGGACCGTACTCGACGGCACCGGCAGAGCCGGTGAGTTCGAGGTCCGCCTCCGCGAGAACCCGGGAGTCGCAGTCCGGCTGGTCCCGGAACGGGACCGGCTGCTGCTCACCCTCGGCGGCACGACCCGCAGCTTCACCCACGCCACGGACAGCAGCGGCGGTACCGCCCCCGACCAGGCCGTCCACTGGCTCGCCCGGGACGGCGACAGCTGGGCCGTGCACCCGTACGACCCCGTCGAGCAGCTCAGCCACGGCATCGCCGGCGGCGGAGCGGCTGCCCTGAACGCACCCATGCCGGGCACCGTCACGGTCGTCAAGGTGACCGTGGGCGAGAAGGTGGCCAAGGGGCAGCCGCTGCTGATCCTCGAGGCGATGAAGATGGAACACGTGATCACCGCCCCCTACGAGGGCACGGTCGACCAGCTCCGGGTGACGGCCGGCGGAACGGTCGCCATGGATGAACTGCTCGCCGTCATCACTCCGAGCGAGGAGACTCCCTGATGCCAGCACCGGAACCGACCGCCGCAGCGTCGTCGTCGTCGAGCAGGGCGACCGTGAGCGAGTCGGCCGTCACCGAGCCATCCGTGACCGAGCCGACAGTCACCGAGCCGACCGTGACCGAGCTGGGTCTGCCCGACCGGGTCCCGCTCGCCGGACTGCCCGCCGCCGTCCGCATCCACGAGGTCGGCCCCCGCGACGGCCTGCAGAACGAGCAGAGCTCCCTCCCCGTCGCCGTGAAGGCCGAGTTCATCACCCGGCTGGCGGCCGCCGGTCTGCGGACGATCGAGGCGACCAGTTTCGTCCATCCCAAGTGGGTACCCCAACTCGCCGACGCGGAGCAGCTGTTCCCGCTGGTGGCGGCTCTTCCCGAGCGCCACCCCGGCCTCCGGCTGCCGGTGCTGGTGCCCAACGAGCGCGGTCTGGAACGCGCGCTCGCCCACCATGTCGGCGACATCGCCGTCTTCGCCAGCGCTACCGAGAGCTTCGCCCAGCGGAACCTGAACCGCAGCGTGGCCGAGTCCCTGGAGATGTTCGCGCCGGTGGTCCGCCGGGCGACGGCCGAGGGGATCCCGGTCCGGGGCTATCTCTCGATGTGCTTCGGCGACCCCTGGGAGGGGCCGGTCGCGCCGGCCCGGGTGGCAGAGGTCGGACGGCGACTGCTGGACCTGGGCTGCGCAGAACTGAGCCTGGGCGACACGATCGGGACCGGCACTCCGGGCCAGGTCGTCGCGCTGCTGGCCGAGTTCGCCGCCCAGGGCGTCGGCCCCGAGCGCCTGGCCGTGCACTTCCACGACACCTACGGCCAAGCCCTGGCGAACACGCTGGCGGCGCTGCAGTGCGGCGTCACCGTGGTCGACGCCTCGGCCGGCGGGCTGGGCGGCTGCCCGTACGCCAAGAGCGCCACCGGCAACCTCGCCACCGAGGACCTGGTCTGGATGCTGCACGGCCTGGGCATCGAGACCGGCGTCGACCTCAACGCCCTCGCGGCGACCAGCGTCTGGGTAGCCGAGCAGCTGGGGCGTCCCAGTCCGTCCCGGGCCGTCCGCGCGCTCGCATCCTGAACCTCACGTCCCCCCGCGCCTACCCGGCGAGCACCCCTCCCCACCCTCAGGAGATTCCCATGCTCGACCATCGTCTCGACCCAGAGCACGAGGAACTGCGGCGCACGGTCGCCGAGTTCGCCCATGACGTCGTCGCACCCAAGATCGGCGACTACTACGAGCAGAACGAGTTCCCTTACGAGATCGTCCGCGAGATGGCCCGGATGGGCCTGTTCGGGCTGCCCTTCCCCGAGGAGTACGGGGGGATGGGCGGCGACTACCTGGCGCTGTGCCTGGTCCTGGAGGAGCTCGCCCGGGTCGACTCCTCGGTCGCGATCACCCTGGAGGCCGCCGTCTCGCTCGGCGCCATGCCGATCTTCCGCTACGGGACCGAGGAGCAGAAGCGCACCTGGCTGCCCCGGCTGTGCTCCGGCGAGATGCTCGGCGCCTTCGGCCTGACCGAGCCGGAGGGCGGTTCCGACGCCGGAGCGACCAGGACCACCGCCCGCTACGACGCGGACACCGACGAATGGGTCATCAACGGTTCGAAGTGCTTCATCACCAACGCCGGCACCGACATCACCGGCCTGGTCACCGTCGCCGCGCTCACTCAATCGGGCGAAGTCAGCGGGGAGAGCTCGCCACAGCGGGCGATCTCGACCATCATCGTGCCAACCGGGACCCCCGGGTTCACGGCATCGAAGAAGTACTCAAAGGTCGGCTGGAACGCCTCGGACACCCGGGAGCTGTCCTTCGCCGACTGCCGCGTCCCGGCCGCCAACCTCCTCGGCGAGGCAGGCCGTGGCTACGCCCAGTTCCTGCGGATTCTCGACGAAGGCCGCATCGCGATCGCTGCCCTGGCCACCGGCCTGGCCCAGGGCTGCGTCGACGAGTCGCTGAGCTACGCCGCGCAGCGGCGTGCCTTCGGCAGACCCATCGGGGCGAACCAGGCCATCCAGTTCAAGATCGCAGACATGGAGATGCGTGCCCACACGTCCCGGTTGGCGTGGCACCACGCGGCCTCCCGGCTGCTCTCCGGCGAGCGCTTCAAGAAGGAGGCCGCTATCGCCAAGCTCTACTCGTCCGAGGCTGCGGTGACCAATGCCCGCGAGGCGACCCAGATCCACGGCGGCTACGGCTTCATGAACGAGTACCCGGTCGCCCGCTTCTGGCGCGACAGCAAGATCCTGGAGATCGGCGAGGGGACCTCGGAGGTCCAGCGCATGCTGATCGCCCGCGAGTTGGGCATGAGCGACAACTGACCCCGGCCGGCCTCCCGGCGCAGCCGGGACGGCACGGCGCGTGATAGTCAGGGGATGACGACGACCGGCCGGTTGGCCCTGCGTGCCAGCCGGCCGGCGACAGACCCGAAGAGGCGACCGAGGAAGCCGTGCGTGCCGCCCACCACGATGGCGTCGGCCGCGTACTCCCTGGCGACCTCCTCCAACTCGTGGCAGATGTCCCCGCCGCGTTCCACCAGCACCCAGGGCACATCGCCCAGGAAGTCCGAGCAAGCCAGCTCGAGGCCGAGAACCTCGGTGCGGTGGTCCGGCACGTCCACGAAGACGGGGGGCTCGCAGCCGGCCCACACCGTGGCCGGAAGACGGTTGGCGACATGCACGATCACCAGGCCGACCCGGGAACGCCGGGCCATACCGACGGCGTAGGCCAGCGCACGCTCGCTGGAGACCGAGCCGTCGAATCCGACGACGACACCGTGGAGGAACGCCGGGTCGCAGGGACGAAGAGCCTGCGACTGCAGTTCAAAACGTGGCATGGATGAAGAGGATCCCGTCGGGGACGCGGAAGCGGACTTGGGGTGGGGCTTCGACGGCTTCGCTGACTTCGACTTCGGCTTGGGCAGCCGGGCCTGCTGCTGCGGCTGTTCCATGGGGCGCGCCGCGGGATTGCCTTCGCTGGGCTCATGAAGCTCGTGACCGGCCATGACTATGGTCGTTTCGGCGAGGTGGGATACGGAATGACGTACATGGTCACGACCCGGGGTTGTGGAACCAGGGACACCAACACTGTGCACCGATCCAGGACGAAGTGGGCCGAGTGGTGGCTTGCGTGACCTCTTCCCTTCAGGGTACGGCGACAATCTGTCCCCGCCCAGACACAGAGCGATTGGATCGCTCGGTTACCGCGAACGGCGGACGCGTACGCCGGGGCGTTCACGCCGCCGCAGCGCTCCGCGCGACGATGCCGCGCGCCCTGGGCGTGCATGGAGCATGCCTGAGGAGTCGCGCTAGTGCAACGGTGTCCACGCCAAGAGATGGCGGCAGCGCGTCGCAGTGTTGCCGACTGCCTACCGGACGGTTGCAGAGCCGTCCGTTCTCCGGCCGGCAGCCGCTTTTCGGCCAGAGGCAGCGGTATGCCTCGTGCATATGCCAGAGGGCTGAAACGATGCCGCGCATGCCGCCGCTGATGCTTTTCGATCTCGACAACACCCTGGTCAACCGGAATCAGGCGTTCCAGGGGTGGGCCCTACGCTTCCTGACGGACCGGTCCCTGCCCCCCGCCGACCTCCCCTGGCTCACCACCCTGGACTGCGGTGGCTACCTCGACCGGCAGACCCTGCTCCGGGCCGCGATCGACCGATACGGGCTGTTCGAACGCTTGGAAGCGCTGCTGGAGGAGTACCGGGACACCGTCACCGCCCTGATCCACTGTCCTCCCGCTCATCTGGAGGCGCTGCGCGACGCCCGGGCCGCGGGCTGGATCCTGGGCATCGTCTCCAACGGCGCGACCGAACACCAACAGGCGAAGATCGAACGCACGGGGCTGGCCGCGCTGGTGGACGGCTGGGTGATCTCCGAGGAGGCGAACTGCGCGAAACCGGATCCCCGGATCTTCCAGCTGGCCGCCGAGCGCTGCGGGATCGCCACCGGCACGAGCTGGATCGACACCGCCTGGATGGTCGGCGACCACGCGCCCGCGGACATCGCCGGGGCCACGGTCGTCGGGATGCGCAGCGCCTGGCTCGACCACGGGCGCGCCTGGCCCGAAATCGACTACGCCCCCACGCTGATCGCCGGGGCGCTTCCCGAGGCCGTGGCCGCCATCCTGGCGGCGCCCCGGACCGCCGAGGGCTACGCCTCCGCGGACAGCGTCGTGATCGGATGAACGGCGGTCGGATGAACGGCGGTCGGGGGTTCGGCGAGCAGCCGGTCAGTGACCAGCCGATCGGTGACCGGACGTGCCGCCGGGGGGCTCATCGCCGGACAGCGCCACCAGGTGGCCAGCCCCTGCTCGACGAAGCCCAGCTTCCGGTACAGCGGCTCGCCCAGCAGTGTGGCGGTGAGCGTCGCCGGACGCTCCGGATGCGCTCGGAGCACCCGCTCCAGCAGTGCCCTGGCGACCCCCTGCGAGCGGTGCTCGGGCAGCACGGCGACCCAGTACAGGCCGACCGACATACCGTCGTCCCAGGAGAGGCAGGCACCGGCCGTCACGCCCTGACGCCGCGCCAGCCAGCTGCGACGCCCGCGCAGCGCGCCCCAGGCGGACGGGAACATCTCCCCGCGCCGCCAGGGCAGCCGGGCAGGGACCGGGAAGCCCTCCACCACCGCCCGCTCCACCTCGGCGAGTTCGCCCTCCCGGACCGCCTCCAGCAGCTCCAGGCCCGGGGCCTCCCGACGGGTGCGGGCCGGATCGAGCGGCCCGGCCTCGCGCACCATCACCGCCTGCGGCATGGCCGCCTCGCAGCCGTGTCCGGCCAGGTCCAGCACGCGGTACGGGTCCTCAAGGCAGAGCTGCCTGGTCTCCCAGCCACGGAACAGCTCCAGGAGCTCGCCGGTGAGCGCCTCAGCGTCCACCGGCCGCCTGGTGATCACCACGCGGTGGCTGTCGGCGGCGTCGCGATCGCAGCGAACCGCCGTGTAGCCGGGCCCCGTTCGCGTCTCCCAGCCTTCGACGCCGGCCATTCCCAGCCAGTGCGCCGCGGCGTTGTCGTTGGCCAGTTCGAGGCGACTGCGGGGCTCCATCCGTCGAGCCTATCCGGCGTCAGCCCGGCACTGCTCGGCGGCCGTCCAGCATCCGCACGGCCACATCAGCCCCTCCGCCCGCCGTTGCGACCGCATCTGCGCGCCCCATACGCGCCCCCCGCACCTCCTTGTACCCTCCCGCGCTCCCGATGGCTGCTTTTCGGTCAACTTCTGGACACCTCAGCGACTTTGGACGTAACCGCAGCCCAGAGACGCCCATTGAGCAGCGGAATCTCCGGGACCGATCGGACGGCCGTGCGACAACTGGCCAGCGCCTGACACGCCCCCTTCCCCGGCGGCCCAACGGATGCAACCCTCGGTGATCGAATGCTTCACGCCAAATTGCCTTATCGACATAGCGTCGGATGGTGAACTTGTCGCACCAGCAACGCCGGACCCAGTAGATTCGATCTTGACGAGTGCGGGGGCCTCGAAGTGAAGCACAGGACCGGACAACCATGACGCCGCTGGCGCGGACCGTGCGGTCGGCAAGCCCGGAGGTCGACCGGGCGCCCCGATCGGAGCGGGCCACGTCTGCGGCACACACGACCGAGGGGGGCCGGAGCGCCTTGAGCAGGGTCAGCAGGAACGCCGCAACAACGGACGGCGCGGTGCCCGGTGCCGGAGCGGGCGAGGTACTCGCCACTCCTGCCGCAGCCCGCAAGCTCTCCGGGCGCCGCCGTCCCGAGATCGTCGCTGTCCTGCTCTTCAGCGGCGCGCCGATCTTCGAAAGCTCCATCCCGCTCTCCGTCTTCGGCGTGGACCGGCAGGACGCCGGGGTCCCCCGCTACCGGCTGCTGGTGTGCGCGGGCGAGGAAGGACCGCTGGCCACCACCGGCGGCCTGACCATGACCGCCCCGCACGGCCTGGAGGCGCTGGCCAGGGCCGGCACGGTCGTCGTACCGGCCTGGCGCTCCGCCGCCCAGCTCCCACCGCCCGAGGCGCTGGCCGCCCTGCGCAAGGCCCACCAGGAGGGAGCGCGGATCATCGGTCTGTGCACCGGGGCCTTCGTCCTGGCCGCGGCGGGCCTGCTCGACGGCCGACCGGCGACCACCCACTGGATGTACGCGCCCACCCTGGCCAAGCGCTATCCGCAGGTCCAGGTCGACCCGAGGGAGCTGTTCATCGACGACGGCGATGTTCTCACCAGCGCGGGAACCGCCGCCGGGATCGACCTCTGCCTGCACGTGGTGCGGACCGACCACGGGTCCGAGGCCGCGGCGGCGCTGGCCCGGCGGCTGGTCGTCCCTGCCCGCCGCTCCGGCGGGCAGGCCCAGTACATCGACAGGTCTTTACCCGAGGAGATCGGGAACGACCCCCTCGCCGAGGTCGTGACCTGGGCGCTGGACAACCTCTCCAAGCAGTTCGACGTGGAGGCGCTCGCCGCCCGCGCGTACATGAGCCGGCGCACCTTCGACCGACGGTTCCGTTCGCTCACCGGCAGCGCCCCGCTGCAGTGGCTGATCTCCCAGCGCGTGCTGCAGGCGCAGCGGCTGCTGGAGACCACCGAGGCGTCGGTGGACGAGGTGGCGCGGCGCTGCGGATTCCGCTCGCCGGTCGCCCTGCGCGGCCACTTCCGCCGCCAGTTGGGCGTGTCCCCGGCCGTGTACCGGACCACCTTCCGGTCCCGCCGGAGCCAGCCGCCCGGCCCCGGCGGCCTGACGGTGCCACCGGGGCTGCCCGGTCCTGCCGGGCCCTCGACGGTTCCCGGGGACGACAGCTATGGCCTGCTCCCCTCCGGCCTGCCGGTCCCGGCGATCCCGGCGCAGCCGGACGGCAACGAGGCCACGTCGGATCCGGTTCGCCTCCCCCGCCCGAACACCCGCGGCAGGCACGGCGGCCGACCGGACTCCGCGGACCACGCGGCGACGGAGGACGGCCGAGCGGAGGCAGGCACCCGCAGGCGTCGGGAGACCGGGGCCCACGACCAGCGCGGCGGCACCGCGCCTTCCGGCCCGCCGGGTCCACTGCCGGTACGCGGGCACCCGGACACGGCCTGGGCGGCCGTGCAGCGCCGCGTGCCGGAGTAGCCGTCCGGGACCGGGAGCCCGCCTTCGGGGCGGGACCCGGCCCCGATCGGGGCAGCGGGGGGAGATCGACGGGTCGCGCCAGGTTTGTTTTGGGCGCAATCCGACAGATGATCGACCCTGCGGGACCAGCCGGTCCTGGCACAGGCGCACAGGCGCACATCCACCCAGGACGGTGAAGCACGTGAACGATCGCATGGTCTGGATCGACTGCGAGATGACAGGCCTCAGCCTCGAGACGGACGCGCTGGTCGAGGTCGCCGCCCTGGTCACCGACTCCGAACTCAACATCCTCGGCGAGGGCGTGGACATCGTGGTGCGTCCCCCCGACGAGGCGGTCGAGACGATGCCGGACATCGTCCGGGCCATGCACACCGCCTCCGGACTGCTGGAGGAGCTGGAGCACGGGGTCACCCTCACCGAGGCCGAGGCCCAGGTCCTGGCGTACGTTCGGACGCACGTCCCGGAGGCGGGCAAGGCTCCGCTGTGCGGAAACTCGGTGGCGACGGACCGCGGCTTCCTGGCGCGGGACATGCCGGCCCTGGAGACCCACCTGCACTACCGGATCGTGGACGTCTCCTCGATCAAGGAGCTGGCCCGCCGCTGGTACCCGCGCGCCTACTACAACAGCCCCAAGAAGCAGGGGAACCACCGGGCCCTGGCCGACATCCGGGAGAGCATCGCGGAGTTGAGGTTCTACCGCGAGGCCGTGTTCGTCCCCCAGCCGGGACCGGACACCGACACCTCCCGCGCGATCGCCGCTCGGCATCAGCTGCCCCCGTCCTGACCTGCCTCGACGCGTCCGGGAGGAGCGTCCGCCGGAACCGGAAACCCGGTCGTGAGCACCCGTCCGGATCCTGTAGAGTTACCTCCGTCAGCGCGACAGCGCGAGACAGATGGTGGGTGTAGCTCAGCTGGCAGAGCACCGGGTTGTGATCCCGGGTGTCGCGGGTTCAAGTCCCGTCACTCACCCCATCTGAGTAGGGCCCGACCTCGAAAGAGGTCGGGCCCTACTGCGTTGCGCTCAACTCCCCGCCGACCGGGCGGGGTTCACCGGGTGGTCAGCCTTCCTCCACCCGCTTGGCACTCTCGATCTGCAGTTCGGTCAGATCCGGCTCGGGGATCTCCGGCAGCGGCGGCACCACGTCCAGCTTCGCCGCCTCGGACTTCGACTCCACCTCGGCCACGGCTGCGGCTGCCGCCGCGGCGGCAGCCGCCACGGAGACCAGCGGCGGCGACTTGGATCCCTCGGGGGTCGCGCCGTCGAGGAAGCGCAGCAGCTCCACCGGGAACGGCAGCACCAGGGTGGAGTTCTTCTCCGCGGCGACCTCGACCACGGTCTGCAGCAGGCGCAGCTGCAGGGCGGCGGGCGTACTGCTCATGATCGCTGCAGCGTCGGAGAGCTTGCGGGACGCCTGGAACTCACCGTCGGCGGTGATGATCCGCGCGCGCCGCTCGCGCTCCGCCTCCGCCTGCCGGGACATGGAGCGCTTCATCGACTCGGGCAGCGCCACGTCCTTGATCTCAACCCGGTCGATGTGGATGCCCCAGCCGATGGCCGGGCTGTCGATCATCAACTCAAGACCCTGGTTGAGCGGCTCGCGATTGGTGAGCAGCTCGTCCAGCTCGCTCTTGCCGATGATCGACCGGAGCGAGGTCTGCGCGACCTGCGACATCGCGAAGGTGTAGTTCTGCACGTTCACCGAAGCCAGCACCGGGTCCTCGACCCGGAAGTAGACCACCGCGTCGACCCGCACGGTGACGTTGTCGCGGGTGATGCCCTCCTGCGCGGGAACGGGCATGGTGATGATCTGGACGTTCACCTTGCGCAGCCGGTCGGCGACGGGAATGAGGAGCGTCAGCCCGGGCTGTCGGATCGCCTTGTGCACCTTCCCGAAGCGGAACACGACACCGCGTTCAAACTGCTGCACCACGCGGACCCCGGTGGCCAGCCAGAGCGCACCCGCTCCCAGCACACCCAGCAACACGTCCACGACAAGCATCGCCATCACCCCACGTCAGGGAAGCAGTCGCCAAGAGCGACCAACTCCACGCTACTCGGTGACCGCCCCAGCCGGAACAGCCGTGCGGATCGGTACGGGACCGTATCGGTACGGGACCGTACGGCACCGCATCTCTTCTCACCGGCTATTACGCGCGCGGGGGCCGATCAGGCCGAGTCCCTGAGAACCAGTTCCGTGGTGAGGATGACCTGGCGGTGGGTGCGGCTCGGGGCGGCGATCTCCTCCAGCAGCAGGCGCGCCATGGCGCGGCCCATCTCCTCGCTGGGCTGGCGCACGGTCGTCATCGGCGGGTCGGTGTGCCGGGCCACCGGCGAGTCGTCGAAGCCGACCACCGCGACCTCGTCCGGGATCCGCCTCCCGGCCTGGCGCAGCACCCGCATGGCTCCGGCCGCCATCAGGTCGGAAGCGGCGAACACCGCGTCCAGGTCGGGCTGTGCCAGGAGCAGCTGCCGCATCACCCGGGCGCCCGCCTCCTCACTGAAGTCGCCGTTGCCGACCAACTCCTCGACGAACGGCAGCCCGGCCTCCTCCAGCGCCCGGCGGTAGCCGTCGAGACGGCTCCGGGCGCCCTCCATGTCCAGCGGTCCGGTGATGGTGGCGATACGGGTCCGTCCCTGGCGGGCCAGATGCCGCACGGCGGCCCAGGCCCCGCCCAGGTTGTCGGGGTTGACGTAGCTGAGCGGCTCCAGCTCGGAGCGGCGGCCGCCGAGGACAGCCGGCAGTCCGATCCGTTCGAGCAGGTCCACGATCGGGTCCTCGGAGTGCACCGAGACCATCAGCACGCCGTCCACCCGGTGGCCGCTGAGATAGGTGGCGAGGCGTTCGCGCTCCTGCGCGGTGCGAACCAGGATCAGCAGCAACTGCATGTCCGTGTCCGAGAGTTCACTGGCGACACCGCGGATGATCTCGGCGAAGAAGGGCTCGGAGGCGAGCCGGGTCTCGGTCTCCGGGATGACCAGCGCGACCGCGTCGGTCCGGCTGGTGACCAGGGTGCGCGCGGCACGGTTGGGGACGTAGCCGAGCTCGGCGATGGCGCGTTCGACCACGGCGCGGGCCTGGTCGCTGACCCCGGGCGCACCGTTGACCACCCGGGAGACGGTGCCGCGACCGACGCCCGCGAGCTGCGCCACGGCCTCCAGGGTGGGCCGGTCCTGGCCCCGACGCGTCTGCTTGTCGCCGACCTGACTCATGATCCGCCCACCTTCCTCTACTTCCGCGAGGCACCTTAGTCGCGAGGCACCCTAGTGGGGATTCCTGTGGTCGCGCGCCTCCCGAACTGCTGAGACACGACAGGCAGTGGGAGCGCTCCCACTGTAGGGCAGCTCGTCCGCGATCACCAGTGCCGCCCCTGTCGCGCCGCCCGCCGGTGGCGTCCGGCCGACTCCTTGACACGCCGGACGCCAGGCACGACCATGTCGTCAGAGCAATGGGAGCGCTCCCAGGATGTTGCACCACCCTGGCGGCTCATCCGTGCATGAACTCGACCCCCACACGCCCGGCCCAGATGTCCGGTCCAGCACCGAACGCGGTCGCCCGGCGTCCTCGCCCAGGCGGCAGCGGACGGCCGGACGGCTTTGCCGCCCGCCTCCCGGAGGCGCATCATGGGCCCAGTCCCCAGCATGCGCAGCCGCCCACTTCCGCGAACCGCACCTAGTCTTGGGAGCGCTCCCGTATGACCGCAGTCCACCCACTCGCCGCAGTCGAACCCCTCGCGGGGCCGAGTCGCGCCGACGACGGGCTACTCCACTTCCCGACCGGATTCCTGTGGGGCGCCGCCACCGCCGCCTACCAGATCGAGGGAGCGGCGGCCGAGGGCGGCCGGACCCCGTCCATCTGGGACACCTACAGCCACACCCCTGGGCGGGTCCGCAACGGCGACACCGGAGACACCGCCGCCGACCACTACCACCGCTACCGCGACGACGTCGCCCTGATGGCGCAGCTCGAGCTCAAGGCATACCGCTTCTCCGTCTCCTGGTCACGGGTGCAGCCGACCGGACGGGGACCCGCCGTCGAACGCGGCCTGGACTTCTACCGCAGGCTGGCGGACGAGCTGCTCGAGGCCGGGATCACCCCCGTCGCCACGCTCTACCACTGGGACCTGCCGCAGGAGTTGGAGGACGCGGGCGGCTGGCCGGTGCGCGACACCGCCGAACGCTTCGGCGAGTACGCGGCGCTGATGGGCGAGGCGCTGGGCGACCGCGTCCGGTACTGGACCACCCTCAACGAGCCCTGGTGCTCCGCCTTTCTGGGTTACGGGTCGGGCGTGCACGCCCCTGGCCGCACCGATCCCGCCGACGCGCTGCGCGCCGCGCACCACCTCAACCTCGGGCACGGGCGCGCAGTCGCCGCACTGCGCTCCGTCCTGCCGACGGCCGGCGCCCACGGCGCCGGCCAGGGTCCCGGCCCGCAGCTCTCGGTCACGCTGAACCTGCACGAGGTCCGCTCGCTCAGCCAGAACCCGGCCGATCTGGACGCGGCCCGGCGGATCGACGCGGTCGGCAACCGGGTCTTCACCGGACCGATCCTCGACGGGGAGTACCCGCAGGACCTGCGCGCCGACACCGCGCACCTCGTCGACTGGGACGACCTCGTCCGGCACGGCGACCTCGCCGCGATATCCGCGCCGATCGACCTGCTTGGCATCAACTACTACACGCCCACGCTGGTGTCGGCCTGGTCCGGACCCCCGGCGGCCGAGCACTCGCGCAGCGACGGCCACGGAAGCAGTGACCACTCCCCCTGGCCGGGCTCGGAGAACGTGGTCTTCCACCTCCCGCCGGGCGAGCGCACCGCCATGAACTGGAGCATCGACCCGTCCGGCCTGTACGACCTGCTCACCCGGATCGCCCGCGAGCACCCCCGGATGCCGCTGATCGTCACCGAGAACGGTGCGGCCTTCGACGACTACGTCAGCCCCGAGGGCGAGGTGCGCGACCCGGAACGGATCGCCTATGTGCACGCGCATCTGGCGGCGATCCACGCCGCACTGGCGGACGGGGTCGACGTGCGCGGCTACTTCCTGTGGTCGCTGATGGACAACTTCGAGTGGGCGTACGGATACGGCAAGCGCTTCGGCGCCGTGTACGTCGACTACTCGACTCAGCGCCGTATCCCCAAATCCAGTGCCCACTGGTACGCGGAGACGATCCGGCGCGGGGCGATCTCCCGGCCGACGCCCTGACCCGGCCGGGTAGCGGGCGGCACCGCCGAGGGTCGGTGCCGCCCGCGAGGGCATGTCCAGCTCCGGTCGCCGGGTTTCGTGTGTTCCCCGGGCGGCGGGTGTCGTAACGGCAGGCGCGGACGGTCGTTGCTTCTGACGAGCGCGTCGGCAGCGACGCGCGTCCTGGACGCACCTGCATGTCCTGCATGCCGTGCGTGCCCTGCAGCTCGACGGAGTTCACCGCCATGCCCCTCTCCCCCGGGTCACGACTGCGTCTGTGGCGCTCCGGCGTTCTGGCGCCCCTGCTGGTCGTCTGCTGGACCGCGCCGCAGGTCGCTCCCGCCTGGGCGGCGCACGGGCCGACCGCCCGGCCCGCGGCCCAGGAGGCGCCGGCGCACGGTCATTCCGCGCGCGGCGGCGCCGGTGACGGCCTGGCCGGGCTGGTACCCATCGCTATAGGCCTGCTGCTCACCGGCGTCGCCGTCTACAAGCACCGCGGCCTGCCCGGCGGGCACTGACGGCGGCCCCCGGCCAGCGCCTCGCCCCCGGACTCCCAGCGGACTCCCTGGAGACTCGCAGGCACGGCTTGAGACGTCTCCAGTAAGCGCTTCCAGATGCGCCGCCGAGGCGCCGAACCGGGCCGTCCGGCACCCGTGCCGACGTCTCCGAACCAGACAGCCCCGGTGTGGTCGGAGGTCGAGCGCGATTCACAAGCCGAAGGGAAGCAGTGGGACCGCGACAGCGCTGCGGCATCCTGAACTCAGCCTCACTGCCAGTGAGAACACGGAATTCGCGGCAGTGCGGCCACCGGTCCAGCGTCGGCTTGACATGCCCCTTCCGTTCATCTCCTGAACACAGATCACCCCTTTCGGGCGCATCCTCCGAAGAAAAGTCACATCACCGTAACGGCGACGACATCCACTCTTGCGGGCTGGACACCTCGGCCCTACCTTCATCCCAGAACGTCTCCAGTAAGCGCTTACGGCACCTCGCCCCCTCCTCCACCGCCGCGGCACCCACCCGGCTCCCCGAACCCACGAGGACCTCCCGATGGACGCACGAGCCACCTCCGGCGCGACGCCGACGATCTACGATGTCGCCCGCCGTGCCGGTGTCTCCATCGCGTCCGTCTCCCGCGTCCTCAACGGAAGGGACAACCCGCGCCCCGCCACCCGGGACCGGGTCCTCAAGGCGATCAGCGAGTTGGGTTTTGTCCCGGACGGCGCCGCACGAGCCCTCAGCAGTCGACTCAAGCAGGTCGTGGGCGTGGTCTTCCGCCGCGTCTACGGCACCGACGACGGCGGCATGTTCGAGGACGAGTCCGAGAGCCTGCTCTTCGGAGACCAGATCAACCGAGGCATCGAGATCGTGGCGCAGCGTCGTGGCTACGACCTTCTCGTCAGCTCGGTCAACATCGACGAACACACCCTGCCCAACCGGATCATGACCATCGCCGGAAAGTGCGACGGCCTGATCCTGCACGACCAGGTGCTCTCCCCCGCCGGGATCGCCAGCATCGCCCGCACCGTGCCCGTGGTCACGCTGGCGGGCGCGGAGGGCGGGCCGGTCGCCAACGTACGCGGCGACAGCGCGACCAGCATGCGGGAGATGGCCCGCCACCTGGTCCAGGACCACGGCTACCGACGGCTGGCCTACATCGCCGGCCACGCGGACAGCCCGGACAACATCGTCCGCGGCCGCTCTTTCACCGCCGAGGTCCAGGCGTTGGGCGGCGAGTGCCTCACCGGCCCCGCCTGGCAGGGCGACTACTCGGCCGGAAGCGGCGTGCAGATCGTCCGAGGCCTGATCGCCCTGGGCGCGACCCTTCCCCGCGCCATCGCCTGCGCCAACGACCAGACCGCACTGGGCGTCATCTACGCCCTTGCCGAACACGGGCTCGACGTCCCCGGCGACGTCGCCGTCACCGGCTTCGACGACCTGCCGTTCGCCCGGCACCTCCGACCCCAGCTGACCACCGTGCGCCAGCCCATCCAGGAGATCGGCGCCAAAGCCTTCGAGGTCCTCCACAGCATGATCACCGCCGACGCGCCAGTATCTGACGCACCATCAAGCTCCGCCGAGGGCGGCAGCACCCGCCGGGACTGGTCGACTCCCCAGGACTTCGTCCTGCCGACCCGGCTGATCCGCCGCGAGAGCTGCGGCTGCCCGCCCGACTCCCGTCCGCCCGTGTGGCGCCAGATCTCCTGAGAGGAGCCGACGTTGACCACCATCCTGCGCCGCCTCGGCTTCTACGCGCTGGCCGCGTTCGCCGCCGTCACGCTGAACTTCTTCCTCCCCCGGATGCTGCCCGGGGACGCCCTGCAGGCCGTCCTCTCGAACATCAGGACGTCCAACATCACCAAGGAGCAACTCGCGGCTCTCTCCGCGCAGTACGGGCTCAACAGCAAGCAGGGCCTGGTTTCGCAGTACCTCACCTACCTGGGCCACCTGCTGCAGGGCAACCTGGGCACGTCGACCTCCAAGTCGGTGTCGGTGACCTCGGTGCTCGGCAACGACCTGCCCTGGACGATCGGGCTGATCGGCTCCGCCACCATCGTCGCCTTCCTGCTCGGGACGCTGCTCGGGATCATCGTGGGCTGGCGGCGCAGCGGCGTCCTGGACGCGCTGCTCCCCGTCGCCACCTTCTTCCAGTCGATCCCGTACTTCATCCTGGCGTTCCTGCTGCTGCTCACCGCCGGCTTCTACTGGAAGCTGTTCCCCTTCGCCGGCGGCTACGAGACCGGCCGCAACTCCTCTCTGGTCGAGGGCTGGAACGGCCCGTTCGTCACCAGCGTGGTGGAGCACGGCACGCTGCCCGCCGCGACGGTCGCACTGGCGTCCATCGCCGGGTGGATCATCGGGATGCGCAACATGATGATCACCACCATGGACGAGGACTACGTCCTGGTCGCGGCCGCCAAGGGCCTGCCGCAGTGGAAGGTCATCGCGGTCGCCGCCCGCAACGCGATCCTGCCGAGCATCTCCAACTTCGCGCTGTCGATCAGCCTGGTGGTGACCGGCTCCATCGTCACCGAGATCGTCTTCTCCTATCCGGGCGTCGGCTACGAGA
The DNA here is from genome assembly GCF_041262165.1 of Streptacidiphilus sp. MAP12-16. Lineage (NCBI taxonomy): Bacteria > Bacillati > Actinomycetota > Actinomycetes > Kitasatosporales > Streptomycetaceae > Streptacidiphilus > Streptacidiphilus sp. MAP12-16. Next base: position 68,334 of record NZ_JBGCBY010000036.1, read on the forward strand.
TCTACAACGCCGTCCTCAACACGGACTACCCGATGATGCAGGGCATCCTGCTGGTCGTCACCTTCACGGTGCTCGGCGCGAACCTCCTGGCGGACATCGCCTACGTGATCCTCGACCCGCGTGCCCGCAGGGAGGCCTGACCGATGGCTGCAACCCCGACCACCGCGCAGGCTCCCGCTCCCCGGGCGCGCCGCGGATCCCGAATACCCCGCTCCCCCAAGGTGATCGTCGGCGCTTCGATCCTGGTCGTCTTCGCCCTGGTCGCGATCTTCGGTCCGATGCTCGCCCCGCATGCCGCCGACTGGCAGGCGTCCACCTCCAGCAGCACCCCGCAGCCTCCCTCCGGGACATTCCTGCTGGGCACCGACCAGCAGCAGCACGACGTGTTCTCGCAGGTCCTCGCCGGAGGCCGGGACACCCTGCTGATCGCCTTCTTCGCCGGAGCCGTCGCCACCTTCCTGTCCGTGCTGGTCGGCGTGACCGCCGGCTACGTCGGCGGCTGGGTCGACGAGGCGCTGTCGATCCTGGCCAACATCTTCCTGGCACTGCCCGGTCTGCTGATCCTCATGGTCGCGATGCGGCCGCTGCCGGTGAAGGACACCAACAACCCGCTGATCATCGGCACGGTGATCGCGCTGACCGCCTGGGCCTGGGGGGCGAGGGTGCTGCGCGCGCAGACCCTGGCGCTGCGCAACCAGGACTACGTCGAGTCGGCGCGGGTCATCGGCGAGCGCAAGCCGCGGATCATCGTCTTCGAGATCCTGCCGAACCTGCTGCCCATCCTCGCCTCCTCCTTCATCTTCACGGTGATCTACGGCATCGGCGCCTATGTGTCGCTGTCCTGGCTGGGCGTCATCAACCCCGCCTCGGCGACCTGGGGCACCATGCTGAACAGCGCCCAGTCGTCCAGCGCGATGATCGCCGGCTACTGGTGGTGGTACGCGCCGCCGGCGCTGTGCGTCGCGCTGGTCGGGATCGCGCTGGCGCTTCTGAACTTCGGTATCGACGAGATCATCAACCCCCGGCTGCGGTCGGCCCGGACCAACCGCAAGGGCGTCAGCTACACCCTGGGCCTGACCCCGGTGCTGCGCACGGCGAAGGCCGTCGCACCGGTCATGCCGGTCGCGGCCGTCGCCGCCGTCGCAGCCGGCCCGTCGGACGAGCCCACTCCCGTCGCCACCACCGTCCCCGCCGTCGCGGAAGGAAAGTCCTCGTGAACGCGTCCACCGCCACGGCCGATCCCGTCCTGGAGGTCCGCGACCTGTGCGTCGACTACGGCGTCGGGCCGACCGCCGTCCGCGCCGTCACCGATGCCACGCTCACCCTGCACCGGGGCGAGGTGCTGGGTCTGGCCGGCGAGAGCGGCTCGGGCAAGTCCACGCTGGCCTACGCGCTGACCCGGCTGCTGCGGGCGCCCGGCGTGATCAGCGGCGGGGATGTCCTGTTCCACAACCGGCCGCAGGGCTCGTCGGCCGACCGTACCGAGACGGTGGACCTGCTGGCCGCGGACATCGCCGAACTCCGGCAGATCCGCTGGTCGCAGCTGGCCGTGGTGTTCCAGAGCGCGATGCACGCGCTCAACCCGGTGGCCCGGATCGACGCCCAGCTCACCGACGTGCTCAAGGCGCACCGCAAGGAGATGGACGCTGCCGCCCGCCGCGAGCGCGCGGTCGAGCTGCTCCGCATGGTCGGGATCAGCGCGGACCGGTTGCGCAGTTACCCGCACGAGCTGTCCGGCGGCATGCGGCAGCGCGTCATGATCGCCATGGCCCTGGCGCTGGAGCCGCAGGTCGTGATCATGGACGAGCCGACGACGGCCCTGGACGTGGTGACCCAGCGGGAGATCCTGGAGGAGCTGATGCAGCTCCGCGAACGCCTCGGCTTCGCCATCATCTTCATCACCCACGACCTGTCGCTGCTGATCGAACTCGCCGACTCGATCGCGATCATGTACGCGGGGCGCATCGTCGAACGCGCCGGAGCGAACGAGCTGTTCCACGCCCCCCGCCACCCCTACAGCCTGGGCCTGCTGAACTCCTTTCCCGCACTGCACGGCGAAAGGGTCCGGATGGAGGGCATCCCGGGATCGCCCCCCTCGCTCACCGCACTCCCGGGCGGCTGCTCCTTCCACCCCCGCTGCCCCTACGCCATGGACCGGTGCCGCACCGAGACCCCGGTGCTGGCCGCACCGTCCGGTGAGGCGGCCGGCGCCGCGGCACTCGCCGGCGACCGGAGCTCCGAGCCACGCGTCGCCGCCTGCTGGCTGCAGGACGGCGCCCAGCCGCCGCCCGTGCCGCTGGCACTCCACTCCACCGTCGGCGCCGGCAGCGCCGCCGCCAGCGACGCCGACGCTGCCGGCGCCGATGGCGACGCCACCGCCGAGACCCACGGGAGCGACCTGTGACGCCCATCCTCGACGCCCCCCGCCCCAGCGGCGAGGACACCGTCGTCCACGGCCCGAAGCGCCCCGGCGTCCCCGCCCTGGAGGCCCGCCACCTCACCAAGCACTTCCCCGTCCACCAGCTCCGGCCCTCCCGGGTGAAGCAGGTCGTGCACGCCGTCGAGGACGTCTCGCTGGCGCTGCCGGAGGCCACGGTCACCGCCGTCGTCGGCGAGAGCGGCTCCGGCAAGTCCACACTGGCCCGGCTGCTGACCCAGCTGATCACCCCCACCTCGGGTGAACTCCTGCTGGACGGCCTGCCGGTGGGCACCGGCAGCAAAGCCCGCCGCGAGTACACCCGGCTGGTCCACCTCGTCCTGCAGGACCCCTTCTCCTCGCTCAACGCCGTGCACAGCGTGCGCTACCACCTGGAGCGGCCGCTGAAACTGCACGGCCACGCGGGCAACCGGGACGAGCTCGACGGCAAGGTCAGGCAACTGCTGGAGCGGGTCGCGCTCAGCCCCGCGGACCGATTCATCGACAAGTTCCCGCACGAGCTGTCCGGCGGGCAGCGCCAGCGCGTCGCCATCGCCCGCGGTCTCGCCGTGGAACCCCGTGTGCTGCTCGCCGACGAACCCGTCTCCATGCTCGACGTGTCCATCCGTCTCGGCGTCCTCAACCTGCTGGACGAGCTACGTGAGCGCGAACGGCTGGCCATCCTCTACGTCACCCACGACATCGCGTCCGCCCGCTACCTCGCCGACACTGCCGTGGTGATGTACGCGGGGCAGGTCGTCGAGTCGGGCCCGGCCACCCAGATCACCGACTCGCCCGCGCACCCGTACACCCAGCTGCTGCTCAGCGCGGCGCCCGACCCGGCCCGGGCCGAGCCGCCGGTACTGCGCGGCCGGGGCTCCCCACCGAGCCTGGTGAACCCGCCGAGCGGCTGCCGCTTCCACCCGCGCTGCCCGTTCGCGATGGCCGTCTGCAAGGAGTCGGCTCCGCCGGCCCTGCCGGTGGCCGACGAACAGGTCGCCGCCTGCTGGCTGCACACGACGGAACGTACGGCCGCGCAGTCGAAGCCGCTGGCCACCGCGGCGGCTGACGCGATCGGCACCGGCTCGTAGAACCGCGCAGCCCACACCCCGCACCAGTCAGTACTCAACGAGGAGTCAGACATGGGAGACCCCGCCAGACCCTGCCGGCGCCGGGGCCCGCCTTCGGCCCCGGCGCCGTCGGGCCCGGCCCAGGACGAGGTGCAACTCGTCCAGGGCCACCGTCCGCACCGCGTCACAGGTAACCGCAGCAGTCGCAGATCTCACCCGGAACCACCCAGTCAAGATCCATCACGCCATGACAAAAGACGCCATGGTCGCTCACCACTGGCCGATACCGAGTCGGCCGGACACAAGGAGCGTACGCAATGAGTCGCAACACCACCATCAAGGGCATCGCCCTGGTGGCCGTAGTCGGCCTGGGCCTCACGGCCTGCACCAGCTCCGGCTCGAAGCCCACCACCGGGGGCAGCACCTCCGCGGCTGCCAACGCCAAGACACTGGTCGTGGAGGACAAGCCGGTCCCCTCCTTCACCGAGGACTTCAACCCGCTGGACGGCAACGCCTTCGGCGCCAACGAGAACGCCAACTCGCTCGTCTACGAGCCGCTGTTCATGTTCAACAGCCTGAAGTCCGACCAGGCGCCGATCCCGTGGCTGGGCAAGGGCTACACCTGGTCCAACGGCAACAAGACGCTGACCATGCAGTTGCAGCCCGGAGTCAAGTGGAGCGACGGGCAGGCGTTCAGCTCCGCCGACGTGGCTTTCACCTTCGACCTGCTGCAGAAGAACCCGGCCGCGAACACCAACGGCGTCCCGGCGACGACCAGCGTCACGACACCTGACGACAACACCATCGTGATGAACTTCGCCACCCCGCAGGCAGCGAACTTCGTCGCCATCGGCAACCAGATGATCCTGCCGAAGCACCTGTGGTCCTCGATCAGCAGCCCGGCCACGGCCGTGATCGCCGCCAAGGACGCGATCGGCACCGGGCCGTACGTGGTGGACAAGTTCAGCTCGCAGAACGTCACCTTCAAGGTGAACCCGAGCTACTGGGGCGGGGCGCCCAAGGTCAAGGAGATCTCTTTCCCCGCCTACGCGACCAACGACGCCGCGACCCTCGCACTGTCCTCCGGGCAGATCGACCTCACCGGCAACGACATCAACAACGTCCAGACGACCTTCGTCGCCAAGGACCCGGCCCACAACCACCTGTTCCAGAGCGCCGCGCCGTACTTCCCCGCAGGAAACACGGTGTCGCTGCTGCTCAACAACAAGAGCACCACCGCCCCGGCGCTGGCCGACGTCGCGGTTCGCAAGGCGATCAGCGCCGCGCTGGACCGGCAGTCGATGGCCACCCAGTGCGAGACCAACTACGAGCTCCCCGCCTCCTCCTCGGGCGGGTTGACGCTGCCGATCGACCAGGGGTCGCTCTCCTCCGCGCAGACCAACGACCTCAAGCCGGGCACGGACGCGGGCACCGTCACCTCGCTGCTCACCGCAGCCGGCTGGAGCAAGTCCGGCGGCAAGTGGACCAAGGGCGGCCAGACCATCAAGTTCACGATCATCGATCCCAACTCGTTCAGCGACTACTGGTGCGACGCCCAGGCCATGGTCAAGGAGCTGAACGCGCAGGGCTTCGACGTGAGCGCGAACGGCGCCTTCGACTACAACAGCTGGAACACCGCCATCACCAGCGGCAAGTTCGACGCGGCCCTGCACTGGGGCCAGGGCGTGACCGCGTTCCAGCGACTGCAGTTCATCCTGGACCCGAGCACCACGGCGGCCGTCGGCCAGACGGCGGCCGGTGACTTCGACCGCTACACCAGCCAGCAGGCGAAGGACGCCGTCGCCGCCTACCAGAACGCGGCCGGCCCGAGCGACCAGACCGCGGCCCTGAACACGCTCCAGAAGGTGTTCTCCGACGACGTGCCGGCGGTGCCGGTGCTGTACGGCGCCTCCTGGTACGAGTACAGCTCGGCGAACTTCACCGGCTGGCCCACCTCGGACAACCCGTACATCAACCCCTCGCCGAACAGCCAGGCGTACGAGTACCTGATCCTGCACCTGACCCCCGCGTCCTGAGGGTCGGCAGCACGATCAGTGGTTGAAGGCCTCCGGCGGCGGCACGGGTGAGGGGACCGCGCTGCCGTCCGGGACCGGCACGGCCCCCGCCTGGAAGTCCACCAGGCGGGGGCCGTGCTCGATCCGTCCCGGGAACGGGTCGGTGGCGATACGGCGCGTCAGTTCCTCGACAGGAAGCGGCTGCTGGGCCGCGATCAGCACCAGATTCCCGAAGCGGCGACCCCGCAGCACCGTCGGGTCCGCGATCAGCGCCACCTCGGCGAAGACCGAGCGCAGCGTCGCCACCTGGGCGCGGGCGAAGGCCAGCTTGCCGCCGTCGGTGACGTTGACGGCGTAGCGACCGTCCGGGCGCAGGGCGCGCACAGCCAGCCGTGCGAACTCCACCGAGGCACAGTGCGCCGGGATGCGCGCACCGCTGTAGATGTCGGCGACGACCAGGTCGGCCTGGGCTTCGGGACTGCGGGCGAGGATCTCCCGGGCGTCGCCACCCCGTACCCGGAGCTGCCAGGTGCGGTCCAGAGGGAGCGCGCGGCGGACGAGTTCGGTGAGCGCGGTGTCGATCTCCGCGACCTGCTGACGCGAGCGGGGACGGGTCGAGGCGATGTAGCGGGCGAGGGTCAGCGCGCCGCCGCCCAGGTGCAGAGCGCTGACGGGTTGGCGCGGAGCCGCGGCGAGGTCGGCGAGGTGGCCGAAGCGGCGCTGGTACTCGAACGACAGACGGGTGGGGTCGTCCAGGTCGACATGTGACTGCGGCGTGCCGTCGATCAGCAGCGTCCAGGCACGAGGGCGATCCCGGTCAGGAACGATCTCGGCGAGCCCGGAGGCGACCTGTTCGCTGATCGTCTGCTGGAGCCTCGGCTGGGTGCTGCTGCTGTTCTGCTGCTTGCGGGCCACCTCCTGATTATGCGGGTGACCTGATTCTGCGGGTGACCTGACTGGGCCGGTGCATGGACCGGAACCGCTGGTCAGGCTCCGTCGGAGCCGCTGGCGGCGAGGGTGCGCGCGGCCTCGCCGAGGGCGGCCCGCAGCAGGGCCGGGTCGGTGAGCGCGCGCTCCGGCGAGGGCGGGAGCAGCCAGTGCCGGTCGTCCTCCGGCGGTGTCTGCGTACAGGAGCCGCCGGGCAGGTGCCAGGCGTCGGCAGCGCCGACGGGGATGAGAAAGGAGAGGGTGGAGTCGGCGTCCTCGTGCAGGACCGGGCCGCAGGCGCCGCGTAGGCGCAGGATGTCGACGGTCTCCAGACCCTGCCGTTCGGGCACCTTCACCAGGTCGCAGAACGGGCTGTCGCTGTCGTGCGTGGCCCCGCTGAGCATGGACGCCTCCTTGATGACCGCTGATGACCGCTCGCCGTTGAGTGGTGTGGCGGAATCTGCCATGCACAACGCACGAGTGGGCCGGGGGCCACGGCTGTTACGCCTGCCAAGGCATGGCATTTCATGGCAGAACCTTGTCTTCATGTCCGCTTTGCCTGGAAATCATGGGAAACCCTGCGTGTTCGAGTCGTTGCAGAGGGTACTGTCGTGCTCTCCGCCGCTCACAGAGGCGGATGGGACAGCTCGTTTCAAGGGGGTTCCCCATGACCAGTACCCTCGATCGCTCCCAGAATCCGGTGATGCGCGAGCTCCGCGGGGACCAGTCCCCCGGTGAGTTCGCCGCCGCCGTACGCCGTGCCGCCCGCGAGATCGGCGAACACGTCTCGTGCGACGCACGCTACGTGGGCCGGATCGAGTCGGGGGAGATCAGATGCCCCAACTACGCCTATGAACGGGTCTTCCGACACATGTTCCCCGGTTCCTCCCTGGAGGAGCTCGGCTTCACCTCGCGCCAGCAGGTCCGGCGCAGGGGCAGCCCGTCGGACGCCACGTCCTGGAACCACGAGGAGAACGACGACGTGCATCGACGCACGTTCCTGTCCGGCGGCCCCGCCGCCGTGGCCACCGTGCTCGGCCTGGACCGGGCCGCCCCGCCGGGCAGCGCGCCGCTCACCACGGTGTCGCTCGGCACCAGGGTCGGCGTCGCCGACGCCCGCCGGGTCGAGGAGGCCGTCCGCGAGATCCGGCTGCTGGACGACGTCCACGGCGGCGACTCGCTGTTCGACCGCGCCGGGCGCGTGCTGCGCACCGCATACCAGCTGCTCAACTGCGGCTCCTACGGCCGCGGGGTCGAGCAACGGCTCCAGTCCGCGGCCGGTGAACTGGCCATCTCGGTCGGCTGGCTGGCCCATGACTCGGGTCGCCTCTCCGACGCACGATCCTTCTACGCCGAGGCCCTTGCCACCGCCCGGATGGCCAACGACCCGGCGCTGGAGGCGCACTCCTTTTGCAACAGCGCCTTCCTCGCCCGCGACGCCGGTCGTCCTCGCGAGGCCGTCCGAGCGGCTCAGGCCGCGCATCAGGTCGCTCTGGGCCTGGGGTCGGAGCGACTGCGGTCACTCCTGGCGATGCGCGAGGCCGGCGGCTGGGCCCAGCTCCAGGACCGCGACGCCTGCCGGCGATCGATCACGCTGGCGCAGCGTCTGTACGCGGCGGGGCCTACCGAGGCCGACCCCGAGTGGATGTCCTTCTACGGCGAGGCCGAGTTGGCGGGGCTGGAGGCGCAGTGCTGGTCGGCGCTCGGCGAGTGGGACCGGGCGGCGGCGTGCGCCCGTACCGCGATAGAGCTGCAGCAGCCCCACTTCGTCCGCAACCTGGCGCTCTACACCGCTGAGTTGGCGCACGATCAGCTCGGCCGGGGCGAACTGGCGGCGGCCGCGGACAGCGGCTGCCAGGCCGTGGCGCTGCTCGCCGAGGTGCGGTCGACCCGCATCAGGGACATGGTCGCGGACACTGTCGTGCGGCTGCGCCCGCACCGGTCGGTGCCCGAGGTAGCGGCGCTCGTGAACCGCTACGACGCGGCGCTGGCCGGCTGAACCGGCGGGCTGGGCAGGAGGGCTGAGCAGGAGGGCTGGGCAGGCGAGCTGAGCAGGCCGCCCGTGAAGGCGAGTCGGGCTTCTAGCCGAGGTGCGAACCGTCGTTCCACAGGTCGACTGCTCGGGCTCCGTACTCCCAGGTGAGGATCGACAGCGTCGCCGGGCCCAACGTCAGGCGCTGTCCATAGCCGGGCGGGAGGCCGAGCCAGCGGGCGGTGAGGATGCGCAGGAAGTGGCCGTGGGCGAAGACCACCACGTCGTTGTCGGCGCAGTGCATCGTCGTCGTGTCGGGGGCGGGCAGTCCGCCGTGCTCCGCCGTCCAGGCGATGAACGCGTCGGCTCGGGCGGCGACCTGGTCCAGGGTCTCCCCTCCGGGGACACCGTCGCGCCAGATCAGCCACCCTGGGTGGTCGCTCGCCCGGATCGCCGGACCGGTCCGCCCCTCGTACTGCCCGTAGTCCCATTCGAGCAGGTCAGGACTGTCGACGGCGCGGTCTCCGAAGCCTGCGAGTTCGCAGGTCTCGCGAGCGCGGAGCAGGGGGCTGGTGCGGATCTCGGCGGCGGCGAGGCCGCCCCAGGGTTCGCGCTTGAGCCGGTCGCCGAGACGGCGTGCCATCTCGCGTCCCTCCTCGGTGAGCGGGATGTCGGTCCGGCCGGTGTGCCGCCCGCCGGCGGACCACTCGGTCTCGCCGTGCCGGACCAGCAGGATGCGCGAGGGCACGGATGTCTCCATTCATGGGTGGGGCTGCGGTACACCTCCATGATCCCTGATTCGGCTAGTGCTCCACTGTCGCGGCGAGGCCGCGCACGCCGCAGAGGATCAGGTCGAGTCCGAATGCGTCCCTGCGTCGCGCCGTCGTCGCGCGTCGCGCTGAGCTCAGGGGCGAGGTCGGTGAGGGTGGGGTGCAGGCGCCGGCGGACTCCTGGCGACCGAGTCCCGATTCCCGCAGCAGGACCGCGAGGCGCCGCCTGCCCCTGCTCCGCAGGGCGCACCCGCCCAGGCACCCACGCTGACGCGTCGGCCCCGATTGTCGGTGCCGGATGCAAGACTGATCCGCACCATGAACGACATCACGTCCCGGCACTCCCCGTTGGAGCCTCTGCCGCCGCTCACCCCGCTGGAGCGCAGGCTCGCCGGGCTGCGCGGCGACGCGCCGCAGCGCAGTCTGGACGCCCGCGCGCTGGCCGCGCTCGCGGCGAACCCCGGCTGCGGCCGCCGTGCGGTGCTGGACGCCGCCGGGGTGGACAAGGCCGCACTGGCGACCCGTCTCGGGCATCCCGCTCCCTTCGGCCAGTCGCCGTTCGCCATCAGCCGCGGTCTCAGCTTCGAACGCCGGGTCAAGGCCGACGGCTGCGCGGAGCTGCTGGAGCTGCTGCGACGGCACCTCCGCCTGCCCGCCCCCTTCGGCCTACCCGATGACGACTCCCCCGTCGAGATCGCCGAGCTCGTCACGGACCCCGGGCTTCCGGCGAGCCGCGTCGCCAGCACCCGTGAGGCGCTGGCGCGGGCCGCCGCCCGCCCCGGCGTGTGGACCCTCCTCGACCACCCCCTGCTGCGCCTGCAGGTGGCCGGTTCGGCGGCGCATCTGGAGCCGGACCTCATCGTGGTCCGTCCCGACGGTCGCTGGACGGTCGTGGAGATCAAGTCCTTCCCGATCCTGGACGGCGGCGCGGACCCGGCCAAGGTCGGCGCGGCCGCACGCCAGGCCGCCGTGTACGTGCTGGCGCTGCGCGAGACCGCGGCGGAACTCGCAGGGGTGAGGCCCGAGGACCGTGCCCGCAGTCCCTACCAGGACCCGGAGGGCCTCGCGGGCGCTCCCGACACCACCGCGCTGCTGGTCTGCCCCAAGGACTTCTCCAACCGCGCCACCGCCGCCCCCGTCGACGTCCGCAAGGCGATGGCCGTCACCCGCCGCCAGCTCGACCGGCTCACCCGGGTCGAGCGGCTGCTCGACGTTCTCCCGCCCGGCGCGGCCTTCGACGCGACTCGGACGGACGAGGAACTGACCGCTGCGGTCGGCGCGATGACCGCGGCCTACTCGCCGGACTGCCTCGCCAGCTGCGAGCTCAGCTTCCACTGCCGTGACGAGGCCCGCTGCGCCGGCTCCGTGGAGACGCTGGGACGCGGGGTGCGAGGCGAGCTCGGCAGCCTCGGCACGGTCGAGCAGGCGCTGGACGCCGCCACCGGTGCTCACGGCCACACCGCTGGCGACGACGGCGACGCCGAGTCCGCCGCCCGGCTCGCACACGCCGCCGCGCTCCGCGCCGAAGCGCTCGCCGCCGTCCCGGCAGCCGCCGCCCCGGCAGCCCCGGTGGGGGAGGGTGCGTGAGTCTGCTGACCACCCTCGCCCGGCTGGAGGCTGTCCGCAGCGGCCACGCCGAACCCCTGGCCACGGTGCGGCATCGGCATCTCACCGAGCGGCCGATGGTGCTGGTCCCGCTCGCCGCAGCAGGCGAAGCCGGTGCACCGTTGGCCCTGCTGCTGGGCCGCGACCGTGAACACCCGACCCTGCTGACGGTTCCTCAACCACTGGACCGGGACCGGCGCTTCGCCTTCCTCGCGGATCTCGCCGCCGAGCTGCTCCCCTATCTGGAGGGCTTCGGCGAGCACGTCGACCTGATCTCCAGGGAGGCCAGGGATCCGGACACCGGCGAGAAGACCGAGGTGGTGCGCGAGCTCTGCGCCGACGCACCGCAGCTCATCGTGCCCAGCCTCGGCGGAGTCGAGTTCCTGGGGCTGCTGGGCCGCTCCACCCGCTTCCGTCGCACCACGGAGGATCCGGACCCGGGCCCCTATCCGGCCCCGGCCCGCGTGCCGCTGCTCGGCCGCTGGCTCACACATCTGCGGGAACGCGCACAGGTCCCCGGCTCCTCGCTGCTGCTGGCGATGACGAACCTGCTCGGACGGCACTGGGCCACCGGCCAGAGCGCCCTGGAGGACCAGCATCTGGGCGCGGCGCTCGGCTGGATCGCCCCACCACCCGGTCTCAGCGGCGCGGAAGCCGCCCTCCACGCGGAGACCGCGCGCGACGGCGGCCAACTGCTCTGCCCGCCGGCAGGTCCGGCCACCGACCCGCGTTTCGACAGCGGGCTGCTCGCCCCGGCGATCACCCGCTACGACGCCGCCCGCCAACTGGGCGGGGCAGGCGCGACGGCAACGGCGAAGGCCCGGGAGCAGGACATCGACGACCTGCTGGCGAGCATCCTGCTCCCCACCTGGGAGCGGATGTGGCAGGGCCTCGACCTGCTCCGCGCCCTGCCACCGGCAGCACATCTCCCGGAGCGGTGGGAGGGTGACCGCTGGTCCTACACCTCCCACCGTGACCGTGTCGCCGCCGGGGAGCCGCCCCAGCCGGTCCGCGACGACGCGGTGACCGCCGCCCGCAAGCTCGCCCAGCGCGAGCGGGAGCAGACCAGGCTGGACATCCAGGAGGCGCTGGACGATCCGCTCGCCATGGCCGAGCACCGCCTCGCCGGGGAGGCACTGGCCGGCGTCGTCGTCGACGTCGAACCCGCCTACGACACCTCCGGCCGCAGCCCCAAGCCCCGGCCGCTGGTCACGATCCGCACCGACGACCGTCCGCACGCGGGCTTCGCGGATTCGCAGTCCGGACGGGAGCTGCACCGCGCGGGCGGCCCGACCGCGCAGAAGGCGGAAATGGTGGCGGCCGACGCCGCCGAGGGCACGGTCACCGTCCGCCTGGTGAGCGGGATGGGCCGGAAGAAGGAACCCGAGCCGGGTAGCGTCCCCGAGCCCGGCGACCAGATCTGCTTCACCCTGTTCGAGTTGACGGCACGTCAGTCCGCGCCGCTGCCCGAGCCCGAGGACACTCCGTGGACCCACGGCGGCCCGCCGCAGCGGGTCGAACCTACCGTCGCGTCCGGCTCCGGCTTCGGTACCGGCCCCGGCGAAGAAGGGGCCTAGCCCGTGACCCCCCTGTCACCCGCACCCGCCGCGCCCGGCGGTCCCGCTGCCGAGGCCGAGCAGGCGGTCGCTGCGATCCTGGAGGCGACCCTGCACGGTGCCGAGCGCGGCACCGTCGTCGACTCCCCGCCAGGAGCGGGGAAGTCCACACTGGTCGTACGGGCCGCAACGAAACTGGTCGGCGCAGGCGAGCGGCTGATGATCGTCGCGCAGACCAACAGCCAGGTGGACGACCTGGTGGACCGCCTCGCGACCGCGGATCCCGCGCTGACCGTCGGTCGGCTGCACGGCGCCGACGCGGCCCCCGCCCCGGAAGCCCTGCGCCACCCGGCGGTCACCGCCTCCACCAAGGTCGCCGACCTGCTCGACTGCTCCGTGGTGGTGTCCACCGCCGCCAAGTGGCAGTGGGTCAAGGACGTCGATCCGTGGCGGCACGCGATCGTCGACGAGGCGTACCAGATGCGTTCCGACGCCCTGCTCGCTGTGGCCCGATTGTTCGAGCGCGCCCTGTTCGTCGGCGACCCCGGTCAGCTGGACCCGTTCTCGATCGTCGGCACGGACCAGTGGGCGCGTCTGAGCTACGACCCGTCCAGCAGCGCGGTGGTGACGCTCCTCGCCCACAACCCGCGGATCGTGCCGCACCGGCTTCCGGTGTCCTGGCGGCTCCCGGCCTCCGCCGCGCCGCTGATCTCGGCTGCGTTCTACCCGTATGCGCCGTTCCGCTCGGGGACCGGCCCCGGCGACCGTCTGCTGACCCTTGCCGCCGGGGACAGTTCACCGACCGACCGTGTGATCGACATCGCCGCCGAGTCGGGCTGGGGACTGCTGGAACTGCCGGCCCGGCACACCGTGCGCACCGACCCGGAGGCGGTGCGGGCGCTCGCTCTGATCGTCCAGCGGCTACTGGACCGGCGCGGCACCAGCGTGTCCGAGCGCGGCAGCACCCCGCTCACCGCCGACCGGATCGCCGTGGGGACCGCCCACCGCGACCAGGCCGCCGCCGTCCGTACGGCGCTCGCCGCGCTGGGCGTTCCCACCAGCGGTGCGGGTGGCGTGACCGTGGACACAGCAAACCGGCTGCAGGGCCGCGAGTACGATGTCACCGTCGTGCTGCATCCGCTGTCGGGGCGGCCCGACGCGACCGCCTTCCATCTGGAGACCGGCCGGTTGTGCGTGCTGGCGTCCCGCCATCGGCACGCCTGCATCGTCGTCGCCAGGGCGGGCATTGCCGAACTGCTGGACGAGCACCCGTCGACGGAGCCGGTTCAGCTCGGCGTCACGGTGAAGTTCCCCGACGGCTGGACCGCCAACCACGCGGTGCTGGAGCACCTGAGCGAGCACCGTGTAGGTGCCTGAACAGGCATGGTAGGTGGCACTGTTCCCTCTGTGGCCGACTGCCCCGACAATGGAACGCGGCCCGCAGACTCACCCGTTCCCACAACCACAGCGAACGACCACAACGGAACGACCGCACGGAGGTGCCCATGTCCGACTCCCCCGCCGACCGCTCGCCGCAGCGGAGGCTGAGACCCGTTCCGCTGCGCTTCGAGCCCGGCCTGGCGGAGCCGGAAGAGGAGCACTTCTTTGACCTGGAGTCGATCGAGGACCCGCGCGAGCTGCTCAACCGTTCGACCGAGCTGGCGCTGGCCTTCCGGGCCGCGACCGAGCGGGCGATCGAGTTCCAGGCGCTGGCCGCGGCGCAGCTCGCCGACACCCGCCGCTTCGACAGCCTGAGCTTCGAGGAGATCGCCGCCCGCGCGGACTGGACTCCGGACTACGCCGCCAAGATGGTCGAGCACGGGCGGGGGCTCCAGCGGCAGCGCCGCCACACCTGAGCCGCGCCCGGGCTCAACTGCTCCAGGGCGGGCCGACTGGCATATGCCGGAGAGGATACGCCGTACCCGCTCGACCTGTCCGGCGTTCCCGACTTCCCGTCCCCGTCACGACGGCGCCCCGGTAGCTGTAGGGGTGTGGACATGTGGACGCACCAGTCGATCGAGTATGTCACCGTTGCCGGGGAGGCCTGGCTGGCCTCGGCGAGCGAGTATCCGCGCAGCATGCGCGCGCTGTGGGAGTCCCAGCCCTGGGCGCCCACCGTGCTGCCCTGCGGGCGCACGTTCGACGTCGTGAACCTGGCCGGAGTGTTTGGCCGACGGGTTCTCGACGAACTGTGGGAGTCCGGCCCCGGCTGTGGCCCGGTCGCCACCCACCGCGGCCGGGTCCTGGTCTTCACCCAGGTCGGTACGGCCCAGCGGCTGCGCACACTGCTGGTGTGGGAGGAGTGGGCTCGCGGCGTGCCGCCCGTGCTGTGCCACGGCGCGGGGGACGCGATCACCGTGCCTCCGGTCCAGCGGATGATCGACGCGCCCGAAGGCCCCAACCGCTGGATCGTCGCGCCGGACACCCGCGAACCCTGGCTCCCCGGCGCCTCCGTACTGCTGTGGGCCTGCGTCCGCGCCGCCCGCGCGAGCGCCCACGCCGCAGACACCGACCGCCCCGACGGGCACGCTGCGCGCACCGCCGCCGCACCGCCACCCGCTCCCGCACCCGCCCGCACCAGCACGCCGCTCACCTCCCACCCGCTCCATCTCGTCAACGCCCGGAGCCCCGAACCCGAGCGCCAGCCACAGCACAGCACCGCCGGAAACGATTTTTGCTCCCCTCCGCCAAGCTGCTAAAGTCAACGACGTCAGCAGGCGCCGCTAGCTCAGTTGGTTAGAGCAGCTGACTCTTAATCAGCGGGTCCGGGGTTCGAGTCCCTGGCGGCGCACAGACAGAAGGCAGTTTGACCAGGGCTTTCTCGCTTCGGCGAGGGGGCCCTGGTTGCTTTTTCAGCCGCTGGTGGGAGCCAGGTGGGAGCGCCGGTACAAACCCGGTACATGCGAAATCAGCTGGTCGGCTGTTTGCCCCGAGAAGAGCCTGACGATGGGAGCGGGCGGGCCCCGCTCGCGGCGGCGAGCAGGACCCGCGGATGGTCACGGTCGTGTAGGGGTCAGGCCATGACCGCGCTTCCTTCGTCGGGTTCGTCGTCCTGTCCCTCCCCTTGTACAACCTCCCTCGGCGTTTTCGACGATGTCGGAGATGGCTTCGGGGGCCGCCGGCTTCAGCTTGTCGACGGCGCTGGTGTAGGTGTCGAGGGTGATCGCGGACGATGAGTGTCCGAGGAGGTCCTGGACGACCTTGTGGTTCACCTCGGCGGCGAGGGCCTAGGTGGCGGCACCGTGCCTCAGGTCGGCGCATGCCGGTGGGGGCGATGAGTCGGAACATGGCGTGCAGGAGAGCGCGGAGCGAAGGGTGGCGCGGATGCTGTGTTGGGAGGAGGAGCCGACGGTGCGCCGGTGCGCCGGCAGGGCGGCGAGTTGGAGCCGCAGCCCTCGGGCGAGTTCGCGGTAGCGGTGCGCGAGGCGATGCCGAGATGCAGGGCGAGGTACTTGCGGAGGCGTTGGCGTGGATGTGCGTCTCTTACGCCTGCGGGCTCGCGGCTGCCCTGCACGGCGAAGCGCGATCTACGCCGTGAGCAAATGGGAGCCCGGTCGGTCACATGCCGAACTTGGCGCCGTCCAGGATCTCGCTCGACGATGGTGGGGTAAGCGTCACCGGCTTGTTGTAATCAGAGAGGTTCACCCTACTGGGATTAGCTCCGCCGCTGGTTACCCTCAGGATCTCCGGAGTGGCGCTGTCGGAGACCGTCACTATAGAAGTCGACGCGTCGTCCATCGCCAGCGCCTTCTGTCCGTTGACGGTGACGGCGATGCCCTTGGTCAGCCCGGACACATCCCCCACCGCCTTGACCAGGCTCTTGTTCACGTCGCATAGATCGGCAAGCGAAGCCATCCTGCTGTTCGTCGTCGTGGTCTCCAAGTACTTGCCGGTGAGCGCCCCGAGGGTGGCAGGGTCGCTCCCGCCCGCCGCTTTCCAGAAAGCAGCATCTGGCTTCAACCAGAACTTGGTGCCGATGACCACGATCTGGAATGAACCGGCGCTTCCCTTGGAGATCTTTCCCGTACAGCCCCGGCCAGAGGCGAGCGACAGGTCCCAGGAGACTGATGCGCCGGAGTCCATGCCGCTGCCGATCATGCGGACGGACGAGGCCGCTTTGAGATCAGCAATAGCCCTCGTCCCTATCTCGGCACCGCTGAGCCCCTCCAGCGTCCCAGCCGCCGACGAGGGCGCATTCGCTGCTCCTGATGCGGCACCCGAGGCGACCCGCCCCGCCGTCGCGCCGGTGCTCCTGCTCGCGCAGGCAGTGGCACCAACCGCGAGCGCAGCACCGAGAATCGCAACCGCAGTTTTCTGACCCTTGTTCATGAAGCGTTTCCCACCCTGGTTTCCAATCGATTGCGCCACAACTGCCCACGCACGCATGGGCGCGGCACTGCCGCCACCGCGCCCCGTCACGTGCGGCGGGCACGCACCCATGCCGCCTCGAACTCTGCGGCGGTGATGGTCTCCGCGTGGAACTCCTCCTGGGAGTTGATCTCCCCCAAATCCGGGAACGGGACCTCGCCCAGGCCGATCGTGTCCGTGTCCCGGCTGGCATCGGCCCAGTCGAGCCGTCCATCCCGGTAGACCTCGACCTTGCGGACCTCGTAGCGGTCATCGCCGAGTTCGCTGAAGACCTCCACCGGCTCCTCCGCGAACTCGTGCTCCCAGCGCACCTTCACGTACGACGTCATCAGTTCTGCCCCCAGCTCACGATGCGGTTGCTCACGTCGAGGGGACCCGAGTTGGGAACCACGAACACATTCGCCCGTCCCTCGATCACTTCCAGGCCGGTCACGTCGATCTCCAGGTAGTGGCTGAACCGGGCGCCCAAGAAGCCCATCCTCACGAAACGATACGCGAGCTGCCCATTACGCAAGGTTCCCGGCGCGATGTCCGACAAGTACTGTCCGTCACCATATCTGGCATCATTCGGGTTCACGCTCTTCAACGAGGGACGCAACTCGCCGCTATCGCGGATGCCCTGCTGCCCCGCCTCGTTCGTGTAGTGGTACAGAGTCCGAGGCGCCGCTCCCGACTCCGGCTGAACAGCTGCGCTCGTATCATCGACATACGACTTTTTGTCAGCTGCGCCCTGACCTTCAACCGACCCCTTGGCGGGGGCACCCGTCTTCGTTGCTGGGGTTCCCGTGTGCGGGTCTGTTGGATGGCTGGCGGCCCACTGCTTGGCCATGGCGGCGGCGTTTTCATCGGCGACCGCCTGTTGGTTGGCAAGGGACTTCGCGGCTGCTGCAGCCTCTGCTTTTGCCGCTGCGCGGTTGAGTTGATTTGCTTCTCGTGTGGCGGTCGCGGCTGCGTTCTCCTGCTGGTTGGCTGGGTGATCCCCAACTTTGCTGCCGTCGGACAGTGTGGCGTTCTCGTTAACCAATCCACCGTCCGGCGCGACAATGGTTTCTCCTCCCCCGTCAAGTGGGCAGGGGACGAGGCCGCACATTGCTGCTGCCCCACCGGCGAGGGTTGCCTCCTCGCACGCAGGTGCTGCGGGCCCCGTGTCCAAGCAGGCGCCGATCGCTGTAATTGTCGCAAGTCCGATGAATACGGCGCCGGCGTAGTTTCCTACCGTCTCAATTGTGCTCGAACCTGAGTTCGTAGTGCCCGAGGTATTTCCGTTAGAGGTGTTCGTGGGGGCGGGAGTGGGGGTTGGGGTCGGTGGGTTGCAGTCGGTGCCGGCGTAGTCACAGTTTCCGTGGGAGCCGGCGGGGTCCAGCCCGTTGGGGTCGCTGCCTGAGGCCGGGTTGTCTGCGGCGTAGGTGTAGCCGCCCATTTGGTTGGGGTCGCCGGCTTGGAAGAGGGGGTCGGGGGTGAGGAATCGGCCTTGGGTGGGGTCGTAGTTGCGTGCGCCGAGGAGGTTGAGGCCGGTGGTGGCGTCGGTGGGCTGGCCGAGGAAGCCGTGGTTTTCGCTCTTGTCGCCCCAGGTGGTGGGGGCGGTGCCGCGGGGGTTGCCGTAGGGGTCGTAGTAGCGGCGGGTGACGGCGTCGGTGGCGGCGTTGATCAGTGTCGTGGCGGTGCCCTGGGTGTTGCTGACCTGGTAGTTGAGGGTGCCGGACTGGTCGCGGGTGATGGTGGTGCCGTCGGGGCCCGGGTAGTTGCGCAGGGCGTTGACGGCGGTGTTCCCGCCGCTGGTGTATTGGGTGATCTGTTCGGCGCCACCGAACAGATACAGGATTTTGGTGCCGGGTCCGGTCTGTTCCAGGAGGCTTCCGCTGGCGTCGTAGAGGTAGCTGGTGTTGCCCTTGCCGGTGGTGGTGACGCTTTGGGTGCGGCCTTCGGGGTCGTAGGTCAGGGTCTGGCTGGCACCGGCAAGGGTGGCGTTGCCGGTGGCGGTTCGGGCGGTGGTGTTGCCGGCGTTGGTTGTGCTGTTGGGTTCGGTGTAGCCGGGGGTGAGGGTGCCGGTGCCGGTGGTGGGGTTGCTGGTGGTGGTGGGGCCGGCTTGGTTGGGCTGGTTGGCGGTGGTGGTGGCGTCGGTGCCGTTGTAGGTGGTGCTCTGGGTGGTGTTGTTGAGGGCGTTTCCGCTGGTGTTGTGGTTGACCATGCCGGTGCGGTCGCCCAGCAGGTCGTAGGTGTAGCTCTGCCAGTACGCGGCCGGGCCGCCCACCGTGGTGGTGGTGATGGGTGCGGTGGCGGTGGTCTGCGGGGTGGCGGTGTTGCAGCTGCCGACGTTGCCCACGGTGGTGCTGGTGGGGTTGGTGATTCCCGCGGTGTCGGACCATGCCTGGGTCAGGCGTTGGAAGCTGTCGTAGCTGAAGCACTGGGTGTCGTGGACGGTTGCGCCGTTCTGTGCGTCGTCGACGGCGGTGAGTGCACCGGCCTGGTTGTAGCGGTAGTTGACCGTGTCGGTGACGCTGTTGGGATTCTGCAGGCTGGCGGTGGTGGTGTCCAGGCGCCCGGTGGTGTCGTCGTAGGCGGCGGTGGTGGTCAGTTCCTCGCCGGTCTTGCCGTAGTAGGCCCCGACGGTGCGGCCGAACGCGTCGTGGACGACGGTGTCGAGGTAGCCGGCGCCGGTGGAGGAGCCGAATCCGTGGAGACCGCCCTGCAGGTTGTAGGAGTAGCCGACGCTTTCGGAGGGCAGTCCGGCGTCGGCGTTGTACTGGGTGTAGGCCAGCAGGCGGGTCTGTCTTTTTCTTTGTGTATGGCTGGTGCGGTGGTTGCTGTCGTGCTGTTTGGTGGCTCTTACTGCTGGGTGACGCGATCGCCGTAGA
>NZ_JBGCBY010000037.1:0-82456 GCF_041262165.1 Streptacidiphilus sp. MAP12-16
GCAGCGGTTGGCCCTCGGCGAGTTCGAACACGGTCGCGCACAGGGCGCCGACCAGGTCGGTGGGCAGTGGCCACGGTTCTTGTCCGGGTGCGGCGATCACCGCGGTCTGCTGGGCGGTCCGGACCCCGTGCTCGACCAGGCGCTGGACCTCCCGGTGACGCGCAGCTGCGAAGGGCGCCTGCTGCAGCAACTGGCCCACGATGCTCAACGGCGTCCGGTGCTCGGCCTGCGATCCCACCGCCCGCAACACGGTCACACCGGCCTTGCCCGCGTCCTCGCACAGGACACGCAACAGTTCCGACTTCCCGCTCGCCACCGGGCCGATGACCAAACCAACAGCACCCGCACTACGCAGGGAGCCGGCCGTGAGCTGGGCCAACCGAAGCAATTCCTCGTCACGCTCGACGAGATCGGTTCGGGCCGTCATAGGGTGTACTCCTCGCTTCGGGCCATGGATTCCACCCACGCCGCTTCCGATAGGACGAGGACGACGCCAAAATACGGAGGATTCCCCCGGGAAAATGGTTCCGTCCTCTTGCCGCAGCAGAATGCATGCCTCACAGCGGATGATCACGGAAAATGCGGTCATAAGCCAGATCAGACCGCGTCGGAAACCCACCGCGAGGCTTGACGCCACCCACCCGTACCTTCCACTCCGTAGCGCCGTGGTCGGCATTCCTTCCCGCTACGCCGTACCTTATCGAGACAAAGTGGCGAGCAGGTTAAATCCGTCAAGCGGATGATAAAGAGTGGGGACTGGCGGGCACGAATGGGATACCCGATTTGGTCTATCGGGTATCCCGGGAACGCGTGTCGGCAGCGGTTGAAGGTGACCCACTTTGGCCGGTTGAGTTCGGACGACCGAGCCGTGCCCGTCTCAGCATCAACACCATCGGAACGCACTCAAAGCAAAGTCGTGCGAACCGATGCCGGCTTGCTGAAGGGGCTTTCCAGTGCAGGACTACCCGGTGGTTCCGAAGGTGACCTTGTAGTAGCACTGCGCCTTGCAGGCCATCGTCGCCGAGTCGTCGAATGCGTAGGAGTAGGCGTACGGCTCGGCCTTCTTGAAGACCTGGGTGTAGTCGACCGGCCACTTCGACGGTACGCAGTTGTTCCGCCCGGCCCAGGTGCCGCGGCAGCAGTAGGTGTCCCCTCCGAATGCGGCGCAGGGCGGCTTGCAGCCGATGGTCTGGCCGCCGGACACGGCCTGCATGGCACTGGGGCAGTTGACCGGTGCGGTGCAGCTGCCCTTGTAGCAGCCCGATGCGCTCACGGGGTCGGAGGTGACGGTGTGGGAGACGTTGATGTACATCGGCAGGTTGGCGCCGTCTACCATGCTGACATCGTAGAAGTCCATGTTGTCGAAGGCGTTGAAGGTGAACTCGCCCAGCGTCGTGGGGGTCACCGGCCCTGAGCACTGGGTGGTGCAGTCTCCGGTCAGGCACTGCCCCTGACCGTCGGTGCTGCAGCCGGTACGGCCCCAGATACGTCCGCCCCAGGTATTGGCCACGGCGAGCGAGGTGCTCTGCCCGGGCAGGAGTTTCCGGCCGCTGGGATACGCCGAGGTATTGGTGACAATGGCCCAGATCGTTTGCTGGGTGCGGTTGACCAGCGTGATCCTTCGCTGGCTGCCTGTCAGCGCCGCCTGCCCGGACGCCCCCGCCGCGCCACCGGCTGCCGTCCCGGACTTCTGCTTGCCCGCGGCAGCCGTGGGGCTTGAGGGGATGGAAGGCCGTGGCTTGGGCGTCGCGGTCGCAACAGGCGACGCGGCGGGACCAGACGCCGCGGGACCGGCTGAGGCAGAGCGGGCAGAACCAGTGGCGCCGGCCGCCTGGGCCGCTGACTGCGGGCTGACGGACCCAGCGGGAGAGGTCGCCCAGTAGATGATCACGAACGCCGTCGCGGCTGCTGTGAGGGCTGCCAACCATCCTCGTGCGGACCTTGCCCGATGCTGCCTTCGTGCCATGACGTGCCTTCCTGGTACTCGCCACTGTCGGCGTCCCTGGATCGGAGACGGTGGTGGAGTCGCCCGACAACGTAAATCTCGCGAAAAAACCGAAAGCGGCGGATCAAGGCCGCCCCTGACCCATCCGTTGCACGTCGTCGACGGTCCCGCGGGGTGCCCAGGTAGCCAAGGGGGTCGCAGTCCGCGCTCCAGTAACTGGGGGTGTACAGGCGGCGGCCAGGGCATCGACGATGGTGGGGAGATAGGGGTGGTCCGGGGCGCGCTGCTGCGTCATGATCGGCAGTCATCACCGTCCCGCACCGGGGGAGAAACGCGTCATGAACCAGCCGGTTCCGAAGAGGTCCAAAGTCAGCGGCAGCGCACGAGCCGAACTTGCCGCCCGCGCACGGAATTCCTACGAGGGCGGCGCGTCCGTGCGCACGGTCGCCACCGAGATCGGGCGCAGCTACGGAGCGGCCCACATGCTGTTGGCGGAGTCCGGTGTGACCTTTCGCAGCCGCAGCGGCCAACTCCGGGCCCCAGCCGGGGAGTGAAAGCCGTGGCCATACCCAGGACGAGAACTGCGGCTCGGGTCTTCCGGGTCCAGGGCTCGCATGTCTGGTGCATCTAGCCTGAACGGTCATCACGATGCCCGGCTCGCCGCCAGCCGCCACGCGGCGGCGGCGGTGGCGGCGCTCGTTGAACCCGAGGCCACGTGAGCCGCCGGGGGCTCTCGACCGGCAGCTAGGTCGAAGGTGTCGCGGTGGGTGGGGAAGGCGGGTGCGTTGGCGCCCGCCGAGCGGGCCTTGTCCTGCCCGCACAGTCCCGACCCGGCCGATCGGCCACCTGCGGGCAGCCAGAGGTCTCGGCGACGGGCTGGAACGCGATCCCCCTCGATCTGCTTCACCCCCCCGCTCCCAGAGGTCGAGGCCTGAGGCTGCACAGGCGGGCCTCCCGCTGTTTTCGTCAGTAACATGAAGATGTTGTCATCGCTACGAAGCGGTGTTATCGTTGATGTCATGAATACGAGATCGCGGATAATCGAGGCGACGGCGGCCCTGATCGCGCAGTCACCGAGCGGCGACGTGTCCACCCGCGCCGTGTGCGAGGCGGCCGGCGTGCAGCAGCCGGTGCTCTACCGGCTGTTCGGCGACAAGGATGGCCTGCTGGCGGCCACAGTCGACTACGTCTGGGACCAGTACCTGGGCAGCAAGAGGGCTGCCGAAAAATCCGAGGACCCACTGGAGGATCTCCGGACAGGCTGGGACAGCCACACGGCATTCGCACTGGAGCACCCCAACGCCTACAAGCTGATGTTCGCGCCGGCGCTGCGCTCGATGCCGGAGGCCGCCGAGGAGGCCCTGCGCATCCTGCGGGACGTCCTTGAACGCCTCGCCGTCCAGGGGCGACTGCGGGTCACGCCCGACGTGGCAGCGCGCATGGTCATGACGGCCAACACGGGCGTCGCACTCGCGTTGATCACCCGCCCCAGGCTCTATCCGGACACCAGCCTGTCCACCCTGGTCAGGGATGCCATCCACCAGGCGATCCTGGTCGACCCCGCAACGGGCACCGCAGTGCACGCCCCGCGCGCCATAGCCGCCACCACGCTGCTGTCCTCACTGGACGAGCTCACTCCTCAGACCTTCACGCCTCCCGAAGCAGCACTGCTCGGGCAGTGGCTGACGCAGATCATCGCGTCCGCCGCATCGCACTGATGCCTTTTCTCTGGTGTGCCAGGGGCATCCATGCCCCTGGCACACGGGCGGCCCGAACAGGGCGCTCCACAACGCAGCACCCACTTCTGAAACTCACCCGAAGGACATGACATGACGCACAACTTCACCCGCGTGGCCCTGATCACCGGCGGCTCCGGCGGCATCGGCCGCGCAGTCGCAGAGCGCCTGGCCAAGGACGGCATGGCGATCGGCGTGCACTACGCCGGGAACAAGGCCAAGGCCGAGGAGACCGTCGCCGCGATCACCGCAGCGGGCGGCAAGGCGATCGCCGTCGCCGGCGACGTCGCCGACGAAAACGAGATGTCCGCAGCGTTCGAGACGGTCGAGCAGCAGTTCGGCGGCGTCGACGTGGTCGTGAACACCGCCGGCATCATGGTGCTCTCGCCCATCGCGACGCTGAACTTGGACGACCTCGACCGGATGCACCGCACCAACATCCGCGGCACCTTCGTGGTCTCCCAGCAGGCCGCCCGACGGGTCCGCCCCGGCGGCGCGATCATCAACTTCTCCACCTCGGTCACCCGCCTCCAGTTCCCGACCTACGGCGCCTACGCGGCCAGCAAGAGCGCAGTCGAGGGCATGACCCTGGTGCTGGCCCGTGAGCTGCGGGGCAAGGACATCACCGTCAACGCGGTGGCCCCCGGCCCGACCGCCACGCCGTTGTTCCTCGAGGGCAAGGACCAGACCACGATCGACAACCTGTCCAAGGCCGCACCGCTCGAGCGCCTGGGAACGCCGCAGGACATCTCCGAAACCGTCGCCTTCCTCGCCGGTCCGGCCCGATGGATCAACGGCCAGGTCCTGTTCGCCAACGGCGGTCTCGCCTGAGCACCCCTTCCCCGTTCCGAGCCATCGCCGACGCCCCGGAACCCACGGGCAACCACACCATGTGCAAGGAGAAGACCATGAACAACATCGTCGTGATCACCGGCGCCTCCAGCGGCTTCGGCGCTCTCACCGCCCGCGCCCTGGCAGACGCGGGCAACACCGTCTACGCCGGTATGCGCCACACCACCACCCGCAACGCGCCCCAGGTCCAGGCCGCCGCCGACTACAGCAAGGACCACGGCGTCGACCTGCGCTCGATCGAACTCGATGTCAACTCCCAGGACTCCGTCGACACCGCGATCAGCCACGTCATCGCCGAGCACGGCCGCATCGACGTCCTCATCCACAACGCCGGCCACATGGTCACCGGCCCCGCCGAGGCGTTCACCCCTGAACAACTCGCCGAGCTGTACGACGTGAACGTCCTCTCCACCCAGCGGGTCAACCGTGCCGCGCTGCACCACATGCGCACGGCAGGCAACGGCCTGGTGATCTGGGTGTCCAGCACGAGCGTCAAGGGCGGAACCCCGCCGTACCTGGCCCCCTACTTCGCTGCCAAGGCCGCGATGGACTCCCTGGCCGTCAGCTACGCCGCCGAGCTCGCCCGCTGGGGCGTGGAGACCTCCATCGTGGTGCCCGGCTCGTTCACCAGCGGCACCAACCACTTCGCTCACTCCGGCCGGCCCGCCGACCACGCGGTCGAGGCGGAATACGAGAAGAAGTACACCGGCCTGATGGACCAGGTCGCCGAGAAGCTCGCCGCACTGGCACCTGAGGGTGCGGACGCGTCCTTGGTCTCCGACGAGATCACCCGCATCGTCGCCCTCCCCTCGGGGCAGCGCCCCTACCGGGTACACATCGACCCGGCCAACGACGGCTCGGAGGAGGTCTCCAACGTCGCCGACCGCATCCGCCGCGAGTTCCTCACCCGCGTCGACCTCGCCGACCTGCTCACCCCACAGCCGGTGACCGCGTAGCGACACCCCACGGTGCGGGGCAGCCGGAGAGTCCGGCTGCCCCGCACACGCCGCATCTGCGCCCCGGTCGACCCATCGACGCGGGGTGGGGCCGCCCGGCGGGCGCGCAGCCCGCGGGGACCACTACGTGGTGGGGGTACTTGGCGGGCTGGGGCTACCAATCCGCGGCATCACGCCTTGGCGCGGGACGGCAGGGCGGCGCGGGAGAACGCGGCGGCCGGCTCTTCGGCATCCGCACACGGGATCTGACCGCCGACCAGGTCGGCGATCTGGCGCAGCAGGGGCAATGCGGACCAGCCGGGCAGGGCACCGGCCCGAACCTGCTGGTCGACGAGCTCGCGGGCAAGAAGTGCGGCAGGGACGCCTTCGAGCCCACTCGTCGAATCATTTCGACAATTCGATGACCAAAGCATGACCCAGCTGGGAACCGACAGACTGGAAAGCCTTTGACCAGCTTGCTCCAGGCCAGCCCACTTGCCCCGCCGAAACCAGGATGAGGATAGCTGAGCAGGCCAGCATTTGTTACAGCCTGCACGATTGACAGCCGCATGGGCTCGCGCTTTGATTCGTCGAAACGTTTCTACGATGGGCTGACAGACGGGGTGCTCTTTTCGCAACCCTCGCCACCCTCGCCACGCCAAGTCGCAGAGTCGCCCCATCCCCGCCTACCCACCCCTGGGAGGGAATGATGAATCGCTCCAGCGCCCCACCCGCGCCCCCGCTCACGACGCAGCCCTGCCGCCGTGCCGGACGCCTTCGCTCCGCCGTGCTCTCCTTGCTCGCCGTCTCCGCGCTGGCGTGCACCTTCCTGGCCGCACCGGCGCACGCCAGCGCGGCGGACACCACCGTCGCCATCGACCTGTCCCAGTCCGGCGCGGCTCCCACGCACGCCGGAGCCGGTTTCCTGTACGGCCTGACTCAGGATGGTTCGGGTCCGGCGGACTCCCTGCTGCAGCCATTGCAGCCGGCCCTGTTCCGGGGCGGTGGTGCCCGCATCTCCGGTGGCGGGTGGATCGGCGACGGCTACACAGCGGGTGCGGGCTACCGTGCCCGCATCAGTGCGGCGCTGTCCCAGGCGAAGAGGGTGACGGCGGCTCCGTACGGCGCGTCCTACCACCTGCTGGTGTCGGACCTGTTCGGCGCGGACACGACCCAGCCGGCCAACACCGCCTACCCGTGCGACAACGGGAACTGCGCCAACTGGACCGCCTTCATCGACCAGGTCGTCAGCGACGTCCAGGTGTCGGGCGTCAAGGTGAGCTACGACATCTGGAACGAGCCCGATGGCACCGGCTTCTGGCAACGCGGCGTCAACAGTGCGCAGTACTACCAGATGTGGGACGCCGCGGTGCGTGAGATCCGCCGCCTGGTTCCGTCGGCCTCGGTCGTGGGCCCCTCCTACAGTGGCTACAACCACAGCTGGCTGGACTCCTGGCTCGCCCAGACCAAGGCCGACGGCACCCTGCCCAATGTCCTCAACTGGCACTTCGGCACCGACCCGGCCGCCGACGCCGCAGACGCGAACAGCCTGATGGCCGCACACAGCATCCCGGCGATCCCGCTGACGATCAACGAGTACCTGTTCTCCCAGCAGCAGAACTCCGCCTACTCCGCCTGGTTCCTGGACCGCCTCGCCGTCTCCGGGGTCTCCGCCGCCGCCCATGCCATCTGGAGCGACTGCTGCGGTGCCGGCACGCTGGACTCCCTGCTGACCGGCACCGGCAGCAGCCAGCAGCCCTCCGGGCAGTGGTGGGTCTACCAGGCCTATGCCCAGCTCACCGGTAACCGGGTGGCCGCCACCAACAGCGGCGCCATGGCCGTCTTCGCGACGAAGGACCAAAGCAGGGGGCGGGCCGCTGCCCTGCTCGGCAACAACTCGGGGCAGAGCGGCACGACCACTGTCACCGTCAACGGGCTGTCCGCCACGCCCTGGCTGTTGTCCGGCGGCACCGTGCACGTCACGGTCCAGCGCATCCCCGACCAGAGCCAACTGGTCACTCCCATCACAGTGACGGACACGGCACTGACCCCGAGCAACGGCAGCATCAGCG
This sequence comes from Streptacidiphilus sp. MAP12-16, assembly GCF_041262165.1. Classification (NCBI taxonomy): domain Bacteria; kingdom Bacillati; phylum Actinomycetota; class Actinomycetes; order Kitasatosporales; family Streptomycetaceae; genus Streptacidiphilus; species Streptacidiphilus sp. MAP12-16. The sequence continues at coordinate 7,541 of NZ_JBGCBY010000037.1, forward strand.
TCCCGGTGAACGTGGTCTCCGGGACCGACGCCTACACCATCACCCTGTCGCCCAACGGAGTTGCCCCCACCCCTCCCCCGGTCGCCACCACCACCGTCGATGCCAACAGCACCGGCGCCGGCACCGATCAGTTCTCCTACAGCTCGGGCTGGGGCGTGGCCAACGGCATCAGCGACATGTACGCCGGCACCGCTAACTGGACCCAGACCGCCGGTTCCACCGCGCAGTTCCAGTTCCAGGGCAGCCAGGTCGCACTGCACGCGGTGCGCGACACCGACCAGGGCACGATGACCGTCTCGGTGGACGGCTCCGCCCCGGTGACCCTCGACGACTACGCGGCCACCCGCAACGCCTCGGGGATCGTGTGGACCAGCCCGGTCCTGGCGAGTGGCTCGCACACCCTGACCGTCACCGCCACCGGCAACCGCAATGCGAACAGCAGCGGCAGCACCATTGCCCTCGACAGCGCGGACATTCTGCAGGCGCAGCCCTCGGGCACGACTGTGACCGTCGACGCCAACACCACCGGCACCGGAGTCAACCAGTTCTCCTACAGCACGGGATGGGGCCTGGCCACCGGCATCTCCGACATGTACGCGGGCACTGCCAACTGGAGCCAGACCGCCGGATCCACCGCGACCTTCACCTTCACCGGGAACAAGGTCGCGCTGCATGCCGTGCGCGACGTCGACCAGGAGATGATCGCAGTCTCCCTGGACGGCGGTACCGAGACAGTCGTCGACGACTACAGCCCCACCCGCAACGCCTCGGGCACCGTTTGGACCAGCTCAAGTCTTGCCTCGGGCACGCACACCCTGCACATCAGGGTCACCGGGAACCACAACCCCAGCAGCAGCGGCTTCAACGCCGCACTCGACAGCGCCGACGTCACCACCAACTAGCTTCGCAGGAGGCGTCGTTCGCCCTCTAGATCGTGACACGCGTCGGTCGATGTCCGCAGTCGGCCGGCGTCGTCGACGGACCTGGCTGCCCGGACTGCCATCGGCTCCGCCGCCACGACCACGCGCTTCGTTGCGCTGTTGGTTACCGCGATCGGCGGCGCCGGAAAACGGTTCGACGGCTTTGCGGAGTCCTGGCACAGTGGCGCACCATGACGGACTTCGAGCTAGTGACCGCCGCGGACGTGGAGCTCATGCAGGGTCTGGCACAGCGCGTCACTGCCACCCGCCCAGACCTGGTCAGCGCCGACGCGTCATACGGGGAGCTGGCCTGGATCTGGGGCCATGGGCACGCCGCCTACGGCACAGCCTGGCCGCGTCGGCTGTGGTTCTCCGGTGACGATGTGGTGGCGTGGGGCTGGGCCTGTCTTCCGCGCCAGGTGAGGCGCAGTGACGGGTCGGTGAAGGACGTCACCGGCGCCTTTCTGGCGTATCAGGTCCATCCCGACTGCGCCGAACTGGTCGACGAAGTGATCGACTGGTACGACGGTGTGGCGGCCGGCCTCGAGCGCACTGTGTTGCCGTCGGCCGCCGATGAGTTCGCACTGAAGCGATGGGCGGCCCACGGCTATGAGACCGACGTGGAGTCACTCGGCGACACCGGCGACTGGACCCAGCTCAACCAGCGGGACCTCACCGATGTGGAACAGCCGGTACTGCCGGACGGTTTCCGGTTCCGCACCGCCGACGAGGCCGGACCGGAGGCCGCGGTCCGGGCCCATGTGGACGCCTGGGCTCCCTCTGCGTACACGGCCGAAAGCTACCAGGGCGTCCGACAAACGGCGGCCTACCGCGGCGACCTGCACGTCCTGGTGGAGGCGCCGGACGGAACGATGGCAGCCTCGACGATCATGTGGCTCGACGAAGCGAACAAGACCGTCGAGTTCGAGCCGGTCGGAACGCATCCGGACTACCGGCGGCTCGGGCTGGGAAGGGCGATGCTTCTGCACGGGATGCATCTGGCGCGGGCGGCCGGGGCCACTCATGCGACGGTCGTCTGCCTGGGTGCGCCGGGGCATCCCCAGGCGCGCGGGCTGTACTACAGCCTCGGGTTCCGGGAGCTCTCGCGGGACGCGCCGCTCATCAAGACCAAGACCGCGGACTGAGGACTGGGGCACCACCCGGACGGCCCGTCACATCACAACGGGCAAAGGTTGCTTGATACCAGACCGTGCCCCGGAGCAGGGCCGGTCAGGGTGCGGATCAGCACACTCACCGGCCCAGCGCCTTGCTGTGGCGTCAACGCCTCCGGCGACAGCCGGACAGAGCCTAGCGGCGCAGCGGCGGGCCTGCGCTGCCGCGTCGGTTGAGGTGCGGTTCCAGCAGGGTGGACACGGGCTGGTCCGTACCGGTGATGAGTCCGACGAGACGTTCGAAGGCGAGGCGTCCGAGCTCGGTGGTGGGCAGGGCGACGTCCGAGACGGCAGGGACCAGGTGTTGGGCCTGGTCGTCGGGGCAGATCGCGACGACGGACATGTCACCGGGCACGCGTCGGCCGAGCTGGCGCAGGCGGTCCAGGACGAAGGGCAGGGCGAGCTCGTTGTAGACGATCAGAGCCGACAGCTCCGGGTCCTGCCCGAAGAGTTCCTCGATGGCCTCGGCCACCCCGGCTGGGTTGGGCTGCGCCGGGATCCAGGTCGGCTTCAGCCCCCGTTCCGTCAGCTCCTGCAGGACGCCGTCGCGGGCGCGCAGTGCGAAGCCGGCCTGACGGGTGAAGGTGTCGGCGGGTTGGGCGAGCATGCCGATGTGGCGGTGGCCCAGGTCGTGAAGGTGCTGTACGCACATGGCACCGGCGGCGGCGAAGTCGAAGTCGACGTGGACCAGGTCTTCGGCGTCGTCCGGCGTGCCGATGAGGACCGCGGGCCGGTCCAGGGCCCGTAGCACCGGAACCCGGGGGTCGTTGACCTGGATCTCCATGACGATGACGCCGTCGACCATGGCGCTGTTGACGACGTTGTTGATTTCGGCGACGCCGTCCTCGGCGGTCAGCAGCAGCAGGTTGAACCCTTGTGCACGGGCCGCGTGCAGGACGGCGAAGACGAACTGCATCTGGACGCTGCTCTGCCCGTCGGCGAGCATCGGCAGCACCATGGCGACGACGTTGGTGCTCTGCCGTCGGATCGAGCGGGCACCGGCGTGCGGGCGGAAGCCGAGTTCGGCGATGCTCTCCTCGACTCGGCGGCGTGTCTCGGCGGAAATGGGCCGGTTGCCGCTCAGCACGTAGGACACCGTGCTGGGCGAGACCCCGGCCCGCCGCGCCACATCGACCAGCCTTACCGGCACTGCGCCTCCATCGTGTGAGTGACCATTGACTTTACCCGTCTACCTGGGTTCGGCGGCCAGGATCGGGAGCCTGGCGTCGTCGCGCAGGAACAACGGGATGCGCTCCAGCGGAGCCGGGCACTGGTGGGTCCGGCCGCCGGCGAGAGGCCGGCCGGTCCAGGCACAGGTCCAGCCGGCGCCCTCCGGCAGATAGACCTGGCGGCTGTCAGCGCCCGCCTCCAGCACCGGGGCGACCAGAAGGTCGGGTCCCAACAGGAACTGGTCGGTGATCTCCCAGGCCCGGGGGTCCTGCGGGAACTCCAGGAACAGGGCGCGCATGGGTGCGAGGCCGGTGCGGGCGGCGGTTTCCATCTGCTGCTGCAGGTAGGGGCGCAGCCGTTCGCGCAGGGCGAGGTAGCTGGTCATGATGTCGTAGGCGCGCTCGCCGTAGGACCAGACCTCGTTGGGCCCCCCGGTGATGTCGCGACCGAGCGGTGTGCGCGGAGCGCGGTCGCCGTGCATGCGGAACAGGGGGCTGAACGCGCCGAACTGGAACCAGCGGATCATCACCTCCTGGTAGGCGGGGTCCGCGGGGTCGCCGCCGTGGAAGCCGCCGATGTCGGCACACCACCAGGGCAGTCCGGACAGGGCGGTGTTGAGTCCTGCGGTGATCTGGTGGCGCAGGGTGGCGAAATCCACGCCGATGTCGCCGGACCACAGTGCGGCGCCGTAGCGCTGGCTGCCGGCCCAGGCCGATCGCGAGAAGCTCATTCCGTCGTGGTCCGGGTCCGCGTCGGCGGTCAGGCCCTCCCAGAAGGCACGGGCGTGCTCGCGGGGGTAGAGGTTGGCGACCTCGGCGCCGTTTCCGGCCCAGAAGCGCAGGTTGGCGTGGTGCAGGGGCACCATCTCGGGTTCGCAGGCGTCCAGCCAGAAGACGTTGATGCCCAGGTCGGCGTAGTTGCGCTTGATCGTGTCCCAGAGGAACTCGCGTGCCTGCGGGTTGGTCGCGTCGTAGAAGGCCACCGGGATGGGGGCCGGTGAGGGTTTGTCGATGAACCGGGTGTGGGTGGGCAGCCCGGACTCAGTGCCTATGAGGAGCCCTCGTTCGCTCAGTTCCGCCCAGTTCTCGCTGGCGGGGTTGACCGAGGGCCATACCGAGACCATCAGTTTGACGCCCATGGCGTCGAGTTCGGCGACCATCTGCTTGGGGTCGGGCCAGTCTGTTTCGTCGAAGCGCCAGTCCCCGAGGCTGGGCCAGTGGTAGAAGTCGGCCACGATCACCGACAGCGGGAGGCCGCGGCGGTGGTGCTCGCGGGCGACGGTGAGCAGTTCCTCCTGGGTGCGGTAACGCAGTTTGGACTGCCAGAATCCGGTGGCCCACTCGGGCAGGACCGGACTGTGGCCGGTCGCGTCGGCGTAGTGGCCCAGGATCCGGGCCGGGGTGGGTGCGGTGGTGAACCAGTAGTCGATCTGCCGGGCCTGGTGCGCGATCCAGCGGGTGCCGCTGGTGGCCAGTTCGACGGCTCCTACGGCGGGATTGTTCCACAGCAGGCCGTAGCCACGGCTGGAGAGCAGGAACGGAATGCTGACTTCGGTGTTGCGCTGGACCAGGTCGATCACGGCGCCCTTCTGATCGAGCAGCCCGTGCTGGTGTTGCCCCAGTCCGTAGATCCGCTCGTCCTCGTAGGCCGCGAAGAGTTGCTCGATGCGGTAGCGGCCGGCGCCCAGCGGGCTGAAGTTGCGTGCGCCCGGCCACCAGAAGTGAGCGGGGCGCTCGGCGAGGAGCTCCTCTCCCTGCGCGTCCAGGAACCGGATCACACCGGCCGGGGTGACCTCGACCCGCAGGTCGCCATGCCGCAGCAGCGCGGGCGGCCCCTGGATCCCGACGGCGGCGCCGATGGACGCCTCGGCCGAACGGATCACCGAACCAGGGGGCGGCAGCTCGACGACCGGGCGCGCACCGGGCGGCGGTGCCAGCAGCGCACCGGGCAGGTCCTCCAGCAGGACGCCGACCCCCGAGCGGACCCGCACGCTGTCGGCGCCCCAGGGCTCGATCCGAACGAACTGCTCGCTGTTGCGCCACTCGAGACCGCCGTCGACTTCCCGAAACGCACTCATGCCCCGTCCTCCCTGTTCATGGACCCGGGCACCGAGATGCCACAGTTCCGCCCGCCCGGATGGTAATCGAATTGTTTCGATGATCGCTAGAGCTAGTCGGGCCTGAGCACCGGACCCTCCCTCACCGCCGGCCATCACGTCAAGTGCGCTCTTCAGCAAGTGGAGATAGACGAAGTGCGGTTACGAGCGAGTCACGGAAACGAAACCTCCCATTGACAACCCTCCCGGCTCGCGCTTCGATACGTCGAAACGTTTCCGCGAAGAGTTGAGCGAGCAACCCCGAACCGCCAGGGCAGGAGCCGAACCGGCCGCCCCAGGGCCGCGCGCAACCGGATCCCCCATCGGCACCGGCTCAGCGCGAACCGCTCGCGACCTGTTCGAACCCTCCAGCAGTGCCCCACATGCAAGGGAAGGCAGTTATGAACACCAGGAGTGCCACAAGATCTCCGCGCCGAAGCCTGGCGCTGACCATGGCCGCCGGCGTGGCCCTGACGGCCAGTGCCTGCGGCTCCGGCCCGGCCACCAGCAGCGCGCCCGCCGGTCCGCTCACGCTCACCGCGACGGACTACTACACCTCCGAGCCGATGCACAGCGCGGTGGGATCGATCCTGGCGAGCTGCGCGGCCGACAGCGGGGTGAAGGTCACGCACGTGAGCGTGGCCAACCCCCAGCTGATGCCCAAGGTGCTCCAGCAGTTGTCCTCGCACACGCTGTCGGACCTGTTGATGCTGGACAACCCGAACCTGCAGCAGATCGCCCAGACCGGTGCGCTGGTCCCGCTCGACACCGCGGGAGTGGACCTGTCCGGCTTCTACCCCTCGATCCTGTCCGCCGGCAGCTACCAGAGCAAGGTGTACGGCCTGGCCCCGGGAGTGAACTCGATCGCCCTGTTCTACAACAAGGACATCCTGGGCGCAGCGGGCATCACGCCTCCCGCCACGTGGGCCGAACTGACCGCGGACGCGGCGAAGCTGACGACCCCTCGGCACTACGGCTTCGCGATGTCGGCGGACAACGACGGCGAGGGGGCCTGGCAGTACCTTCCCTTCTTCTGGTCCAACGGCGGGGACCTGCAGCACCTGGACGCGGCGCCCTCGGTCCAGTCGCTGCAACTGGTCAGTGGCCTGGTCAAGAGCGGTTCGATGTCCAAGTCGGTGGTGACGTGGGCGCAGAGCGATGTGAACGACCAGTTCATCGCCGGCAAGACCGCCATGATGATCAACGGGCCGTGGCAGTTCCCGACCCTGGACGCCGCGAAGACTCTGCACTACGGAGTCGCCTCGATCCCCGTTCCCACGACGGGCACCAGCGTCAAGGTGCCGCTGGGCGGGGAGGTGTGGACCGTACCGGTGACCACCTCGGCGAAGGAGAAGGCCGCCGCGAAGGTGCTGGCGTGCATGAACACCAGCGCCAACCAGGTCGCGCTCGCCAAGGCGGCCGGCTACGTGCCGTCGTTGCAGTCGGCCGCTGCCCAGGTCGCGAAGGACAATCCAGCACTGGCGCCGTTCGTGGCCGAGGTCTCCACCGCCCTGTCGCGTACGTCGGAGGTGGGCACGAAGTACCCGACCATCGCTACCGCGCTTGAGACCGCGATGCAGTCGGCGCTGACCGGCGCGGCCAGTCCGCAGCAAGCGCTGACCACCGCTCAGGCCTCGGCGACCAAGGGCTGACACAGCTCGACGCCCCACCCGGCTCGGGGCCGGCCCGGGAGCTTCGCGCAGCGCGCACAAGCCACCGGCCCGGCTCGCGCACCCCACGACGGCGGAGGAACAGCAGGATGACCCAGGTCTCGTCGATTCCCGGCGCCAAGCCGGCCGCGTCCACGCGGGCCAGAGGGCCGGCCGACGGTCCTCGCCGACACCGCCGCCGCGAGCGGCTGGCGCAGTGGCTGTTCCTGGCGCCCGCCATGCTGTACCTGGTCGCGTTCTTCGGCTTCCCGATCGTCAAGAACCTGGTGATGGGCTTCCAGGACTACAGCACCGCCAGCCTGTTCACCGGGCAGGCCCCCTTCGCCGGATGGTCCAACTACCAGGCGATCTTCACCTCCGGGCTGTTCGGGAAGCTGGTGCTCAACACCGCACTGTTCACGGTCGCCTCGATGCTGGGGCAGTTCGTGATCGGGATGGCACTGGCGCTGTTCTTCAACCGCCGCTTCCCGCTGAACGGCCTGGTCCGCGCGCTGCTGCTGTTGCCCTGGTTGCTGCCGATGGTCGCCTCCGCCACCGTATGGCGGTGGATGCTCGGTCAGGACACCGGCGTCGTCAACAAGATCCTGGAGGGCCTGCACGTGGCCCCTGCAGGCGGGGTGCCCTGGTTGTCCAGCGTCAGCGTCGCACTGTTCTCGGTCACCCTGGTCAACATCTGGGTCGGCATCCCGTTCAATCTGGTGATCCTCTACAGCGGCCTCAAGGAGATCCCGCCCGAACTCTACGAAGCCGCCGCCCTGGACGGCGTGGGCCCGTGGAGCCGCTTCCGCTACATCACCTGGCCGCTGCTGCGGCCCGTGGTCACCGTGGTGGTGGTCCTCGGATTCATCTACACCGTCAAGGTCATCGACATCATCCTGGTCGTCACCGGAGGCGGGCCTGCGAACTCCAGCCAGACCCTGGCCGTGGAGTCCTACCAGCTGTCGTTCAAGACATTCCTGTTCGGCCAAGGTGCGGCCATGGGCAACGTCCTGATCCTGGTCTCCCTGGTGTTCGCACTGGTCTACCTGCGCTTCAACCGCCAGGCGATCCTCACGGAGGGAGAGTGATGAACACCCCGTCGACCACGCGTGGCCGGTGCTCCACGGTCCTGGCGCTGCTGATCCTCGCCGTGCTCCTGTTCCCGGTGTACTGGATGGTCAACGCGTCCCTACAGAGCGACGCGACGTCGTTCACCACCACCTGGTTCCCCTGGCGCCCGAGCCTGTCCGGCTACCGTCAGGCGCTGACGGACCAGGGCGGGCACCTGCTGGTCAGCCTGCTCCTGGCGCTGGGCGCCACCGCTGTCGCCGTCGCGGTCGCCACCCCTGCGGCCTACGCGCTGGCGAAGTTCCGGCTCCCGGGACGGGGATGGATCATCATCGCGACACTGGTCACGCAGATGATCCCCGGCATCGTCATCGCCAACGCCCTCTACGGCACCTACAACACCCTTCACCTGCTCAACTCGCTGCCCGGACTGATCCTCGCCGACGCATCCCTCGGCATTCCCTTCTCCATCCTGCTGATGCGCTCCTTCATGGCCAACGTCCCCAGCGAGATCATCGAGGCCGCACGCGTCGACGGGGCAGGAACACTGCGCACCTTCTGGTCGGTGGTCATACCGATCTGCCGCAACGGCATCATCACCGCTGCCCTGTTCAGCTTCCTGTTCGCCTGGAGCGACTTCCTGTTCGCCCTGACGCTGACGTCCTCCGGCTCGGTCACCCCGATCACGCTGGGCATCTACCAGTACCTCGGTTCCCAGACCGAGCAGTGGAGCCCGGTCATGGCCAGCGCAGTCCTGGCCTGCCTCCCCTCCACCGTCCTGCTCGTCCTGGCCCAACGCTTCATCGCCTCCGGCATCACCGGTGGCGCCGTGAAATAGCTCGTGGCCGAGGGCACGCCGCACTGTGGTGAGCGTCGTTGACGGCACCGAGCCCGCACCACCCGACCTGGACACCACCACGGCCATCCCACCGGAACAGCCGGTTCTCGACACACACACGGTCGGCCGTCCGCTACGCCGACCGCAGGGTGAGCAGCGTGATCTCGCTCGGCGCGAAGATCCGGAAGGGAGGACCCCAGAAGCCGGTGCCCCGGCTCGTGTAGAGCTGGGTCCGCTCTCCGTGCCGGCTCAGGCCGTGCACCACCGGCTGATCGATCCGGACGAGGTAGTTGAACGGCCAGATCTGCCCACCGTGGGTGTGTCCGGAGATCTGCAGGTCGATCCCGGCGCTCGCGGCCTGTGCGACGTACTTGGGCTGGTGGGCGACGAGCAGGACCGGCAGATCCGGGTCGGCCCCCGCCAGCGCGCCGACCAGGTTCGCACGGTGTCCGGCCAGCCCGGAGGACGCCGCCGTCACGTCATCCACACCTGCGAGCACGAGACTGTCCCCGCCCCGGTCGACCACGACGTGACGGTTGTGCAGCGGCTCCCACCCCAGCTCCGCCATGTGGTCCAGCCACCCCTGGGCTTCGCCGAAGTACTCGTGGTTCCCGGTGACGTACACCTTCGCCAGCCGTGACCGCATCGTCCCGAGCGGCGCGGCCTGCCCTCGGCGCTGGTCCAGGGTACCGTCGGCGATGTCGCCCGCGTGGCAGACGACGTCGGCGTCCAGTTCGTTGACCGCCTCGGCGACCCGCGCCGACCATCCGGCCCGGTCGATCGGTCCGTAGTGGGTGTCGGCCAGCACGACGACCCGCGTCCCGTCCAGGCCGCGTCCGAGCCGCGGGACGGTGACGTCCAACCGCGCCACCCGGGGCAGGCGCATGGCCTCCCTGTGTCCCCAGGCCAGCAGTCCGGCCGCGACCAGCGCGACCACGACCGCCACGATCCTGGACCGAGCCGGGTCGCCGACGCCGAGAGCGATCAGGACCAGCCGCAGCAGGCCGCTCAGGGCCGACCAGGCAAACAACACCCAGGCCACCCCGAGGGTGGTGTCGGCGATGCGCGCCGCCCGGTCCAGCCGCCTGCGCCCGTGCCCCATGACCATCAGCACCGGGAAGGCGAGCAGGGCAGCGGCGAAGAGCACCGTGCCGACCAGCGACACCGGGAACGGCCAGTCGGTGTTGGAGGAGAACAGCGTCCACCAGGGCAGGAAGAACAGGGAGACGAGCACGGCGAGGACGACGAACCCGCCCAGCGACCGGCGCAGGGCCCGCACGGCGCCTCCGCCGTTCGTCACCGAGGACGACCTGGCGTCGACCGGGATGCCGGCCTGGGTGTCGACCGAAAGATCGGCCTCGGACGAGTGTCCGAGCACGACGGTTTCCGGTCCGCCCACGCGGGACGACCGCGCGACCGGCTCCGACCAGTGGGATTCGTTGTCAGTCACTGCGCTGCCCCTCACATCCGCTGTCCAGCCGATTCCCATCATCCGGCATACGGGGCCGGCAACCTGCACGGGGCACAGGATGAGGTTGTCGGCAGGCACCGCATCGCTGTCGTCGTGCCGACCGAGTAGGAGGAACGGCTACGGCCGTCCTCCTTCGGCAGCTCTCAGATCACTTCCTTGCCCACATTGACGACTGGGACATGAAGTGATCACCTGATCGGCCGGCAGGCCCTACTCGAACCGCGCCGTGTCGCCCGCCCCTCGGCGTACGATTTCGGCTTCGCCACTGGAGAAGTCGATGACCGTCGTCGGCTCGGTGCCGCAGTCACCCGAGTCGAGCACTGCGTCCACCACATGGTCGAGCCGCTCCTTGATCTCCCAGCCGTGCGTCATCGGCTCGTCCTCGCCGGGCATGAGCAGGGTGCTGGAGAGCAGCGGCTCACCGAGCTCGGCGAGCAGGGCCTGAGTGACAACGTGGTCAGGAATTCGGACCCCTACCGTCTTCTTCTTCGGGTGCAGCAGTTGTCGCGGCACCTCTGTCGTCGCAGGGAGGATGAAGGTGTAGCTGCCGGGCGTTGCTGCCTTGATCGCGCGGAACACTCTGTTGTCAACATGCACGAACTGACCCAGTTGCGCGAAGTTCTGGCACACCAGGGTGAAGTGGTGACGATCATCGAGGTTCCGGATCGACCGGATCCGGTCGATACCGTCACGATTGCCCAGCTGGCACCCCAGCGCGAAACACGAGTCCGTCGGATACGCGACGAGCGCGCCGGACCGGACGATGTCAGCCACGTTGCCGATGGTGCGTCGCTGAGGATTCACAGGGTGCACGTCGAAGTACTTCGCCATCCGCCGAGCCTACGGGATCGCGTGCCGGATGCCCCGACGCCACGGAGCCGGCGCCACCACAGGCCATTGGAGCCGCGGTCGCGGCGCCCGGCCGGCCGGCCGGACGCCGCAACCGCGCACGTCAGGCCGGCGAGGTGACCCCTCGGCCGAGGTGTCGGGCGAAGAACCGGACCGCGCTGTCGGCCTCGAACCTGGGCAGATCCTTGTGCCTGCCCGCGTTGGCATGCAACGTCTTCTCCTTCGAGGCGAAGGCGTCGAACAGCGCGAGACCCGCCTCGCGCGGGATGTGCTCGTCGTCCCACTGCATGGCGAACTCGATCGGGATGGTGATCTGCTTCGCCTTCTCGGCCAGGACATCGGGCCAGTGCTGACCGAAGACCGCGGCCGTGATCCGGGGTTCGATCGCCACAAGCGGAACCCCGATTGCGGTGCCCATATTGATGCCGAAGTAGCCGACCGGCCCATCGGCGCCGATCTCCGGAAGCTCCTGGAGGGCGTCCAGCGTCGCCTGCCACTCGGGCACGGCGAGCTCCGCCAGGTGGGCGTTGTAACGGACGACGATCGGGCCGACCGGCTCGCCCGCCGCCATCGCCCGCTGCATCACGGCGATTTCCTGCTCGTCGTGCGCCGTGCGCGGCCGGTCGCCGTGACCGGGCGCGTCGATGACGGCGACGTGGAAGCCACATCCGGTCACGAGGCGCTGTGCCCGGCCCGCCATCGCGGGTGACTTCTTGTGGTTGCCGCCGCCGTGGCCCAGCAGGACCACGGGCGCGCGATCGGCGCCGGAAGCCGGCGACCAGAGTACGCCGGGGACGTCGCCCACGGTGAAGTCGCGTTCGACCATGCCGTTCGACGACGACTCGGCTGTGAACTGTAGAGAGTCCATAGGTGTTGCCTTTCGGGAGGGCCTTGTTGTCGAGGCGCTCCCGGCGACACCTACGTCAACCGCCCGGCCGTGACGGGAAGGGGGAGCACCCACATCGATACAGCGTTCATGGGTCTCACCTCCTCGGGCGGTGTCACGGTCAAACGGCAAGCTACCAGCCCGAGCATCATCCCGCCCAACCCTTTTCCCCGCCACGTGATCACCACTCCAGACGGGCCCTGGTACAGGAGGTGCGGAAGGTCGCGTCGCGGGGCCAGGAGGATCAACTGTCGTAGCAACCGGAGGAGTTCGGGGCAGCTGATCGAGACCAGGCCGGCCTCGGCTGGGTCCTGGCGCTGGTCCTGGGACCCGCGTTCCAACTCAATGTGGGAGCCAGAATGCACTCATGAAGGGGTATCAGTCCGGGGATGTGCCAACGACCGCACGTGAGGGGATTGTGCGGTTGGTCGGGCTGGTCGAGTGGCTGCAGGCTCGCCAGAGCGACCAAGCGGCCCCCTCCGTCGGCGGCGGACAGGAAGTCCTCCTCCTGGGCCGCGAGGGCATGGATCCCGTGTGATCCCGTGTGACACGCCTGTGACACAGGTGTGCGAACTGGGCGGCGTGATCCTGCGTGATGTTGATTTGTAAAGCAGGCTGCAGCACTTCACCCAGGAGCACCCCATGCATATCACCCGGATCTCGATGATGTCCGCCGCCGCCCTCGCGGCGGGTCTCGCGCTGACCGCCTGCGGCGCCAACGCCAGCACGACCGGCGCCACCGGCAGCAGCCCAAGCACCACCATCAGCTCCGGTAGCACGCCGTCCGGTACGACCACGACCTCTGGCAGCACGGGCGGTACGGCAAGCACAGGCGGCTCGACGGGCAGCGGCGGTACGGGCACCACCGTCGCCCTCACCAACGCCTGCCACACTGCCAATCTCGGCTTCTCGACGGGCCACGACAGCGGTGCCCAGGTCGTCGGAAGCCCTGGCGCCGTCACGATAGTGCTCACGAACAAGGGCTCCGCCTCCTGCGATCTGCGCGGCTACCCTGGGGTGGATCTGGTCGCGAGCAACGGCAACCGCTGGCCGCTGCAGCGCAAGACGGCCTCCGTCTCCACGGTGACACTGGCTCCCGGCGCCACCGCGGCCTTCGTGATCGACTACATGCCCTACTCCAGCGGCAGCGGCATGGAGTTCAAGGCCAAGTCGATGCTGATCACCCCGCCGAACGAGACCCACTCCTACAGCATGACCTGGGGCTACCAGTCCGTCCTGGACCAGAGCGGCGCCACCCACCCCGTCACCTACGTCGAGCCGACCACGACCTACAGCTCCTGACGGTCGGGTAGCCCGAGGGGATCTCACCCTTGGACGTCCACAGAGATCCGCTCGCGCTGACCCAGCCCCAACTCCTCGTCGCAGCCGCCGCGACGATGGCGGACCTCGAATCCGCGCAGGCCCCAGCGCATCCGCCAGCAGGTCGTGAACCTCGGGGCCGGGCGGGACACGAGGCTCCACGGAACACAGCGTGAACCGTGGCGGAACCGTCCGGGAGCGCGCCCTCGGACAACCCTCTGTTACCACCTGCACGACTACGCTCCGATCATGGTCCACGCAAGTGTTGCCGCCCTGATCGACCTGATGCCGCCGCCGGCCCCCGACATCGACGGCCGCTATCGCGACATGGTTCCGCCGCCGCTGCCGGACTCCGGCACGGACCGGTTCGACTGGGACGAGATCGCCGAGAGCACAAGCTGGCGCTACCCGACCGACTACCGCCAATTCATCGAGGCCTACGGCGCGGGCGGCAAGATCTGCGGCGTGCGGCACACGACCTTCTCCGACGAAGGATGCCTCCCGGGCCAGGGCTTGCACGTCACCTCGCCACATCCGATCGGCGTCGCACACCGGGTCGACAGGCGCGCCCCGCGCCGGCCCGGCAACGGCCTCACCCATGGGGCGGCGACGACTACGACCGCCGGTTCTACTGGCGGTGCGCAGCCCCCGACCCGGACAGCTGGACCATCGTGGTGGGCAAACTGGATGAGGACGATACCGAGGAGACCTACCGCGACTACGAGATGGGAATGGCCGACTTCCTGCTGGCCGTGCTGACCGGGCGCGTCGAGCATTTCCCCGGCTTCACCGCTCCCGACCCGCCGGTGTTCGAGGGCTGGCGGGCCCACGAGCTCCGGTTCCGCCAGGAATATCCCGACTTCCGCACGTGGAACGACCCTCTTCCCGCGCGTTGGTACGACGCGTAGCGCCCGCCCTGTAGCCCGGTGATGATGCCAGAGCCCCAGTCACTCCTGACCCATCTGGAGCTGCGCCATGCGCAACCCGTACGACGCCGAGCAGGAACCCGCCTACCGCGCCGGCCAGGGCGACGTGGGCGGTCGGGCTAACGCTCCGTGTGGGGGTCGAGGACCGGCTTCACGTCGATCACAGGTGTGCCGTCCCATGCTTCCAGGCCACTGACCCGCATCCGCGGCCCGTCGGCGATCTCCAGGATCGTCACCCGGTGCAGGCCGACGGGATTGGGCCGGGCCGGCGAGCGGGTGCTGAACACGCCGGTCAGCGGCCGTTCGGGATCACTGCGCGGATGGACCGTCAGGACCGTGCGGTCTGCCCTTTCGAGCCAGGTCAGCAGGAGGACGTCCTGGCCTGCCCGCAGGTCCCGCACCGCGTCGGCCACCTCCGCGTTGAAGGCGACCCAGGCTTGTGGCGCGCCCTCGTCACCCTGGCGCGGCGTCTGCGCCCCGGGGCCGAGCGGCGACTCGATCGTCGCGACCGGCCGCACTGTGAAGGTTGTCTGCTGCACCGTTCGTCTCCTCCGTGGTCACGCGGTTCCTCGACCCCGCAACGAACGGGGCGGCGGCCGCCGCGGGCTGCGCGCGGCGGCCGCCGCACTCATGCCGATCATCCCCACTCGCCCGCGATCTGCTTGGTGGTCGCGTTGAGCCGGTTGAACAAATTGGTCACCCCGATCATCAGCACCAGGGCGGCGAGCTGCTCCTCGTTGTAGTGCTCGGCGGCAGCATCCCAGATGCGGTCCGGCACCGGGTCGGACTTGTCCGCAAGGCGCGTCGCGTGCTCCGCGAGTTCCAGGGCCGCACGCTCGGCGCCCGTGAAGTACGGGGTCTCGCGCCAGGCGGCGACGGTGCCCAGGCGCTCCTCGGTCTCCCCGGCCTTGCGGGCGCCCTTCACCCCAGCGTCGACACAGGCGCTGCACCCGTTGATCTGGCTGACCCGCAGGTGGACCAGCTCCAGCGTCAGCTCCGGGACGCCGCCCTTGTGGGTCTGCTTGAAGAGCTCCAGGATCGGCTGCATGGCGCCCGGCAGGATCACGGCGGGGTTCTTGATACGAGACTGCATGTCCGTTGATCTCCTTGTCACAGCGACCGCGACTCGGTCGTCATAGTGGTGACGAAGCCCGACGAGAGAATGTGACAGGTTCCGTGAACGAGGACGTCAACGACGGTTTGGCCGAGCGCTTCGAGGAGAACCGGACGCGACTGAGGGCCGTGGCCTACCGCATGCTCGGGTCGACGAACGAGGCCGAGGACGCGGTCCAGGAGGCGTGGCTGCGGCTGAGCCGCTCGGACGCCGCCGGGATCGACAACCTGGGCGGCTGGCTGACGACCGTGGTCGGCCGCGTCTGTCTGGACATGCTGCGCTCACGTGGATCCCGGCGCGAGGAGTCCTGGGAGGTCCACGTCCCGGACACGATCGAGGGCATCGAGGCGTTCGGACGGGGCGAGCCGAGCGCCGCCGACCGGGCCAACCCTGAAGACGAGGCGCTGCTCGCCGACTCGATCGGGCTGGCTCTGCTGGTGGTGCTGGACACGCTGGAACCGGCCGAGCGCCTCGCCTTCGTTCTGCACGACATGTTCGCCGTGCCGTTCGACGAGATCGCTCCGATCGTCGGCCGGTCGACAGCGGCGGCGCGGCAGCTGGCCAGCCGGGCACGGCGCCGGGTGCAAGGCGCCGAACCCGACCCCGAAGCGAACCTGCGGCGGCAGAAGGAGGTCGTCGAGGCCTTCCTGTCGGCCGCGCGCGGTGGAGACTTCGAGGCCCTGCTGTCGGTGCTGGACCCTGACGTCGTGTTCCGGGCAGACGGCACAGCCGTGCGGATGGGCGCGAACGGCGAGGCGCGCGGCGCGAAGGCCGTGGCGGGTATCTACCTCGGCCGGGCCCAGGCGGTGCGGCCCGCGCTCGTGGACGACTTCATCGCCGGCGTCTGGGCCGAGGCCGGCAGGCTGCGCGTCGTGCTCCAGTTCACCATCGCGGAGGGCCGGATCACCGGCATCGACGTCCACGCCGATCCCGCCAGGCTCGCGGCGTTCGACGTGGAGTTCCTGGACGGCTGACCGCCGTCCGCAGACCGCATACACCCAGCCACCCAGCGCCCCCGAGCCGCCGTCCGTCGATCCGGCCACGATGATCGCAGACGCGGTGGCGTTCAGTGCCCGTTTTGCGGACAGTGGCCTCCACCGCCTTGCGCCCGCACAACAGCCCGGCCAGCCGCTCCTGTTCCGGACGCCGCGGCTACCGGACCTGAGCAGCCGTCGGACATTGTTCGCCTGATCCCTGCTGCCCGAGCGGCCGTCTACCACCCTCGCCGCGACCTATGGCAGGACCCCGGCGCAGGTCGTGCTGCGCCGGCGCATCGAGCACGGCCTGCGCGCGATCCCGAAGTCCGTCGAGCCGCACTGCGTGCGGAGAACCCGTCCTGACATATCGTCATCGTTCGAGACGGCCCAGCGACCGCGACGTGACCTCGGCAGGTCATCCTGGAGCGCATCCACTGGAATCCGGGGCCCACATGGACACCGTTCTGCTCACATCCGGAATCGTGCTGCTCATCGCTGCTGCCAGCACGATGCTCGTGCTTACTCGGCGCAGCCGCTTCGTGGGCCCGTTCGTCGCGGGGGCGGTGGGGATCATGCTGCTCGTGTTCGCCCTGTCGGCCCACAGCAACGCCCCGAGCTCGGACGCACGGCAGGCGCATCCGTCGGCCACGTCCGCGCCGCCGGTGCCGACTGCCACGCCCAGGTCCGCACCCGCGGCCCCGTTGATGCCCGTCCCGACCGAGGCAGTCGGCTGCCGTACGGCACCGGCGGCGGTCAGGAGCAGCAAGAAGTACCTGGCGCGGCCGCCGCTGCCCCAGCCCGGACCGCAGGCTGTGCAGCAACTTCCCGCGCAGCTCAATCCCGGCCCACCATCGCAGGGCGAACTCGTTCTGCGGTCGTCCCAAGTGGTCATGGGGCCGTACTTCGACGTGAGTGCTATCGACACGGTGGCTCCAGCCCTCGTCGATGTCACCAGCGCTTCGTACGTCGATCTCGCACTCGGCGACCAGGGCGGGATGGCGGACGTCTTCATCGCCGTCGGCACACCCAAGGCCGACGACTGCTGGTACCAACTCGCCTACGCCGTCATCAACGGATCGACCTGGACCGACGACTCCTCCAACATCCGCCTCGAGCCCTCCGGTCCGGCACTGCGCGCACAGCATGCCGTCCTTGAGTGCGGACAGCAGGAGTCCTGGCTCAACGAGTGCGCATGGGCGGGCCCCGGGGCGCGTCCGGGGCATCCCGTCTTCGGCGTCGTCAACATCATCCCGATGTCCCGCCTGCACCTGTCGACCTACAGCGACGCTCAGATCTGCGCGTGGATCGACCGCATCGTCGCCACGTTGACCAGCGTTCGCGCGGGGACCTGACCGCGGAGGCCGAACCGCGGGTCCTCGGCTGGCCCGGGGACCTGCTGCCACGCGCCTTAACGATCATCACTGGGTCAAGTCACCAGGGCGCGCCGACTGTCATCAGCCTGCGCGGCTGGATCAGTAACAGGTGCCGCTAGCCCTCGCAGCCTGGCCAGGGGTCGCACCCCGCTCTGGGGCCAGTTTGGGTCCTGTCGGGGGACAGGCTGCTAGCTGCTAGAGGCCACGCTGCGCTCCAAGCTCAAGCGCCTGGTCGGCCACGGGCTGGTCACCGAGACCGAGCCGGGCCTGTTCGCCCTGTACCACCAGTGATCTCATTCGGGTGCGCATCTTGCTCGGATTACAGGTTGTGGTGGTTCGGTGCGGTTTGGGGTGCCGATGGCAGCGTCGGGTTCCTACCTACGGTGGTGAGTCGTTCGTTGCCGGACACCGGTTGGCTGGTAGCCAGAAGGCAGCGGCGGGTGCGTGCCGGGTGATCAACTGGCTTCCCGGTCAGCCCGAAGGTGTGGGAAGGGGCGCGAACCAATCGGGGCTAGTGGCCATGGCGGCGACTTCTGCGACAGTCAGCGGGGGCGTGCGTGTGACCTTGGTCGAGCTGCCGAAGGAGGACATGGCCGACACGAGCACTTCCCTGCCGTCGGGGTAGATCACGAAGGCGATATAGCTTGGACCCTCCCAGGACGGAGTGGTCCAGCCCTTGTCGCCGACCGGCCCCTGCGTGAGGACCTCAAGGGTCGCCCCATGGGGGAGATCGGTCATCCTGCAGGTCAGGCCGTGCTGGAAGTCAACCGGGAGGATCTTGGAGCAGGCACCGCCGGCGAGCGCGAACAGCGGCTCGGAGGCGGGGGCGTGCGGTTTGTCGTAGGAGATCAAACGCAGGTATCCCGTCTGCCCGTGACGCGTGAAGCTGAAGATGCCGCCTTGGAGAGCCGGCATCTTCACCGCAGGCGCGGTGGGTGATCCGGTCGGCGCGAAATCGCTGATCCTGCGGACGTCAGTGACGTTGGCCGGCAGGAGCCTGTCCAGTGGGTAGGGGATCTGGCTTCGGGTGCCCTGCGTGGTCTGCTGTGGGACGCTGGTCGCGTGTCCGGCGCCGGTGCTCCCTGCGATGGTGATCACTCCCGCGGCGACAGCGGCGCAGGCCGCGGAGGCCAGGGTGTAGCCGCTTCGGCGTCGGCGCCGTTGTGTCCGGACCCCGGCCAGGACGGCTGCGACGACGTCTCCCTGCGGGGGCGGGAGCTCGTCCAGGGCCCGCTCGAGCAGTTCGTGGCTGATGGAGATGCTCGGCTGGATCTGTGTCATGTCAATGCTCCGATCTGCGGCTCTGTGGTGCCAGGCAGGTCGACGATCGCCTCGCCGAGCGCGGTACGCAGGGTGGCCATGGCGCGCGAAGTGTGGCTCTTGACGGTTCCTTCACTGATCCTCAGTACGTCGGCGGTGCCCTGGACGCTCAGGTCCTCCCAGAAGCGCAGGACCACCACGGCCCGCTGACGGGCTGGCAGCAGTTGCAGCGCGGCCCGTACCGACAGGCCCAGGTCGACGTCCGGAACCCGTGTGCTGGTGTCGGGCATCTGCGCATGCGGGCGCTCCCGGTGCCACAGTCGACGCCGGGAGCTGATGAAGGTGCTGTGCATCGTGCGGCGCGCATAGGCATCGATACTGTCGATCCGTTCGAGCCGACGGTGCGCGAGCATGACCTTCACCAGCGTTGACTGCACCAGGTCATCGGCCTGGTGGACATCTCCGCACAGCAGATACGCGCTCCGTCGCAGTGCCCCGTGTCGACAGGCTATGTATTCGGCCAGCCGATCGTCGTAACCCACTACAGCCACCCCCTGTCTGGCCCCGACACGGGGCCTCACCCCATATAGAGAGCCGGCGATGGGTGCCGGTTGTCACTGCGGCCCCAGTCTTTTCACCACCTCACCGCCACCCGGCACCTTCCCGTCACCCGAGCAAGACAGGAACCCAACTCATTCCGCGCCGCTGACCAGCACGCTTTCACTCAGCGTGGAACCACCCAGCCCGGCGTCCAGGTCCCGGCGGCGTCGTGGCCGGTTGCTGTGGCGGCGAGGTGGGCGCGGAGGGTGGCCAGCGCTGGGTGGGGGTTGTCGCGGTGCCAGAGGAGTGAGTGCGGGTAGACGGGCGTCGGGTCGGTCACCGGGATGCGGCGCAGTCCGTGGTCGGTGGGCCAGACGAGGCGGGTCTGCTCGCCCATGAAGGTGGCCAGGGCCGGGGTGTCGGCGATGGTGTCGAGGAGCGCGTCGGAGCCGAAGTTGGGGCCGGTCGCCTCGATGGTGAGGCCGAACTCGGCGACGAGGTCGTCGTAGTAGGCGGCCCACTCGGTTCCGGGGACGAGGCCGGGCATCCAGATCCGGTGCCCGGTGAGCTGAGCGAGGGTCACCGACCGGGCGCCCGCCAGCGCGTGGGCGGGGCCGGTGAGGAGCTGGAGCGGCTCGTCGAGCACCCGGACGGACTCGATGTCCTCGGGCAGGGGTCGGCCGGGCGCGGCGACGGCGCGGAAAGACGCGTCGATCGCACCGGACCGGATGGTGGCGAGGGCCGTCTCGATGTCGAACAGCATCACCACGTCGAGGTCGATCTTGGGGTGCGCGCGGTGGAAGCCGCGCATCAGGCCCGACGCCGCGGTGCGTGAGGCGATGACGTCGACGCGCAGCGGACGGCGGCCGGTGCGCACGGACGCGACCGCGCGCTCGGCGACGCGCAGCAGCTCGCGTGCGTGGGGCAGGAACGCCTGCCCATCGATGGTGAGCTCGGCGCCGCGCGCGGTGCGGGTGAACAGTCGCACGCCGAGGATGCGCTCCAGCGCGGCGATGCGCTTGGAGACAGCCTGCTGGGTGACCGCCAGCTCGGCGGCGGCCTCCTGGAACTGCCCCGCGTCGGCGGCGGCGACGAAGGTCCGGACGGTGTCGAGGTCCATGCCGATACCCTAGGGGAACAACCGTTGGTTGTGGCCGGCGGCTCTGCGGTTGTTTGATCCCTCGGTATGGCGCCCGCTTTGATGCTTCCGATCGCGGATCGGTTGTGCGGGTGAGTGGCGAAGGGCGTCGGGCATGAGGAGCGGGCACCGGCTGAGACATCTGCTGAGACATCTGCTGGGACATCGGCTGGGGCGGCGGTTCGGGTGGCTGTGGGGAGCGTACGGGACCAGCGCGCTCGGCACGTGGCTCGCCTTCGGCGCCTTCCCGCTGATCGCCATCCGGGTGCTGCACGCCGGACCGGCCGAGGTCGCCGCGCTCTCCTCGGTGGGGGCTGCGGTGGGCGCGGCCGTGGCGGTACCGCTCGGCCCGTGGGTGGAGTTCCGCCGCAAGCGGCCGGTGCTGATCGCGATGGACCTGGTTCGGTTCGCGGCGCTGCTGACGATCCCCACCGCGTTCGCGCTCGGCGTGCTCACCTTCCTTCAGCTCCTGCTTGTCTCGGTCGTCGTCGCGGCGGGCGACATCACCTTCCGCGCCGCCTCCGGCGCATACCTGAAAGCGCTGCTGCCGGCCGAGGACCTGCTCGTCGCCAACGCCCGATTCGAGTCAACCGCCTGGACGACCACGATCATCGGACCACCGCTGGGCGGGGCGGCGATCGGGCTCCTCGGCCCCGTGGCGACGGTGGTGGCCGATGCGGCCAGCTACCTGCTGTCGGCCCTGGGCATCCACGCAACAGGCGGGCACGAGCCGCGGCCCGAGCGCCGGGAGGCCGCGCGCATGCGGGCCGGGGACCTGCTCGAGGGTTGGCGGTACATCCTCGCCGACGCGACGCTGCGTCCGCTGCTCTTCAACACCGCCTTGTTCAACGGCCTGGTGATGGCCGCCGAGCCGCTGCTGGCCGTCCTGATGCTCGGCCGACTCGGGTTCGCACCCTGGCAGTACGGCCTCGCCTTCGCCGCGCCCTCGATCGGCGGGCTGCTCGGTTCGCGGCTGGCGCGACCACTCGTCACCCGGTTCGGGCAGCACCAGGTCCTGGTCACGGTCGGGGCGCTGCGCGCGCTCTGGCCCGTCGGCCTGGCCTTCCTGGGGCCGGGCAGCAGAGGGCTGCTCCTGGTGATGGGCGTCGAGCTCGGGCTCATCTTCTGCTGCGGGGTCTTCAACCCCGTCTACGCCACCTACCGCCTCGAGCGCACCGCAACCGACCGGGTCACCCGCACGCTGTCCGCCTGGACGGTGACGACCAAGGCCTCGACCGCGATCCTGACGGCCCTCTGGGGCGTCCTGGGCGCCCTGCTCGGCCCGCGCACGGCCATCGGCCTGGCCGGCGTGCTCCTGCTGGCGACCCCGCTGCTGCTTCCCCGCCGCGCGGCAGCCCTTCCCTCCGAGCCGCAGCCGGCACCGAGCCGCGCCTGACGAGCCGCCACGGCCGCCACGGCCGCCACCGCGATCGGGCCACGCCGCCCTTCTTCAGCGCCTCACCCGCCGATCCGGCCCACCCCCGGGCTGACTCCCGCGCAAAGGTGGGGTCGGGCTGACTCGCCGACCGCACCGCCTGCCCGACCCCACCTTTGCGCGCCCGACTCAACGGCCCGGTCCATCACCGACAGCATGTTCCGGCGCCGCGGTGGCCCGCCCCACTTCGCCTTGCCGTAAACGGACGTTGAGTATCCCGTACCGGCCAAACTGACGAGCCTTCGGGCTCCGCCCGAAGCCGACCCGACACTAATCCGTCGCGATGGCCTTCAGGACGTTCATCCGTCCCGCTCGCAGGGCGGGGAAGAGAGCGGCCAGAAGTCCCACGGCCGCAGAGCCGAGGAAGACGACGCCGATCGTGGTCCAGGGGATGCTGAGCACGCCCAGTCCTGCCAGGGCCAGCAGCTTCTGGGCGGCGATGCCCCAGCTCATGCCCAGGGCCACACCCAGGACCGCGCCGAACAGGGCGATGACCACCGACTCCAGGCGGACCATCCGGCGCAGCTGGCGGCGGGACATCCCGATGGCGCGGATGAGCCCGATCTCCCGGGTGCGTTCGACGACCGAGAGGGCGAGGGTGTTCACCACGCCGAGGACGGCGACGATGATGGCGAGGGCCAGCAGGGCGTAGATCATGTTCAGCAACTGGTCGAGCTGTTGCTGGATCATGTCCTTGTACTGGGCCTGGTCGCGGACCTTGACCTGCGGGTACGCGGCCGTGGCTGCGTCGAGGGCCGTTGCGGCCTGGGCCTGTTGGCCGGGGGCCGCCGCGGCGAACATCATGTTGTCGGGCGGGAACCTGCCGGCCGGGAGGTACTTGTGCGCCTCGGCGATGTTCATGTACATCGCACCCTTGTCGAAGACGGTGTTGTCCGAGGTGACGGCCCTGACCGTGAGGTGGGCCGTGGCGCTGTTGGTGAAGGTGACGCCGAGCTGGTCGCCGAGCGTGATCTTGTGGTCCTTGGCCCAGCCTTCGGGGACGGACATCGCGCCGGGTGCGTAGGCGTCGATGAGTCGGCCCTGCACGGTTTCGGCCTGGAGGTCGTCGGTGTAGGAGGGGGTGGCCGCCGCGATGACCGTCTTGTCCTTCCTGCCGTCGGGGGCGGTAACGGTGGCGGCGACGTCCGTGCGGTCGGTGACGTGGGCCAGGTGGCCGACGGCGTGGATGGCCCTGGCTGCGGCGGGGCTGATCGGCCGTCCGTTGCCTGCCTGGATGATGAAGTCGGCGCCGACGGATTTGTCCATCTGCGCGGTGGCCGAGGCGACCATGGAGTCGCCGACCACCGACAGGCCCGCGACCAGTGCCAGGCCGATCATGAGTGCGGCGGCGGTGGCACCGGTGCGGCGCGGGTTGCGCAGCGCGTTGCGTTCCGCGAGGCGGCCCACCGAGCCGAAGATCCGCAGGGTGACCGCGCCGAGAACCCGCACGACCAGCCCCGCGAGCAGCGGTCCGATGACGACGAAGCCGACCAGCGTCAGCAGGATGCCGATCGCGAGCGGGCCGGAGCCGGCCGAGGCCGTAGCCGAGGTGGCGGCCAGGGCGAGGGCGGTCCCGCCTGCCGCGGTGAGCAGGATACCGATCGCCGCCCGGATGCGTCCGGCGCGGGCGTCGGCGGGAGTTCCGGCGTCGCGCATGGCGGCCATCGGGGAGATCGCGCCGGCGCGGCGGGCGGGCAGCATGGCCGACACGACGGTGACCACGACCCCGACTGCCAGGCCGATCAGCGGAGTCGCGACCTTGATCGTCAGGTTGGCGGTGTCCAGGTGCATCCCCAGCACGCCCATGATCTTGATCAGGCCGATGGCGAGGCCGATTCCCGCACCGATGCCGGCGAGGGAGCCGACGACACCGAGCAGCACCGCCTCGACCAGTACCGAGCGGTTGACCTGTCCGCGGCTCGAGCCGAGTGCCCGCATCAGCCCGATCTCGCGGGTGCGCTGCGCGACCAGCATGGAGAAGGTGTTGACGATCAGGAAGATGCCCACCAGGACGGCGATTCCGGCGAAGCCGAGGAGCACGTACTTCATCGGGTCCAGGAAGGAGCCGATGTCCTTCTGGTTCTGGGCCTTCATCTCGGCGGCGGTCTGCACCTGGTGCGTCCCGCTGCCCAGGACGGCCTCGACCCGGGCCTTGAGTTGGTCGTCGCTGACGCCGGGCGCGGCGGCGAGGGCGTAGTCGGTGTAGGCGTCGCGGGAACCGACAAGTTCCCGCTGGGCGGTGGGGGTGTCGAGGTAGACGACGGCCGCGCCCGGGTTGGTGGTCTTGAACGTGGCGATGCCCCTGATCGTGACGGTGACGTCGCCGGGGTCGGCGATGACACGGAGCGTGTCGCCGATGCCCAGGTGGTGCTTGGCCGCGGTGTCGGCGTCGAGCACGGCTTCGCCCGGCGCGCGCGGGGTGTGGCCCGAGGTGATGGCGACGGATTTGGTCTGGGTCGGGTTCCAGTTCGCGACGATGGTGGGCGCCCCGGTGGTGGAGCCGATGTCCTGGTTGTGGCTGTCGGCGACGGTGGCCTGCTGGCTGCTGACCTCGGGGACGACACCGGCCACGCCGGGGACCTGCGCCAGTCGGGCCTGAAGCGACGCCGGAAGGGTGCCCGGCGTCCCGGTCTGCTGAGCGTTGTCGACCTTCTGGGGGCTGACGGTGACGTCGGCGGATGTGGTTGCGAAGAGCTTGTCGAAGGTCGCGTTCATCGTGTCGGTGAAGACGAGCGTGCCGCACACGAATGCCACGGACAGCAGGACGGCGACCGCGGACAGGGCCATCCGGCCCTTGTGGGCGAGGAAGTTGCGCAGTGAGGTCCGCAGCACGGTCATGAGGTCCTGCCTCGGGAGTCGAAGGACTTCATCCGTTCCAGGACGGCGTCGGCCGTGGGGGCGTGCATCTCGTCGACGATCCGGCCGTCGGCGAGGTACAGCACCCGGTCGGCGTAGGACGCGGCCACCGGATCGTGCGTCACCATGACGATGGTCTGGCCGAGTTCGTCGACCGAGTGGCGCAGGAAGCCGAGGATCTCGGCTCCGGCGCGGGAGTCGAGGTTGCCGGTCGGCTCGTCGCCGAAGATGATCTCGGGGCGAGCGGCGAGGGCGCGGGCCACGGCGACACGCTGCTGCTGACCGCCGGAGAGCTGCGACGGGCGGTGCTTGAGGCGTTCCGCCAGACCCACCGTCTCCACCACGCGCTCCAGCCACCCGCGGTCGGGGGTTCGGCCGGCGATGTCCATCGGCAGCGTGATGTTCTCCAGCGCGGTGAGTGTGGGCAGCAGGTTGAACGCCTGGAAGATGAAGCCGATGCTGTCCCGACGCAGTCGGGTGAGCCGTTTGTCCCTGAGCTTGGTGATCTCGGTCTCGCCGACCCAGATCCGGCCGCTGGAGGCAGTGTCGAGACCGGCCAGGCAGTGCATCAGCGTGGACTTGCCGGAACCGGACGGACCCATGATCGCGGTGAACCGGCCACGCTGCATGTCCACATCCACGGCGTCGAGTGCGACCACCCGGGTCTCACCGCTGCCGTACGCCTTGGTGAGTCCACGCGCGCGGGCGGCAACCGCTGTGCGTTCTCCACTGCTCTGGGGCAGGGGACTCGATACGGACATGGTCACTGTGCTCTCCTGAAGCTCGACACGGGCGTGCGTCCTTGCAGCTTCAGCCTGCTGGAGTGGACGCATCGGGGGACATGGGGTCAGTCACCCTGTCCACAGTGGGGATAGCCCTACCCCCACCGCTGCCGCGGACCAGGCGACGCCCGCACCCTGTCGGCATGTACCACGACGGCGGCGGCCGGTGGGGTGTGCACGGGTTCGGAAACGGCGGATCAACACGACGCTCGCGGTGACCTCCGCCGTCGCGCTGGCCATGACCGTGGCCACGGCCCGGAGCGGCCTCACCGCCCTGGCACCGATTTGCGCGGCGCTGTGGGCGGTGACGGCCCTGGCCCGAGGCCTCGCCCTGCATCTGGTCAAATCCCCGCGCCGGCGGTGAGTTCGCAGACCGGCAGCACCGGCGCGCGATCTCCTGGCAGATCGTCACTCGGTGCGGGCAGAGATGTGGCCTGAGGTGATGGCGTTGACGAGCGCTTGGTGGTCTCGCTCGTTCTGGTCGGCGTAGGCCGTGGCGAAGCGGGCCACGGCTCGGTCGAAGACATCGCTGCGGCCCAGGTACGCCGCGATGGCGATGCGGTCCCCGGACCGCGCATGTGCCCGGGCGAGGGTCGCTCCGCAGAGGCGGGCGAAGAGGTCCATGTCGCGGGGGACCATGAGGGAGGGCTGCGGGATGCCCTTCCAGTCCCGCAGCTGCCGGACGTAGAAATCCCGTTCCTTCCCGTCGATGCCCTCGGTCCGCTTCCAGCCGAGGAAGATGTCGCTTGCGGCCTGCATGAGCCGCTGGCCTGCGACGACGCGTTCGCCCTGATGGGTGTCCACGCTCTCGCCGGCGAAGTCGGCCAGCACGGACCGCTGGGCTTCCTTCGCCTGGAGGAACAACGGGTCGTCGCCGTCGCGGCCCAGCAGCAGGATGATCCAGCAGCGGGTGCCCACGCTGCCGACGCCCACCACTTTGCGGGCCATGTCGACCACGGTGAACTGCTGGAGCAGATGCCGCCGTTCGGAAGGCAGGGAGCGTGCATAGTCGGTGATCAGGGCGCGGAGCTGGTCCTGCAACTGGTCGCGCCCGGGCGGTGGCAGCAGCTCGGCCAGGGGAGTGACGAGCGGGGGCGAGGAGGTGATCCGGCGCTCGCCGTCCACCAGTTGCGTCAGTTTGTCGAATGCCTTGCGGCTGTCCCGGGTCCGGGCCCGGGACAGGCCTGCGTGCAGCCGCTTGCGGGCGGGCCGGGTCAAGCTGGGCGCGATCGTGGCCTCCAGCTGCCTGGCGTCGGCTTTGGTGTACCAGACGTCCAGGTGCTTCAGCGCCGCGAACGAACGCATCGCCTCGCGGTAGGAGCGCGCGCAGGTGCGCACGATGGCGCTGCTCTCGCGGTCGGTGAATCCGTTCTCGCGTCCGGCGATGACGAAGCTGGCCGCGAGCCGCTTCACGTCCCACTCCCAGGGGCCCGGCAGCGTCTCGTCGAAGTCGTTGATATCGAAGAGCAGGTTGCGCTCCGGTGAGCCGAGCAGCCGGAAGTTCATCAGGTGTGCGTCGCCGCAAAGTTGTACGCGCAGGCCGGAGACAGGGGTGGCGGCGAGGTCACTGGCCATGACGGCGGCTGCCCCGCGGTAGAAACGGAAGGGGGATTCGGCCATCCGGCCGTAGCGCAGGGGCACCAGCTCCGGCACCCGGGAGGCCGACTGGCGTTCGATGACCTCCAGCGGGTCCTGCCCTCTGGAGTGCGCCTCGAAATCGCCCTGGCCGGAGCGGGGCGTGTGCCGTCGCGCGGCCCTCCCCCGGTCGGCGCGCTCCCGCGGCGTCACGGGTACCTGCCCGCGGCCGATGGTCTGGTACGCCATCAGGGAATCCTCCTCGCACGGTTCAGCCGACTGCCAGCTTCAACAGGCTCCAGGCGATGACGAGGAGGGCCACCCAACGCCTGCCGCACGGAACCCGCCGGGCGTGGAGCGCCGGTCCATACGCACCAGCGAACGCCATCAGGTGCGCGACCACGACCGCGGATGGGCCGGGCGGGTGATCGGCCAGGCTGTCCTCACTGATCCTCCGGTCGATGTTCCTCCCGTCGGTGTTCCTCCGGTCGATGTTCGGCGAGTGCTGACCGCGACGTCGATGTCCGGGTCGGTGGGGTCCAGGTCGATGTCGGCGACGGCCGGCCCGGGGCGTCCGTCCACATGACGGTACGGCCCACGCCGGGAGGCAGGCCCAGGCGATCTCCGCATGGACGACCCGCATGGCGGAGACCGCCGGCGTCTTCGTCTCAGGCCGCGCCGCCTGGGTCCGCCAGTTGGGCCCTCAGGGGCACCCTGCTGCGCCGCGCGGATGACGAACCGTCAATGATGCGGTGAAGCAGGGATGAAGGCATCGCCGCGTACGTTAACGGGCGAAGAATTGTCATGGACATGGATTTCCGGCGACGCGCGTAGAAGTCACGATGAGCGCATGCGAACTCACGCCCGCGCCAGGCGCGCCCTCGGTTTCCGCTCCCTCGTCGCCGTCACCCTCGTCCTCGGGTCCGGCGCAGCTGTCGGCCTCAGTGCGCCGGCAGCCCAGGCCGACACCACGATCCCCTGGGTCTGCGAGACGACCCTGCCCAGCCAGGCGATCACCACCATCGACCTGATCGCCGCCGACGGTCCCTTCCCCTACAGCAAGGACGGCGAGGTCTTCTACAACAACGAGGCCCTGCTCCCGGCCGAGTCCACCGGCTACTACCACTCCTACACGGTCAAGACCCCGGGCGTGAGCACCCGTGGCGCCCGCCGGGTCATCACCGCCGCGGACGGCGAGGAGTACTACACCCCGGACCACTACGCCAGCTTCGACGACATCGACTTCACCTGTTGAGCCTGCCGAACCACGCTCCGGGACGTCCAGCAGCCCTGCCCCGAACCGGGGCAGGGCTGTTGGACGAGAGCGGGCTCAGGCGACAGGGACGGCGACCAACATGTACTGGCGGCCATCGGTGGCGCGCACTGGGACGGGCGTATCGGGCAGCGAGGTGAAGACCGCCGCTGTGAACGCGGCCGGATCCTCAGTCGTCAGGGGCTCCCGCAGGGCGGCCCGCACGGCGGCCCGGGTGCTGACCGACAGCGGCCGCCCGTCGCCGGAGTCGCGCACCACCTGGGCCAGTCCGTTCATCTGGTCGTCCGTCAGGCTGGCGTCCAGGCCCAGTGCGCGGGCCCGGATAGCAATCTGCGCGGCGAGCGCGCTGCGGTTCCATCCGATGGCGACGGGCCCGGGAGTACCGGCGGGCAGGAAGGTAACGGCGGTACCGATGGAGCTCTTCATCATGGCCTCCGAGGGCAGTGAGAACGACGGCGTGCCGGTCCTACGGGCAGGACGGACCTTCGCGCCGCCCAGCGTGTGCCAAGCAGCGTCGCTTCTTGTCCTGACACCCTCGATTGTGGCACCCAGCACTGACAACTCCCGCAGCTCAGAAGCAGTTTCGGGACTGTGCGCCCGGGCCTTCCGTTCCCCTTCCCCGGCGGCGGCGTGGAGGGCACGGTTCGGGGGCCCGCGCGCGATACGCGCGCGGGCCCTGTTGGCCGCGCGGGGCTGTCAGCGGGGCTGTCAGCCGTAGGTGACGGTGACAGGGGTGTGCACGCTCCGCGGGGGGAGCGTGATGGAGAGTGTGTGGGTCGTGCTGTCGAAGTGGTAGTCGTCGGGAGACAGCCGGGAACCGTCGGCCCTGACACTGGTCGGTGCCGTGACGCCGATGAGTGAGATGGTCCACTGCCGGGACTTGACCTGGCCGGTGAAGGCCCCGACTGTCGGACTGATCGTCACCGTGTGCCTGGATCCCGTCTCCTGGTAGCGGATCTTGGTGGTGGCGCTGTGGCCGGGTGTGGTGGTGGTTCCGTCGTCTTCGTAGAGGGTGTACGAGCCGGAGGCCCCTGCGGCGACGGTGAGCGTGACCTTGGTCAGCGGGGCCTTGTCGTTGCTGGTGACATTGTTGGAGCGGGTGGGGATGACGGCGCCGGCCCTGACGAACACTGGCATGGTGTCGAGGCCGGCGGTGATGTTCTGGGTGGTGCCGCCGGTGTAGGTCTGTCCGGTGAAGTAGTCGGTCCACTGGCCCGGGGGGAACCACACCGAGGTCGTGGCCGTGGTGCCGGGCGTGGTGACCGGCGCGACCAGCATGTCGGGGCCGTAGAAGTACTCGCTGCCGGCCGTGGCGTATGCCTGTGGCTCGTCGGGGTATTCCAGGTAGGTCGGGCGGGTGACCGGGACACCCGTGGTGTTGGCCTGCTGGGCGAGTGAGTAGGTGTAGGGCACGAGGTTCTCGCGCAGGTTGAGGAACTTGTCTGCCGAAGCACGGGCGGCGGGCCCGTACTGCCAGGGCAGCCGGTCGCTGTGGTTGCTGTGCAGACGGTCGATCGGCTGGAAGGTCCCGAGTTGGACCCAGCGGGCATACATGTCGTCGGGGAGTTTGGCGGTGGTGCGGGTCTGCCCTCCGGAGGTGTAGGTCTCCGAACCGGTCAGGCCCGTGGTGTCGTTGTGGCCGCCGATGTCGTGGCTGATCGCCGACATGCCGGTCGCGGCCGCTTCGCCGGGCGTGTAGCCGACCTCGGCCTTCAGTGTTCCCCAGGTGGAGGAGGTGTCTCCGGTGAAGTGGATGGTGGTGCGCTTGTCGGCCCACGGTCCGGTGGGCAAGGGGCTGTTGCCGCCGGACTGCAGGGATCCGTAGGCGCGGGAGATGACGAATCCGCGGCCAATGGTCTTGTCGGCGTCCGTGGCGTACTGCTGGTTGATCCACGCGTCGGGCGTGACGCCGGCCAGCGAGGACTGTGAGGCGTCGCAGCACCAGTCCAGCCACCAGAAGTCGTTGCCCTGCTGCTCCATGGTCTGGTGCAGGTCCAGGTACGCCTTGAGCTGGTCGGCGTCGCCGAAGCCGAAGGTGTAGCAGTCCCCGGCGCCGCTGCTTGCGGCCGGTGCGCAGCCGCCCTTGTGCAGTTTGCCCTTGGCGGTCGCTTGGGCCTGGGCGAACTGAGGGTCGGAACTCAGGATGCTGGGGTGGATGTTGAGGGTGTTGTGCAGGCCCTGGGAGGCGGCCCAGTCGAAGAAGGCCTTCGGATCGGGGAACTTGGCCGGGTCGATCTCCCAGCCGCTCCAGGTGTTGGGGGACTTGAAGTCGGTGTCGGTCACCAGGACGTCCAACGGCACGCCCTCGGACCGGAAGGCGGGCAGGATCGTGTTCTCGTAGTCGGCGGCGGTGCGGTCGATGTACTCCGAGTACCACACCCCGTACGCCCATTCGGGGAGCAGTTCGGGCGGGCCGGTCAGGGTTGCCAGGTCGGACAGGCCTTGCTTGTAGGCGTGGCCGTAGCCGAAGACGTAGCCGTCCTGGTACGGCGTGCCGCCGTGGGCGGGGCGTTGGGTGACCTGGTGGGTGCCGGTGTCGTACAGGGCGGAGGAGGTGTCGTCGAGCAGGTACCAACCGTCCTTGTACAGCAGGCCGGGCGTGGTCGCCGGGGCTCCGTTGTCGCCGTTGACGCCGTCGAGGCTGCGGCGGTAGCCGCCGAGCGCCAGATGCGGTTGCGGGGCGGACGCGCCCGCTGCGGTGACGGCCACCGTGTCGAGGTTGACATGGCAGCTCATGGCGTCCGGGCAGCTGATGGTGACGTCGTCGGCACCGGCCTTGAGCGCGAGCGGCACCGAGGCGGTCTGCCAGGTATCCCAACTGCCGGTGACGGGCAGGGACAGAGTCTGTGCGGCTCCGCCGGACGATACCGTGGCGCTGCGGGTCTGGTAGAGGCCGTCACCACCGGTGGCGTTGGCGTAGCGCACCTGCAGCGCATAGGTGCCGTCGGCCGGTACGCCGACGACGTGGGCCGATACGCTCGCCCCCTGGTTCAGCTCGGCGACGAAGCCGCCGCCGGAGTAGTCGCCGTGGTTGGTGGCCACGATCGCCGAGCCCGCGATGCGGTCGGCCTCCGCCTCGCAGTTCACGCCGAACCGGCAGTCGGTGATCGCGGTCGCGGAGGCCGGCGGATAGGCGCTGCCCGGGGTCACCAGGGCGACGCTGTCGATGTTGACGTTGCCGGAGTCCGCTGCGGTCCTGGCCAGGGTGATCGTGTGGTGGCCCGCGCCGAGCTGCACTGCGGTGCCCACCAGGCCCCAGGAGTCCCAGTTCGCGGTGACCGGCAGACTCACCGTCCGGTTCGCGCCGCCGTCCACCGAGAGGGTCAGGGTGCGCGTGATGGACTGGCCGTCGCCCGCCAGGGAGTTGGCGTAGCGGGCGTCGAACTGGTAGGTCCCCGATGTGGCGACGTCGACGTCGGCCGACAGCGAGTTGCCCGTCCCCTGGAAGCCGGCCAGGAAGCCGGAGCCGGTGTAGCCGGAATGGTCGGAGGCGACGCTGAGCCCGCTGTACGACAGGTGCTCGGCCTCGCAGAGGGCGCCGAGGGTGCACGTCAGCTGCTGCCATGGAGTGGCGGTCACCGGCGCCCCACCGGCCGGCAGTTGCACGGTGAGGTTCTGCGCGTTGAACGCTCCCGAACCCACCTGGTACCGCAGGGTGAGCGCGCTCGTCCTGACGGTCAGCCAGCCGGCGGACGTGCTCGTGGTGTACGCGGTCGGTGCGAAGGCGGTGCGGCCGATCGCGTTGAACGTCGCGCTGTCGGTGAACTTCCCGTCCTGCGCGTACTCCGTGCGGATCAAGGTCGGGGACAGCACTTGGAAGCGAGCGTCGCCGGAGGTCACCGACGCGATCCGGTGGCCTGCCGTCGCGCCCGCTGACTCCTGTCCGGCGCCGGCCACCGTCATGGCCGCCACGCCGCCGGCGAGGGCGAGGGCGAGGGCGCGTCGTCGCGGGAAGCGCATCGCGCGCCAGGTTGATCTTCTTCTCACGGATGACTCCGTCCTGAAGCGGGCCTGGTCGGCCCGTGGTGGGGGGGTTCCGGTCGTCCATACCGCCCGTTACATCGTTGTAAAGTAGGCAATGGGCATGACATCACACCCGCTGACCGCTGTCCATAAGTCCGGCAGACAACGCCAGATGACGACAGCCCGGTGGACGGCGAATGCGTCGTCGCGGTGGCTTTCTACGTGCGGCACAGTCGCCGGGATTCTGAGCCAAGGGCGTGGCAGAGTCTCTCGATCCTGCGAGGGCGCCGGTCGGGCGCCACGACGCCGACGGCGATCTGAGCCTCGCATTCTGCGCAATCATGTCCTCCAGCTGGGAGTTCTGCGCGCCGGCGTCGATACCGGCCGTCGCCCGACGTTCACGGTCCTCGCCTGCTCCCGACGCTCCTGGGTTCGCAGGCACGGCGCGGGTGACTGGCCGAGCCTGGTGTACGGCAGGGTGCGTGCGGCGCACGGGATGTGAATGTTCGCGCTCAAGGGGTGGACAGTGCGGTGGGGTCGTGCTGTCATTCCCTTGGCTGAAATTCCAACGTTGTTATCCGTGTATCCGCTGGTCGCGCCACCGCCACGCACCTGCGCCTGCTGACCCGGCAGCCAGTCCTGCCCGAGGGTGACGTCCGGCCGACCCCAGGCCCGCGCCCCGACAGGCCACCCGGCCCTGGCATGTGAAGAGGCGCGCAAGGACGCGGAGCCGGGCACCGCACCCCTGGACCGAGGCAGTCCCCACTACCCCTTGGAGGAAACCATGTCCCACACGCTGGAAGGGCCCGACCGGTCCGAAGGCCCGGTCGGGCCTCGCCGATCAACGTTCGCCGCCACCGTGCTCGCGATCGGCCTGGTGGCGGCCGGACTTGGTTCCGGAACGGCGAACGCCGACACCTCGGGTGCCGCCGTGACCGAGCCGACCGGCGTGACCGTCGCGGTCCATCCGGACGGCTCGTACCTGATCAACACGGCGGCACCACTGCAGACCTGGAGGTTCGGGGGCACCCTTGCGCACCCGCTCACCCACGTCACGGTCACCAGCGGGCACGACTCGCTCGGCACCTACCGCGAGGTCGACTTCGGCTACCGCGCCACGGGCGAACGGCGCGGCGGCATCCGCACCTACACCGACAGCCCGGTCGTGCTGTTCACCACGACCTACCTGACCGCATCGCCGAACACCGAGCCCTTCCCGAGCCTGACCAGCTACCCGAAGCTGCCCTACCACCTCAGCTACCAGGACTCCGCGTTCAGCCCGTACCGGTTCAACGGCGCCGACGCGCCGGACAGCCCCCGGATGTACTTCGACAAGGCCGCGCACGGCTTCCTGCTGTCCCCGGCCAACAACTTCCAGGTCGCCGATCTGGTCACGGCCCCGGACGGCTCAATCTCGGACGGCATCATGCCCGGTGTCACGCGGCTTCCCGCCGGGTTCACCCAGCGGACTGTGCTCGCGCTTGGCAACGGGATCAATCCGACCTATCGCGTCTGGGGCGCGGCCCTACTGGCGCAGTCCGGGAAGACCCCGGCCGGCACCTCGTCGGACGTGACGATGGCCAAACTCGGCTACTGGACCGACAACTTCGCGACCTACTACTACAACTACGACAAGAGCAAGGGCTACACCGGAACCCTCCAGGCGGTCAAGGACGACTTCACCGCGCACGGTTTACCACTCGGCTATCTACAACTGGACAGTTGGTGGTATCCGAAGGGCTCCTCGGACACCTGGCAGGGCAACGGAACCCTGCGGGGCGGTGAATACGTCTACCGAGCCGCTCCCGATCTGCTCCCCAACGGGCTGGCCGCGTTCGGGAAGCAGATCGGGCTGCCGCTGGTCACCCACGCCCGCTGGATCGACCCGGCCAGCCCGTACCGTCAGCAGTACCGCATGTCCGGCAACGTGATCACCGACCCGCGCTTCTGGTCGAGCACGATGGACTACCTGAAGTCGGCGGGGGTGGTCGCCTACGAGCAGGACTGGCTGTCGGACGGTGCGCAGCCGAAGTACAACCTGACCGATCCGAACGCCTTCCTCAGCGGCATGGCCGGTTCGGCCGCCGCCGACGGCATCGCCCTCCAGTACTGCATGCCGCTCCCGCGCGACTACCTCCAGAGCACGCTGTACCCGAATCTGGTGACCACCCGAGTCAGTAACGACGGGTTCAAGCGCGCGACGTGGGACAAGTACCTGTTCGACTCGCGCCTGGCCAGCGCACTGGGTGAATCGCCGTGGTCGGACGTGTTCATGAGCACCGAGACGGACAACCTGGTGCTGTCCACACTGTCCGGTGGCATGGTCGGGGTCGGCGACCCGATCGGCAAGGAGAACTGGGCCAACCTGGCCCGGTCGGTCCGCCGGGACGGCGTGATCGTCAAACCGGACGCGCCGATCGTGCCGGACGACCAGACCTACCTGGGCGAGGCCGCAGGGACCAAGCCCGCGATGGTCGCCGGGACCTACAGCCAACACGGCGCACTGCGCGACGCCTACGTGTTCGCCTATGCCCGCAACGGGCAGCCGAGTCAGTCCGTCACGTTCAGCCCGGCCGAGTTCGGCGTCTCGGGTGACGCCTACGTGTACGACTACTTCACCGGGAAGGGCACCCCGGTGACGGCCGGCACCAGCTTCACCGGCACCGTCGGCTCCGGCTTCTTCTACGTGATCGCGCCGGTCGGCCGATCGGGCATCGCGTTCCTCGGTGACGCCGGCAAGTTCGTCTCGCTGGGCGCGCAACGCATCACCCAGCTCGATGACAACGGCACCGTGCACGCGACCGTGGCCTTCGCGCCCGGCGAGGGCGCGGTGACCCTGCACGGCTATGCCCCGTCCGCGCCGACCGCGATCGCCCGCAACGGAGCGGTGGGCCCGGTGTCCTACGACCCGGCAACGCACCTGTTCAGCGTTCCCGTCTCGCCGGGGCGCGACGGTTCGGCA
Organism: Streptacidiphilus sp. MAP12-16; assembly: GCF_041262165.1. Classification (NCBI taxonomy): domain Bacteria; kingdom Bacillati; phylum Actinomycetota; class Actinomycetes; order Kitasatosporales; family Streptomycetaceae; genus Streptacidiphilus; species Streptacidiphilus sp. MAP12-16. The sequence goes on from NZ_JBGCBY010000037.1 coordinate 43,153, forward strand.
ACGATAGACCTGGCGGCCGGGTGACCGAACCCGAGCCGCCGCCCGAGGACTTGGTGCACGCCCTGACCCGGGCCAGGACCGGGTCTGTATTCCAGCGGTGTGACTCGGGAGCTCTCGGGTTGCTGAGCGCAGGCGCCCTCGTCCGGTAGCTGGTCGCGGCTCATCGTGGGTCGCTGGGGACTGGCTGACCGGGGGCGAGCGTCGGGGAACGCTGCTACCGGCCCGGTCGGTACCATCGCCCCGACGGCCCGCCGGCGGAAGCGAGCCGGGGCATACTGGGCAGAGTGGACGGTACGCCGCAGCAGCAAGGGCACGGCCCCGGACCGGCCCCCGGACGGCTCACCGGCGTCGTCGACGAGTCCGTCCACCAGCGGGCCTGCCCGGCCCTGCGCGAGTCCGTCGCCTGGTACTCCGGCTACCGGCAGGCGGGCCTGCCCCCGGCGCTGCATCGGGGGCTCCCCTCCCCCTACCTGACGCTGATCTTCACTCTCGACGACCCGCTCACCCTGCTGCGGCACCCCGACCCGCGGCAGGCCCCCGGCGACTACTCCACCCTCCTCGGCGGGCTGCACACCACACCGGCACTGATCGCCCACGAGGGCAGCCAGTCCGGCATCCAGGTGGCGCTGGCCCCGCTGGGCGCCCGTACCCTGCTGGGATTGCCGGCCGGGGAGCTCGCGGGACTCGACCTCCCCGCCGACGCCGTGCTGGGCCGCCTCGCCGCGGAGATCCAGGAGCGCGTCCAGGCCGCGCCGACCTGGCATCGACGCTTCCGAGTCCTCGACGAACTGCTGCTCCGTCAAGCCCAGTTGGCGCGGGAGCCAGCGCGAACGCCGACCCCCGAGGTGGCCCGGGCCTGGCGGGTACTGCTGAGCTCGGGCGGGACCGCACCGGCCGCCGCGCTGGCCGCCGAGGTCGGCTGGAGCGGCCGGCACCTGGCCGCCCGCTTCCAGGAGCACATCGGGCTGACGCCCAAGGCCGCCGCGCGGGTGGTCCGCTTCGACCGCGCCCGGCGGATGCTGCCCGGACGGCAGCGTCTCGCCGACGTGGCCGCGACCTGCGGTTACTACGACCAGGCACATCTGAGCCGCGAGTTCCACGCCCTCGCCGGATGCTCCCCGAGCGACTGGCTCGCGGCCGAGAACCCGAGGGACACGGACGACCCCGGTTCCGAAATGTCCAAGCCTTCGGCCACCCCACCGGGCGAGACTGGGCCCATCGCCGGCGGCACCACCCGAACCGGCAGCCATTGAGGAGGTCCGGTCCCCATGGACGACATGACACCCGCACCCCAGGTCTGGCCCACCCTGCGCAGCAACGACGCCAGAGCCCTGATCCGCTTCCTGGTCGACGCCTTCGGCTTCGAGGAGGTCGTCGTCTACGGCGACGGCGAGCGCGTGGACCACGCCCAGCTCGCCTGGCCGCCGGGCGGCGGGATCATGCTCGGCTCGGTGCGCCCGGAGGATTCTGCCGACACCTGGGCGCTGCGCCCCGGCCAATTCGGCGCGTACGTCGTCACCGACGACCCCGACGCGGTGTGCGCCCGGGCCAAGGCCGCCGGAGCCGAGATCACCACCGAACTCCATGTGACCGACTACGGCTCCCGCGACTTCGCCGCCCGCGATCCCGAGGGCAACCGCTGGAGCTTCGGCACCTACCGGGGCGAGCCGCGCAAGGCTGCGAAGAAGAACTGACGTCGCGTCACCGCTTGCTGCTCAGACACCGGTTCGGCGCGGCCGCCGCGCGGCGGCGATGCGCTGCCGGGACGCTTCGTACAGCACCGCCGTCGCCGCGTTGGCGGCGTTCAGCGAGCTCGCGCTGCCGGTCATCGGGATGCTCACGGTGTGGTCGCACAGCTCGCGCCAGGCGGAGCTGAGACCCGAGGTCTCGTTGCCGACGAGCAGCAGGGTCGGCCCGGTGAGGTCGAAGTCGAAGACGTCGGCCTCACCGTGCTCGTCCGTACCCACGACGACCACCGGACGCCCCTTGGCCCGCTTGCCGTCCAGCCATGTGGTCACCTCACGCTGGGAGGGGACACGGACGGCGGGCAGGGCGAACAGCGATCCGGTGCTGGCGCGGACCGACCTGGGGTCGTACACATCGGCGGCGTGGCCGGTCACGATCAGCCCGTCGGCGCCGAACGCGTCGGCCGAGCGGATGAGCGAGCCGATGTTGCCGGGACTGGTGGGCCGGTCGAACAGGACACCGAGGAAGTCGTCGGCGACCCTGATCCGGTCGAGGTCGTCAGCCGGGATCTCCATGACGGCGATGATCTCGGGCGCGGTGTCGTTCTTCTCGCCCAGTTCGGCGAGCAGTTCTGGGGCGGTGGCGACGCACTCGGCGCGGGAGCTGCCGAGTAGCTCGGTCGCCCAGCGCGAAAGGGGGCGCTCACCGTCGTAGAGGAGCGTGCGCACAGGCCAGCCGCGCTCGTTCGCGAGCGTGATCGGGCGCACTCCGTGCACCAGGAACTCCCGTGCGCGCTGGCGTTTGTTGCGGTTCGTCAGTAACGCCTGCAACTGCTGGAAGCGTGCGTTGCGTGAGGTCATCCGGAGAGTCGGCATGGACCTGAGTCTGCCCTGCCGCGCATGGTCCTGGTTGCCGGAAGCGCACGGGATGAGTCTGGCCGGGAACCATCCCGCAGACGATCAGCTGACCTGGGGATCCGTCTCGGGGAACGACTGCAGGGCCTCACCGAGCCACTCGATCCAGAACGTCTCCAGGCTGATTCCGGCCCGGAGTACGAGATGGTGCAGGCGGTTCTCGTCGGCCGACCGCTCCGGAGGGAAGTCCCGCTTCTCGATGTCGAGGTACTCGTCGAGCTGCCCCCGGTGCACCGCCAGGTGGCGGCGCAGTTCGGCATCCAGGCCGTGCGTGCCGACGACGGCTGCCGCCCGCAGGCGGAGCAGCAGCGCGTCGCGGATCGGCTTCGGGTCCTGGCCCTCGGCCACCCAGGCGGTCAGCTCGTCCCGGCCCGCCTGCAGCACCTCGTACTCCTTGCGCTGCCCTCGGGAGGGCGGCTGCGGCACCGGTCGGATCAGTCCGCCCAGCTCGAGTCTGCTGAGCTCGCGGTAGATCTGCTGGTGGGTCGCGGACCAGAAGAAGCCGATCGACTTGTCGAACCGGCACGTCAACTCCAGCCCCGAGGACGGCTTCTCCAGCAGGGCGGTGAGGATGGCATGCGGTAGCGACATGTGGTGCTGCGCCTCTTCAGGTTTCGTCGGCGTCCAGGGTCCGTCGGAGGGAGATTCTAGGCGGGTGCTCCAGCACCCGCCTGGGCGGTGTCAGATGGCCGCCGCGAGTTCGGTGCCCTGCTGGACGGCGCGCTTGGCGTCGAGCTCGGCGGCGACGTCGGCGCCGCCGATGAGGTGCGGGGTGCGGCCGGCGGCCAACAGTTCCTGGTACAGGTCGCGGCGCGGTTCCTGGCCGGTGCACAGCACCACGGTGTCGACTTCGAGGAGCCGCCGCTCGCCGTCGACGAGGAGGTGCAGCCCCTGGTCGTCGATGCGCTGGTAGGTCACGCCGGGGATCATGGTGACTCCGCGGTGCTTCAGCTCGGTGCGGTGGATCCATCCGGTGGTCTTGCCCAAGCCCGCACCGACCTTGCCGGTCTTGCGCTGGAGCAGGTGGACGGTACGGGGCGAGGGACCGCGCCGGGAGGGCTGGAGGCCGCCGGGGTTGCGGTAGTCGGTGTCAATGCCCCACTGCTCGTAGAAGTCGTCGCCGTTGTCGGTCAGGTACTCCGCGACGTCGAAGCCGATGCCGCCCGCGCCGAGGATCGCGACCCGCGCGCCGACCTCGGCCTTGTCGCGGAGCACGTCGAGGTAGGTGAGGACGCTGGGGTGATCCGTCCCCTCGATCTCCGGGGTCCTGGGGGTGACGCCGGCGGCGACGACGATCTCGTCGAAGCCGCCGGACCCGTCGGAGCCGTCGGACCCGTCGAGCAGGGCGACGGTGGCCGTGGTGCCGAGCCGGACCTCGACCCCGTGCAGGGCGAGCTGCGCGCGGAAGTAGCGCAGGGTCTCGTCGAACTCCTCCTTGCCGGGGACCTGGCGGGCGATGTTGAGCTGACCGCCGATCCGGTCGGCGGAGTCGAACAGGGTCACCGAGTGGCCGCGCTCGGCGGCCGCGACGGAGAACGCGAGTCCGGCGGGCCCCGCGCCGACCACGGCGACGCGCTTGCGCCGCCGGGTCGGGGTCAGCACCAACTCGGTCTCGTGGCAGGCCCGCGGGTTGACCAGGCAGGAGGTGATCTTCCCGCTGAAGGCGTGGTCCAGGCAGGCCTGGTTGCAGCCGATGCAGGTGTTGATGGTGTCGGCGCGCCCGCGGGCGGCCTTGACGACGAAGTCGGGGTCGGCCAGGAAGGGCCGGGCCATGGAGACCATGTCCGCGACGCCGTCCGCGAGCAACTGCTCTGCCAGTTCCGGGGTGTTGATGCGGTTGGTGGTGATCAGCGGGATCCCGACGGAACCCATGACCTCACGGGTGACCCAGGTGTACGCGCCGCGCGGCACCGAGGTCGCGATGGTGGGAATGCGGGCCTCGTGCCAACCGATGCCGGTGTTGATGATGGTCGCGCCCGCGGCCTCGACCTCCTTGGCGAGGGTGATCACCTGGTCGAGCGTGGAGCCGCCCTCGACCAGGTCGAGCATGGACAGGCGGTAGATGAGGATGAAGTTCGCGCCCACGCGCTCGCGGACCCGGCGGACGATCTCCACGGCGAGGCGGATCCGGTTGCCGTAGTCACCGCCCCAGCGGTCGGTGCGGTGGTTGGTCGCCGCGGCGATGAACTCGTTGATCAGGTAGCCCTCGGAGCCCATGACCTCGACACCGTCGTACCCGGCGAGCTGGGCCAGCGCCGCCGCCCGGACGAAGTCCTCGATGGTCTGCTCGACCTCCGCGTCCTCCAGCGCGCGCGGGGTGAAGCCGCTGATGGGAGCCTGCAGGGCGCTGGGGGCGACCAGGTCGGCGTGGTGCGCGTAGCGGCCGAAGTGCAGGATCTGCATCGCGATCCGGCCGCCCTCCCGGTGCACGGCGGCGGTGACCGTGGCGTGCTGCTCGGCCTCGGCCTCGGTGGTCAGCTTGGCGCCGCCGGACCACGGGCGGCCCTGCTCGTTCGGCGCGATCCCGCCGGTGACCATGAGCCCCACCCCGCCGCGTGCCCGAGTCGCGTAGAACTCGGCCATCCGCTCGAAGCCGCGCTCCGCCTCTTCCAGGCCGACGTGCATGGATCCCATCAGCACCCGGTTGGGCAGCGTGGTGAAGCCCAGGTCGAGGGGGCTCAGCAGGTGGGGGTACTCGCTCATGGGCTTCTCCTCGCGGCGACGTCGTCGCCACAAGGTAGAGCGCACCGAGCCCATTTTGCAACAAGGTGCAGAAGCGGAAGGCTCAGGGTGCCACCGGCAGACCCCGGGCGGGTGGCCCTGCACCAGGTCTCTTCACTCCCGCGCGTGCGGGTACTCCTTCGCACGGTGCTGGAACGCGAGGATGGCGGGGTTCTGAACGACCCCGTCGCGGATCTCGACGGCGCGCCGGATGGTCTCGTTGGACTCCCAGCCGTCGGGCCCGGCGAGCACCGCCGGCAGGAAGGGCAGCAGGGCCTCGCTGTTCTCCCAGGTGGCAGAGTTCCAGAGGTAGGACGGACTGTGGTCCACCCCGTAGTAGACGACGTTGTCGCCGACGACGAACGTCGGCTCCGTGAACGAGGTGGGTCGCGCCCAGCTGAAGCCCATGCCCTCGTCACAGGAGACGTCGACGACGAGGGTGCCCGGCGCGAGCGTGCCGAGATCCTCGTCGACCAGGAACGTCAGCGGCGCCGCCGTGTCCTGCAGGACGCAGTTGACGATGACGTCGTGGTCGGCGAGGAACTCGGCCAGCGGCACCCGGCCGTCGTCGGTGAGTGCGGTACTGCGGCGGGGGTCGGCGTCGTCGTTGTCGAACTGCACGATCCGCGCGGAGTGGATCGGCGAGCTGACCGCCGTGACACCGCGCTGGGTGAGGACGTCCACGTCGTGCACGCCATGGGCGTTCAGGGCGGTCACCGCTCCGCGCGCGGTCGCGCCGAAGCCCAACACCGCCGCGCGCAGCCGACGGCCGTAGTCGCCCGTCGAACCGGCGAGCTGCAGGGCGTGGAGCACCGAGCAGTAGCCCGCCAGCTCGTTGTTCTTGTGGAACACGTGCAGGTTGAAGGAGCCGTCGCTGGTCCAGTGGTTCATCGCCTCGAAGGCGATCAGCGTCAGTCGCAGGTCGACCGCCAACTGGGTGACGTTCTCGTCCTGGACGCAGTGCGGCCAGCCCCACAGGACCTGACCCTCGCGCAGCTCCGCGAGCTCTTCCGCGAGGGGCTTGGCCAGCAGGATGACATCGCACTCGGCGACGAGCTCCTCGTGCGAGCGGAATCCCGCGACGAGAGGTGCGAGCTGCTCGTCGGAGACGCCGAAGCGCTCTGCGTAGCCGTGCTCGAGGTAGATCCGCCCCCGGAGGTCCGCGTCGATGCGCTCGAAGTGCGACGGATGGATCGGCAGTCGACGCTCGTTCTCTTTGCGTGACCGCGCTATGACCCCGAGTGTGAGCTGGTGCACGTGCGCCCCTTTGGTTACTGCCTGTTTAGCACAGCGGCACAAATCGCGAACGGTCAGAAATCAGGCCCGGCGGCGCCAGGGGGTGCCGAGAACCGCTCGGTCTTCAGTAACCCGATCGACATTGATCATGCACTGTTCTCCCATTCTTACCGACGAGTAGCTAACCTGCGTCTGTCATGCCCCCGCCGAGCTTCTGCCGGCCCGGGCCAGGTTCGTCCGCCACCCCAGGAGACCCTCTTGACCACGCGTCGTTCCGCCACGACCGTCGCACTGGCCGCCACCGCGGCCATGCTGCTCACCGGCACTGCCACCCAGTCCGCCTCGGCCCTGGCGGCCGCGTCCCAGTCGACTGCGACCCTCTCCGTGTTCGCCTGGAACGTGGACCTCGGCACGGCCGTCGTGGACAGCGTCGAGAACGAGAAGGCCGCGCAGCGCACGCCCACCGTGGAGGCGATCATCCGCAGCCACAACGCCGATGTCGTGATCCTGGACGAGCTCTTCAACCACAGCTCCACCAGCGACATCAGCAGCAAGCTCGCCGCGCTCTACCCGTACCGGACCCCGGTCGTCGGGCAGAGCTGCTCGGGCGGCGGCTGGAACGGGATCAGCGGGGACTGCTCCAACTCCCCGTTCGTGATCAACGGCGGAACGATGATCCTCTCCAAGTACCCGATCGACGCCCAGTACGCGCACATCTTCTCCAACTCCACCTCGGGGACCTGGGACTACAACTCCAACAAGGGCGCCGCCCTGGCCGAGATCGACAAGGACGGCCGCAAGACCTGGGTGGTGGGCACGCACCTGCAGGCCGACCAGTCCAACACCTCCACCAACACCACGCAGGCCACCCGGCTGGCCCAGCTCGGAGAGATCCAGGGCTGGGTGAACGGCATCGTCGGCAGCAGCGCACCGGTGCTGATCGGCGGCGACCTCAACGTCGAGTACAGCCACGGCGCTGCGCGCGGCGACTACGCCAACGCCCAGTCCGCTGTCGGCGGCGTCCTCGGCACCCCGGCGACCGACCCCACGCAGACCCTCGGCACCATGGACTGCACGGTCTCCGCCTGGTGCCAGTACATGGCCGGGGTGGAGAGCTTCCCCAGCACCTACGTCGACGACCTGGACTACATCGGCTACCTCAACGCCTCGGGCCGTCCGGTGCCGCTCGCGCTGCCCACGGTGGCGATCGACTTCGACCCGCAGGCGGGATGGGCCTCCGGCCAGACGGACACCAACGCGCCCAGCGACCACTACCCGGTCGAGGCCACCTTCTCCCTGGGCTGAGGCCCGAAGTTGACCTAGGGTGTGAGCGGGGGCGGAGCCGGTTCCACCCCGGTCGTGGCGCACCACAGCGCGCGGAGACCCTGGTGCACTGATGACGCAATCGAGCGAGTCCATTCTGTCGAACGGGCAGCGAGCGACGCCCCCGGCCGTACGTCCCACCCTGCAGGAGGTGGCGACACTGGCCGGGGTGTCGCGAGCGACGGCGTCCCGGGTCGTCAACGGCGGGGCCGGGGTCCGCGCGAGCCTGCAGGTGAAGGTGCGGCAGGCGGTGGACGAGCTCGGGTACATCCCCAATGCGGCGGCCCGGACGCTGATGACGCGTCGTCACGACGCCGTCGCGGTGGTGGTGGCGGAGCCGGAGAGCCGGATCTTCTCCGACCCCTTCTTCGCGCGGCAGTTGCGCGGCATCGGCCGCGAACTGTCAGCCTCCGCCGTCCAGTTGGTTCTGCTACTGGTGACCGAGGCCGGGGACTACGCCCAGGTCGGCAGATACCTCGCGGCCGGCCATGTCGACGGGGCGCTGATCTTCTCGCTGCACCGCGACGATCCGCTGCCCGCGATCGTCGACGGTCTCGCCCTCCCCACGGTCTACGGGGGCCGGCCCGGCTGGGTGGACCCGGCCGGGCCGGGGCCCCAGGACGGGGACCCACCGTACGTGGACCCGCGCTACGTGGACCCGCGCTACGTGGATCAGCTCTGCGTGGACCCGCTCTATGTGGACGCCGACAACCGCGGAGGCGCCCGGATGGCCGTCGAGCACCTGGTGCAGCGGGGACGCCGACGGATCGCCGTCATCACCGGGCCGCTCGACCAGACCTCGGCGGCCGACCGGCTCCAGGGGTACCGGGACGTCCTCCCGGACACCGACCCCCGACTGGTCGCCGAGGGGGATTTCACCGCGCCCGGAGGGCGAAGGGCGATGGACGAACTGCTCGCCCGCTGCCCGGACCTCGACGCCGTGTTCGCAGGCTCCGACCTCATGGCCGTGGGAGCACTCGCCGCGCTGGCCGAGCGCGGCCTCCGGGTGCCCGAGGACGTGGCCGTGGTGGGCTTCGACGACGAGGAGAGCGTCGCCCCGTGGTCCGCTCCCCCGCTGACGACGGTGCGTCAGGACATCGAGGACATGGGCCGGTTGATGGCCAGGCTGCTGCTGCGGCGGCTGGACCCGGACGCCGGTTCGACCGGGCTGACCTCGGTGGTCACCCCGGCCCAACTCGTCGTCCGGTCCTCCAGCTAAGACCGACCGGCAAATGGGGGGTGGAGGGAGGAGCGGGTCGAGGGCCGAGTCTGGGCGGGGCGGAGGAGGGAGCCATTGCGGAGCACTGGCGACTGACGACAACCCGGCCAGGCAAGAGCCTCCCCCACCCTTCGGGCGGGAGGTGCCCCCTTGCCCGCGACGCCTCCCCCCATTCGCCGGTCGGTCTAAGAGACCGCCGCGCCTTCGCTCAGTGCGCGGGGAAGCTGACGTAGTGCAGACTCACGTACGGCGGATTGCCTCCGGCCTGCGAGGCGAACTCGAGATACACGTCGTGCGTCCCCGTGGTGGTCGTGATGTTGGCCGGAACGGTCTGCCAGGACGACCAGCCGCCGGTGTTGCCGACGGCGAAGCTGCCGATCGGGGCGTTCGCGGGATTGTCGAGCACCACCTCGACCAGTCCGCTCACCCCGCCCGCGGCCCCGGACGCGACCCTGGCGTGGAACTGGCTGGAGCCGCTGTCGAAGTTCACACCGCTGTACTTGAGCCAGGTGCCGTTGGACAGCTGCGCCACCTGGTTGCCGTCGACGCCCGCCGGGTTGGAGTCTCCGGTGGCCGCCTGCACGGACACGGTTCCGTGCGCGGCGCTGAAGCAGTCAGCGGATATGTCGGCGACAGCAGTGGTGGTGCAGGACGCGCCCCCACCTCCGCCGGTGCCGGTCGGGGTCGGCGTGGGAGTGGGCGTCGGGGTCGGGGTCGGCGTGGGCGTCGGGGTGGGCGTGCCGGTGCTGCCGCCGGGCGACTTCTCGTACGCGGCGAACCAGTCCACGCTCATCGCCGCGCCGGAACTGGTCGCCGCCGTGGGCGAACCGCATCCGCAGATGGCGTTGGGGTACGCCCCGCCGATGGCCACGTTGAAGATGGCGAAGAAGCCGTGGTCCACGGCCGCCTGCCAGGTGGCCGTGGGGACCTGGCTCTCGTTCACCGTGAAAGTCTGCGCACCGTCGAGGTAGAAGCGCAGTTGCTCGGCCGCGGTGTTGGTCCGGTCGAGGATCACCGAGTAGGTGTGGTAGCCGGTCTGGCATCCCGCGCATGCCTGGAGTCCGCTGCCGATGCCGGTGGTCTCGTTGCAGGGCCCGCCCGGGTCCACCCCGCAGTGCAGCGTCGCGGAGTGCTGGCTCAGGGCGTTGACGTCCTCCATGATGTCGAGCTCGCCGATCCCGGGCCAGTTGGTGGCCCCGACCGGCCTGGCCGCCGCACCCAGCGCCCAGAACGCGGGCCAGTAGCCGGTGCCGGCAGCCGGGTTGGGCTGCTGCAGGGAGGCGCTGAGCTCAAGCTCGCCTCCGGCGGGGGCAGCGAAGTCGGTCCGCTGCGTCTCCACGCGTCCGGAGGTCCAGTTCCCCGCCGCGTCACGGATGGGCTTGATGATCAGATGTCCCGCCCCGTCCTGGTAGACGTTCGCGGTGGAGTTGGTGGCGGTCTCCACCTCGCCGGTACCCCAGTTCCCGGCTCCTCCCGGGTAGCTGGTGCCGGTGTCGTAGAGCCAGTTCGCGGTGTTGAGGCCGGTCCCGGCCGCACCGTTGAAGTCGTCGCTGAAGACGGTGGTCCAGCCGCTGGGCGCGGGGGGCACCGCCGCAGCGGCACTCCCGGCGCTGGCGGTGGCGGCCAGTCCGATCACTCCGGCCAGCAGCAGCATCACGGCGGTGAGCAACGCGAGCAGGCGTCGGCGCGGACGGGTGGATCTGCGCATGAGTCGTTCCCTTCCCTTTGCTTGGTGTTGCTTCGTGAGGTGAACGCCTTGTTGGTAGGACAAGGGGTCTGACGACACTTCAGTGAGGAATACAAGCGCTCGCGCTGACCGCGGCCTGGGAATCAACGTTTTGGAAGCGCTCTCATTCCAAGAACAAGGAGCTCCTGGATCCGTAAGGCAGTGTCGATCCGGTCTGATGGATCGTCAAGATGCAGTACCGTGTTCAACTTGTGAAGCGCGCTCCTCGACCGTCGTCATCCCTCGGCCTGCTTGCGGTTCTCGCGTGGCACGCCCGACGGTGCGCGTCCCGGTCACCGTGACCGCCCGTCCCGTGGATCCTCGAGCAGCCCTGCCTAGCACCAAACCCCGCTCTCTCGGCTAGGACATGGTCACGATCGGCGTGTCACCCTGGTTACTGACTCGGCATCGGGCCACGGGGGTGCACGACACTGTGGGAGTGCCGTCTGCGGAAACGAGCAGGGTCAGTGCATAGCGCGGTGCGGCGGAGCCCCCGTCATAGACAGCGGTCGACATGGCCGCCGCGCCGCTGGTGGTGAACCTGACCACGCCAGGGATCGCGCCGACCAGAAGTTCCGGGAACACGGCGTCGCCCGTGTGACTGACCAGACGGGCGAAGAAGTTGGGTTCAATGGTCAGGATGAGCACCACCTTGTCGGCCGAGGGGGCACCTGCGCCGACTCCGCCGCCCACGTCACCCGAGCCGACGATGTTGTCGTGACCGGCGTTGAAGATGTCCCCTCCGGCGACCTGGTTGCCGTCGCCGACGACGGTGGTGCCGGCTCCGCGCGCGTCTGCGATCGCAGTTCCGGGCAGGCAGGACATGCCGAGCACGGTGAGCAGAACGGCCGCGCGCTTGATGCTGCGATTCACGTTGGTCCCCTTCGTGGCTACGTCAGAGCGAGGGTAGGTTCCGCCCTGACGCGTGCCGCGGATCTTGCGCTGACCGTGGTGTGTCGTAGGGCATCGGGTGCTGGGTTGCTCCCGCCCAGGCTCAGGAGGTGCAGCGCACCGATCCCGGAGTGAGGCTGATGGCATGACCTCACCGCCGAACGCCGCAGCAGCACCCGTCCACATCTCGCAGTTCTTCCCCGAGGGCCGGTTCCGGCAGGTCCGGATCGTCCGGCATGACGGTGTGGAGCTCACCGAGCCCTGCGCCACCCAGGCCCAGTTCGAGGCACTCGTCGAGCAGTACCGGCCCGGCACTGACCTTCATGATCCCGCGCAGGTCTACTGGGTTGACCGGCCCGGGGAATGGTCCGGGCTCTGAACGGCGTCGAGCCGCGCGAGTCGAGCGGGGCGCTGACCGTCGACCGGCAGAAGGTCCTCGCATACCCCAGATCGGGCACTCGGCCAAGCCGGGCGCCCTCCCTGCCACGAGCCGTAACGATTCTTCCGGGGCGGCCTGTGGCCGCCAGTAACGCAGACCGCCCCGGACCCGACACTCATGCCCCGCAACTCTCGACGCATGCAGGCACAGCGGTGGAGGGATGGTGCACGATGACCGCCGTGACATCACAAGCGCGCACCCGCCCGTGGTGGCAGCAGTTGCTCATCGACTGGTTGCGGTTCACGCGTCGAAGGCGTGACAGCAGAGGGCCCCGGTCAGCGAGCCGGGGCCTTCGCCATGCCCGGACGGGCTACTCGGCTTCCCACTGGTGCGGGCCGCCGCCGATCCACAGCACGTTGCCGGACGTTTCGACGTCGAGGTCCTCTATGCCGGCGCGGCGGCAGAACTCGACCACGTCCACCAGGCTGTACGCCTTGCCGACCTGCGTGCCCAGGATCTCCACACGCCGGAACGGCGGGCTGGCGTCGACGACGGGGTGCACGACGACATGCGCGTGATGGTGCTGCGTGTCGCTCATGTTCTCAGGGTGGCGGCAACGGCGCAGCTCGGCATCCCGAGTCCGGATTGTCAGGCGCACGTATCCGTCGGGTCCGTCGGGTCTGTCGGGTCCGTCGGGCTTCGACCGGCGGTGCCATCATGCAGCGGTGGATACGGTCCGCTTTCGGTTGCCCACGCGCCCAGCAACGACAGCACCAGCACGGCGGCCGTACCAAGCCCTGACGTGCAAATCACCAGCACCCTCAACGCATCCGCCCGCGCTGCGGCAGGAGCGGCGCGCGGTCAGTCCGGTGGACCCAGGAGCTGGTCCAGCCCGGCCGCGTCCAGCACCTTCCGCAGCGCCGCGCGGATCTGGATCAGATACAGGGGGACCTGCCGGTCGTGCGCCTGCTTCCGCGCCGTGAGCAGGGCGCTCAGCCCGCCTGCGTCACAGAACTCGACCAGGGCGACATCGATCTCGATCCGCCGCACCTGGGGGTCCTCCAGCAGCTGCGCGACGCTCAGCTCCAGCTCGGGGCCGGCGTCCAGATCCAGCTCTCCCGCGAGCAGGATCTGTGCCATACTCCCCCGGCCGAGGACGAGGACCACCAGGCGAAAGTCACCGCTCACGCCGCCCCCTCCCCAACTGCTTGAGAATTCAATGTAGTTGGGATCCGGGCTGCTGAATATGCCGTCGTCACATCCAGAGCCGGGTCTTTGCACGCAGCTTCTCACACCCGCGTGCGGCCACGGGTGGGTTCCCCGGCGCGAGCAGCTCGGCGTGCGGGGCCCGATTCCGGACCACATCATGGAGGCAGGTCCGGGAGCCAGCCCTGCGAACGCGACACGTGACGAGCGAGGAGGGCGCCGGTGTTCAGCGACGCCTCTTCCCCGCGCGCCAGTCAGATCCTGCACCAGGTACTCGACGGCACCACCGCCGGCGTGGGCGTCCTCGACTGCGACCTGCGCTACACCTACGTCAACCCGACCCTGGCCCGGATGAACGGCGCCCCTGCCGCCGAACACCTCGGCCGCACCATCGCCGAGATGCTGCCCGGAATCGACGCCCGGGAGGACGTGCTCCGCCAGGTCCTCGCCGACGGCGTCCCGCGCGAGGTGACCTCCAGCGGCCACACCCGGGCCACCTCCTCCCACGAGCGCCGCTACTGGCAGGGCGCCTACCACCGGCTCGAGGAGGACGGCCACGTCCTCGGCATCGTCGGCATCGTCCTCGAGATCACCGACGCGTGGGAGCAGCGGCAGGCCCTTGAGCGGACCCGTGCGCGCCTGGCCATGCTGGACCGGGCCACGACCATGATCGGCACCACCCTCGACATGGATACCACCTGCGTCGAACTGGCCCGGTTCCTGGTCCCCGACCTCGCCGACGTCGCCACGGTCGAGGTGATCCCGCACGAACTCGCCGCCGGGATGCGCCCCGCGCCGCCAGGAGTGCTGCGGCTGCGCCGCGCCGCGATGGAGGCCCGGCCGGAGCTGCGGGACCGGGTCCGGGTCTTCGGCAGACCCGGCGAGCACGTGGACTACCAGCCCGGCTCGGCCATCCCCCGCTGCCTGGCGAGCGGGCGTCCGATCAAGGAGAACCTCTTCACCGACGAGTCCGTCAGCCGTGCCGCGCCCAACCCGGAGCGGGTCGCCGCCTACCGGGCAGCAGGCATCCACTCGGCCCTGGTCGTGCCGCTGTCGGCCCGCGGCCAGCCGGTCGGCACCGCCACCATGATCCGCGCCGGGGACTCCCCCGGCTTCACCGACGAGGACGTCGTCGCCGCGCAGGACCTCGCCGGACGCGCCGCCACCAGCCTCGACAACGCCCGCCGCTACACCCACGAGCACCACATCGCCCTGGAGCTGCAACGCGCCCTGCTGTCGGGGCCCAACCTGCCGCACCGGGGCATGGAGATCGCCTCCCGCTACCTGCCGTCGGGCAGCACCGCCCTGGTGGGCGGCGACTGGTTCGACAGCGTGCGGCTGCCCCGTGGCCGGACCCTGCTGGTCATCGGGGACGTGATGGGACACGGCGTGGCGGCGGCGGTGGACATGAGCCACTACAGCGCGATGCTGCGGGTGGTCGCCGAGGAGCAGCTGCCGCCGCACCTGATCCTGGAGCGGATGGACCTGCTCATGGCGAAGGTCGCCAGCGAACGCCCGGCGACCTGCCTGCTGGCGCTCGCCGACCCGGCCAGCGGCGTGTGCACCTACTCCAGCGCCGGCCATCTGCCGCCCGCCGTGCTCGGCGCGGGCAACCAGCTCAACCTCCTGCCGGTCCCCGCCGGGCCGCCGTTGGGCAGCGGGTTCGGTGGCTACAGCTCCTTCACGGGCACCTGCGGCCCCGGCCGCACCCTGCTGCTCTACACCGACGGCCTGGTCGAGCGGCGCGGCGAGGACATCGACCGGTCCCTGCTCCGCCTCGCGGAGCTGCGCCTGCCCACCGAGGCACCGCTGGACGACATCCTCGACCTCCTGCTCTCGCGTCTGGTCGCCGACGGCACCGAGGACGACGTGGCCGTCCTCGCCGCGCGCATCCAGCCGCCCGCGTCGTAGTCCTGGGCCCCAGGCGCGAAGCTACGGGGGAACGGACAGGTCCAGGCTTGCCGGGATGGCCCTGAAGGCTCCCTCCAGGCGTTCGACGAGCGCCGGGCGACCGCCCTCCGCGTCGCGGCGGACCCAGTCGCGGGCGGCTACGCTCCAAGCGGTGGTGGTGAGTTCGGCCAGCACGTGGAGCCGGAGATCCTCGGGGTCGAGTTGGAGCTTGTCGGCCAGGCAGGCGGTGACCTGCCGCTCGATGCCGGCGCGAAAGTGTTCCAGGTAGGCGAGCAGAGCCGGCACGGACAGCACCAGACGCCGGGTGGCGACATAGCGCTCGTCCCACCCGGGCTCCAGCGCGGTCGCCGTCGCGGCGAGGGTGTCCTGCAGCGCGGTGAGGACGACTCCCGACAGCTCGCGCTCCCCCAGCGCGGCGACGTACGCCGACCACAGCTCGGCCTCGGCCTCGATCGCCACGGCCTCCTTGGCGGGGAACGCGCGGAAGAAGGTGCTCTTGGAGACCTCCACCGCGTCGACCAGTTCCTCCAGCGTCGTCGCCTCGAACCCCCTGTCGCTGAACATCCGCAGCGCCGCCTCTGCCAGCGCCCGGCGAGTGCGCACCCTTTTGCGCTCGCGCAAGGGCAGCGAGCGGTCGTCAGGCAACGGCGTGGCCATAGGGGACATGGTAGTCGAGGTGATACCTCGGCCACGAAACCGATCGAGTAGCTAATGGAACGAGTCTTCGAACGAGTCTCAGTGTCATTTCTTCCTGAACGTCAGAGCCCACCGATGCCGTAGGCCGGTGCCTCGGTCGCACGGTACGGTGGCGTCGTCTACCGCAAGATCACCGGGAGTTGATGTCGTGTCCGCAGTGCCGGTGCTGGAGCGCCCGCCTCGACTGGTTCCCGGGGACCTGGTCGCGGTGGTCGCGCCGAGCGGGAGTGTCCTCGCGGAGCGCGTGGAGCGGGGTGTCGCGCTCCTGGAGTCGTGGGGCCTGCGGGTGGCCGTGATGCCCCACGTTCTGGCCGGGAATCGTACTCTCCCCTATCTCGCCGCCGGGGACGCCGAGCGCGCGGCGGACCTCCAACAGGCCTGGCTGGATCCGGATGTCGCCGCGGTGATCTGCGCGCGCGGCGGGTACGGCGCGCAGCGGATGGTCGATCTGCTGGACTGGACGGCGATGAACGCCGTACGGCCGAAGGTCCTCGTCGGCTACAGCGACGTGACCGTCCTGCACGAGGCGTTCGCCACCCGGATGGGGCTGTCCACCTTGTACGGGCCGATGGCGGCAGCCGCCGTCTTCAACGACGACAAGGACACCGCCGAACATCTGCGCCGCACCCTCTTCGAACCGGAGAGCGTCCGGTTGCTGACCTCTCCCGCTGCCGAGTGCCTGGTACAGGGCCGGGCGCGGGGGGTCACCGCGGGCGGCTGCCTCACCCTGCTCGCCGCCGAACGCGGCACCGCGCACGCCCGCGCCGGCTTCGCGGGTGCGATCCTGCTGCTGGAGGACGTGGACGAGGACCTCTACCGCCTGGACCGGCTGCTGACCCAACTGCTGCGCTCGGGCGCGCTCGCGGGCGTCGCGGGTATCGCTCTCGGTTCCTGGCAGGACTGCCGTCCCGCAGACCGGGTCAGGGACCTGATGCTGGAACGGCTCGGACCCCTGGGCGTCCCTGTCGTCTGGGAGCTCGGGTTCGGTCACGGCCCGACCAGTCTCACCGTCCCCCTGGGCGTAGCCGCGACCCTGGACGCCGACGCGGGCACCCTCGAGCTGGACCTCCCGGCCCTCGACCTCGGCGCCCTCGCATAGGGTTCGCCGCATGACCGCCATCACCAGCGGAGCCGCGCAGATGCCCCCGGAGAGCCCGCTCGACGTCCTGGCCGCGCTTTTCGCGGGCGCCGGTTCCGCCGAGTACTTCGGCGAGGCGGTCACCCAGGCCGAGCACATGCGACAGGCCGCGGCACTGGCGCAGGCCGACGGGGCCACACCCGCGCTGGTCGCCGCCGCTTTGCTGCACGACATCGGACACTTCACCGAACTGACGACCGAGCAGGGCGGCTTGAGCGGTGAGGCGTTGATGGAGGGTACCGACGACCGGCACAGCCACACCGGCGCGGACCGGCTCGCCGCCTGGTTCGGACCGCAGGTCACCGAGCCGGTGCGGCTGCACGTGGCAGCCAAGCGCTACCTCTGCGCGGTCGAACCCGGGTACGCCGACCAGCTCTCCGAGGCGTCGGTCCACACCCTGCGGTCGCAGGGAGGTCCGATGACCCCCGCACAGGCCGCAGCCTTCGCGGTCGCCCCCTACGCACGCGACGCGGTGCGGCTTCGACGCTGGGACGAGCAGGCCAAGGACCCCGACTTCCTGGCGCCCCCGTTCGAGCACTTCCGCCCGCTCCTGGCCGGGCTCCTGATGCGGACTGAGAAGGCGACCGCCGACAAGGCCGGGTGACGACCTCGGGGCCCGGCGGTACGGAATGATGTCGGCCATGGGAACCACGGGTGGGGAAGCCGGCGGTCGGCTGATAGCGGGCCGGTACCGGCTGCTGGGGCGACTCGGGCGCGGGGGCATGGGGACCGTGTGGCGGGCCGAGGACGAACTGCTGAACCGTCAGGTCGCGGTGAAGGAAGTGCACCTGCGCGAGGACCTCTCCGTCGAGGAGCGGGAGCAGCAGCGTCGGCGCACGTTGCGCGAGGCCCGCGCGGTCGCCCAGGTGAGGCATCCCTCCGTGGTGGGCGTCCACGACGTGGTGGAGCAGGACGGCGAGCCCTGGATCGTCATGGAGTTGGTGGACGGCCACTCGCTGGCAGGTCGGATCGCCGCCGAGGGCCCGCTGCCGCCGCGCGAGGCCGCCCGGATCGGCCTCGCCGTGCTGCGGGCACTGGCCGCCGCGCACGCCCGGGGCGTCCTGCACCGCGATGTGAAACCCGACAACGTGCTGCTGGAGCGGGAGACCGGCCGGGTGGTCCTCACCGACTTCGGCATCGCCCGGGTGGACGGCAGCGCCACGCTCACCGAGGAGGGCGCCTTCCTCGGATCGCCCGAGTTCACCGCGCCGGAGCGGGTGGAGGGCGGTGCGGCCGGACCGGAGGCCGACCTGTGGTCGGTGGGCGTGCTGCTCTGTGCGACGCTGGAGGGTCGCTCGCCGTTCCATCGCGACTCGATGTCCGCTGTGCTCTACGCGGTGGTGTACGAGGACATCACGCTCCCAGCGAGTGCCGCCCCGCTGGACCTCGTCGTGCGCGGGCTGCTGCGCAGGGAGCCTGCGCTGCGTCTCACCGGGCCGGAGGCCGAGCGGCTGCTCTCGACCTTCGTGGAGCGGGGCGAACTCCCGGCGCTGGACCGGGAGTCCGCGGGTGCCGCGACCCCGCAGGACCTGTACACAGCGATGACCGCGGACGGCATCGGCCCGCCGCCCGCCCCTCGCCTGCCGCCGGCTCCCCGGAAGGCTGACACGTCCTCAGCCGACGCCGCCCGGAGGCTCCGCCGCCGCCGGGCGGTACTGCTCGGCGCGGGTGCCGCCGGGGTCGCCGTCGCGGCGGCCACGGCCGGTGCCCTCTTCCTGGCGACGGGTTCGGACGCCGGTTCGCAGGCCGCGAACGGGCAGTTGGCCACCGCGAGCGGCAGTGCGGCAGCGCGACCGACCGCGACCGGCTCCGCGACGGCTTCCTCCGCGCGGCCGACCACGGCCGCCCCGTCCTCTTCTGCGTCCCCTTCTGCGCCGCCGTCCGTGTCGCCGTCAGGTGGCACCGCCGCGCCGCCCGTCGTTCCCGACGGCTTCAGCCTCCAGCGGGACCCGGCGGGATTCTCCCTGGCCGTTCCGACGGGCTGGGCGCGCAGCACCGACTCGGCGGGGCGGGTCTTCTACCTCTCGCCCGACGGCGCCTTCCGGATCGGTATCCACCCGACCCCACCGACCGTCGGCGCGCTCGCCGGGCTCCAGGCCCAGGACACGGCCGGGCCGCGCACCAATCCCGGCTACCGGAACGGCAGTGTGCAGGCCACCGTCTTCCACGGGACCACGGACGCCGCCCTGTGGCAGTGGACCTGGAACGGCTACCCCGGTGACGGCTTCGGCGCGCGCCAGGTCCAGGACCTCTGCTGGACCGAAACGGGCCGCAGTTACGACTTCTGGGTCTCCGCGCCGGTGAAGCAGCTCAACGAGGCCGACCACTACTTCCAGATCGTGTCATCGACCTTCCGGGCCGGTTGAGCCGGACGCTCCCGACCGCGCCGCCTCGATCAGGACGCGCGCTGCATCCCGGGCCTGGCCTGCGGGTTCGGTTGATCCGCTGATCGCCGAGCTGGTCATCGCGCCCTCGGCGAGCAGGGTGAGCTGGCCCGCCAGCGCGGCAGGCAGGCCCGCCGCAGAGACCAGGTCCGCGAGGTACCGCCGGAAGGCGGCCTTGTGGTCGCGGACGGCTTCGGCGACGGCAGCCGAGGTGGCACCGAGCTCACCGAAGGCGTTGACGAACGCGCAACCGCGGAAGTCGGGTTCGCCGAACCAGAGGTGCAGCCAGTCGAAGACGGCCAGGACGCGGTCCTGCGGCGACTCGCAGGCGTCGACGTACCGGGCGAGCCTGTCCAGCCAGCGGGCGTCACGGCGGCGCAGGTACGCCTCGACGAGATCGCCCTTGGACGGGAAGAGCTGGTACAGGCGCTTGAGCGAGACCCCCGAGGCCGCGCGGACCTCGTCCATGCCGACGCTCTGCACGCCCCGGGCGTAGAACAACGACTCGGCTGCGTCGAGCACCCGCGTCAGAGGGGCCCCGGCCTGGGCGGTCTCCACATTCATCACTGCCGTCCTTGCGAGAGAACCAACGTTCTCCTAGAGTAGCCGACAGTGCGGAGAACGAACGTTCTCCGTCGGAAGGAGCCCGCTATGACCGTCCGACCGCCCGTCCCCCCGTTCACCGAGGAGACCGCACGACTCAAGGTCCAGGCCGCGGAGGACGCCTGGAACAGCCGCGACCCGGAGCGCGTGGCCCTCGCCTACACCGAGGACTCGGAGTGGCGGAACCGCGACCGGTTCGTCAACGGCCGCGCGGAGATCGTCGCCTTTCTGCGCGACAAGTGGCAGCGCGAGCTGGGCTACCGGCTGCGCAAGGAGCTCTGGGCGTACACCGGCAACCGGATCGCGGTCCGCTTCGAGTACGAGTGGCACAACGCCGAAGGCCAGTGGTGGCGCAGCTACGGCAACGAGAACTGGGAGTTCGACCCGAACGGCCTGATGTCCCGCCGCTTCGCCAGCATCAACGACATCCCGATCACCGAAGCGGACCGCCGCCTCGCAGGTTGAGATCGACCCGCCACCAGGCAGACTGACCCCATGAGCGACAGACGACCCAGCGCGAGCGACATGGCGGAACTCGTCAGCCGGTACACCCGCCCCCAGGGACTGGGCGCGGGCGAACAAGCGCGGCTCAACGCCGCACTGCGCCTGCGGCGGCTTCGACAGCAGGACCCGAAGCGCTGGGCGCAACTCATGCGCGCGGTACGGCCGGAGCCGCCGGACGAGACGTGAACGGGAACATCGCCGGGCACGCCGGGGCACGCGGCGGCGGAGCGGGCGCGCCGCCGCGGCAACAACGCAGCGCGCACCACCGATTGGCGTGATTCTTGCGGCCGCCTCCGGACTCGATCTACGGCGGCAGCTCTCAGCAGGTGTTGATTTCGGCCACGACCTGGCAGGCGTTGGCCGGACCGCCCGCGCCCGCGATGTAGTGCGAGGCCAGGGCCTGAAGCATGGCCCGCAGTTGGGCCTGCTGGTCGGGGGCGAGCGGCGCGAGTACGGCGGCTTCGGCGTCCTGGATCGCGCGCTGGGCCGCGGCCAGTTGCCGGACTCCGGCGTCGGTGGCGCGGATCAGGCGGCTGCGGCGGTCCGCCGGGTCCGCGATCCGTTCGACCAGGCCCGCCTTCGCGAGATCGTCCACGAGGTAGACCATCACCGTCCGGTCGACGCCCAACTGGCGGGCGAGCTCCGCCTGGTTGCGCGCGCTGTTGTTCGCCGCGCCGGAGAGCGCCTCGAATCCGCGGTGGCCGTGCGGGATCTCGGCGACGGCCTGCCCCATGGCAGAGCTGTACGCGCGGAAGCACTGTGCCAGCAGCCACCCGAGGCTGTCCTCGAGCCCTGCCGGCAGGAGGGCTGGTTCGTTGGCGGTCACGGGGCCCAGCCTAGTGCAAGCTTTGCTTGACATATAGTCTGCGTTGCAGACAGTCTTGTCGACAGACAAGCTGTGTTACCACCTATCTATCTGCGAGGCCCCCCATGGCGCACCTGCTCCACATCGACTCCTCCGCACTCGCGGCCGGCTCCGTTTCCAAGGACATCGCCACCACGTACCGCAAGGCATGGCAGGACGCACACCCGGACGGCACTGTCACCCACCGCGACCTCGGCCTGGCCCCCGTTCCGCCCCTGCTCGAAGCCGGCATCACGGCCGGATTCGTGCCTGCCGAATCCCACACGCCGGAGCAGGCGGCGGCCTTCGCCGTCCGCCAGCAACTGGTCGACGAGGTCGTCGAGGCCGATGCCTACCTGCTGAGCGTGCCCATGTACAACTGGGGCATCCCGGCCACCTTCAAGACCTGGCTGGACCAGATCATCGTGCACGGCCAGACGATCGCCTTCGGCGACAACCCGCCGCTGGGCGGCCGTCCCGCCACCGTGATCCTCAGCTACGGTGGCGGCTACGACCCGGGCACCCCGCGCGACGGCTGGGACGCGGTCCAGCCGTACCTGGAGACCGTCCTGGTCAAGGCGCTCGGCCTGGACGTCACCTTCATCAAGGCCCAGCTCACCCTCGCCGGCAGCAACCCGGCGATGGCCGACCTCATCCCCCTGGCCGAGCAGCAGCGCGAGGCGGCCCACACCGCGGCGGCGGTGCGGGCCCGCAGCGTCGCGGCCGCACTCACCGCCTGACCCGCGCCCGACCGCTCCGACCTGCCCGGACGGTACCGGGCCCGCCCTGCCCCGCCAGCGGATTTCCCGCTCGGCGGGGCAGCGCCACGCCAGGGCACCGTCGGCGTTTCCCCCCGCACTGTGAGTCGGGGCACATTTCATTGTCCGATTCACATAAGTATGTCTAGCCTGCAGTCTCCGCCGTGGGCGGACCTGCCGCCGGGACGCCGAATCCTGTCCACTCGCCGGCGGGAAAACCGAGCACCGAATCGGACAGGAGCGGGGGAACCAGGTCAGTTGCCGTGCCACGCGCACGCCCGGACGGGCGTGCCGGTTTCGGCTCGGGGTGAAGCCGCTTCCCCGGGCGGCCGGGCTTCCTCAGGCCCGAACCCGACAGCTCACCTCGCAGGCGTCACGAGGAAACCTGCCATGAGCTTTTGGACCACCCCTGCGCGCTTCGGCGCGATAGCCGGCGCTGCCGCGCTGGCCACCGTCCCCCTGGCCGGCACGGCGCACGCCTCCGTCAGGGTCACCCAGGACCGGATCACCCCCAGCTCCATGACCGCCGGTTCCGCCACCACGGCGAGCCTCAGGGTCCACTCCAGCTCCTGCTTCACCGCGCGGACGCTGGGCGTGGGCATCCGCGACGCGGTCGGCAACAACCTGGACTTCCCCGGCTCGGCGTCCAACGTCCGGATCTGCCCGGGCGGAGTCTCGATCACCACCGGCAGCCGCACCCTGCCGACCGGCAGCTACACCCAGTTCGGCTTCTGGCAGGACACCGCGGGCAGCTGGCACAACCTCTCCTCCCGCACGCTGACGGTCTCGGCCGCCTCCGCGTCGGCACCGGCGACCGCGCCGACGACGCCGCCCACGAGCGCCCCGACCAGCGCCCCCACCAGCACCCCCACGACCGCGCCCAGCACGCCGGCGGCCGCCCCGGCCTCGCCGCTTCCGGGCAAGTCGCTGACCTGGTCGGACGAGTTCAACAGCCCCATCGCCTGGGGCTCCCGCTGGGTCGGCACCACGAGCACCGCGTTCCAGTACGGCAACCACAACCCGAACGACAACAAGCTCGACTGGCTCAGCGAGAGCGCCGTGAGCGTCGCGAACGGCGTCGCCACCTTCACTGCCACGCCGTCCTCGAACACGCTGGAGAACGGCAAGCAGGCCTGGACCACCGGCCAGCTCACCACCGAGGGCTCGACCGAGGGCTTCCAGGTCAGGACGGGCGACTACGCCGAGACGCGGGTCAAGCTGCCGTCCGGTACCGGCGCCTGGCCGGCCCTGTGGACGTGGAAGAACGGCAACGGCGAGGTCGACTCCTTCGAGTACCACCCCGACAACCCCAACCTGCTGGAGCTGACCAACCACGTCAACGCCGCCCACGACTACTACACCAACAGCGGCGCCATCAGCCCGAACTCCTGGGTGACCATCGGCACCTACTACGGCGCCAACTCGGTCGACTGGTACGTCAACGGCACCAAGGTCTACTCGGACGGCGTGGGCGTCGGCGCCAACTGGTCGGCCTACCTGAACCTCAGCCTGTCGGTCAGCGCCGGGCAGTACCACCCCTCCCCCACCAGTTCGGCACCTATCACCTTCGCGGCCGACTACGTGCGCGTCTACCGCTGAGCCGTCCCGCTCGGGAAGCTCTCGCCCGGCGCATGTCCGAAGGCGCGGCACCTGCATCGTGAGCAGGTGCCGCGCCTTCGGCCTCAGGTCCCCGGGACCTGCTGCTCCAGGCCGGTCACCTTCCGGACGTGCAGCAGGCTCGGTTCGGCGAGCAGCACGTGCAGGCGTTGGAAGACCCTGCGGGCCTCCACTGCGTTCCAGTCGTCGGGGAGCAGCTCGGCCGGTAGTCCGGGGTCGAGGTAGGGCAGGCGGCGCCACTGGGTGAGCATCGGCGTGTAGCAGCCGAAGGCTTCCGTGGGGTCGATCTCGGGCTGGTACTCGAATCGCTCGGCGACGGGCGCGTAGGTGTCGGTGAACGACGCGTACTGCGCCTCGATGGCCGGGAAGTCCCACCAGCCCTCCACTGCGGTGCGCAGGTCGCTGAAGGCGGCGTACTCGGCGGTGAAGAGGTGCACGTAGTCGCTCAGCCCGAGGCGTTCCAGCGCGCTTCGGGCATCGTCGAGCAGCCGGGCGGGCGCCAGCCACACTCCTGGCGCGGTGTTGCCGAAACCCAGCCAGGTGAGCCGGGTGCGCAACTGGTAGCGGTGGGGGCGCGCGGACTCGGGCACCGAGAACACCGCCATCACCCACCCGTCGGCCAGGTCGGCGGGCTCCAGGTTGCCGAAGATGCGCCGGTCGCCCTCGTCGAACACGGCGTGCACGGCGGGGCTGAGCCGGTATCCCGTCGCTCCCTGCCGTTCGGGTTCGAGGATGCCCCGCTTCTTCAGCCGGGAGATCGCCGACCGCACGGCCGTGCTGTCCACGTCGAGCTCGGCCATCAGCACGATCAGGTCGGCGATGGAGATCCAGCCGCCGAGACGGCGGGCGAACGCCCCGTACACCGTGTTGATCAGGGAGCTGGGCCGGGTCGTGCTTTCCGACATGATCGCCTTCCGTCGAGTGCGGTGGCGATCCTACCGAGCCGTAGGGCCACGTCGCGGCCCGAGGCGCTGCGGTGTCATCCGGCGGCCGCCGGAGCCGGTGCGAGCGAGCTGTCCGCGTAAGCGCCGGAGAGCAGGTGTCCGGCGCCGGGGGCGATCGCGGGCAGGTCGAGGGCCCGGAGCAGTTGGTGGGCGGTGCAGACCGCAGCGGAGACGACGGGCCTGCCCAGCAACTGCTCGGCCTCCTCGATGGCTCCCAGCGACGGCATCTGGACGCAGGCGGACAGCACGACGGCGTCGGCGTCCTGGTGTTCCAGCGCCCGGGCGATGCCCGGCAGCAGAGCGGGGTCGTGCGCGGCGACATCGAGGTTGTCAGGGATCTCCAGGGCCGCGTAGTCGAGCACGGTGATGCCCTCGTGGGTCAGGTAGTCCACGACGGTCCTGGTGAGCGGGCGCAGGTAGGGGGCGACCAGCGCGATCTTCTTGGCGCCGATCGTGTGCAGGCCGTGCACCAGGGCTCCGGCGCTGGTGACGACGGGGGCCGGGGCGCCGTTCTCGACGGTGCGATCGTGCAGGCGCTGCTCGGAGACGCGGTGGTAGCCCCGTCCCATGCTCATGATGGCGACCAGGCAGGCGTAGCCGAGCACGTCGACGTGGGCGTCGGAGAGTTCCACGGCGCACCGGTCGGAGTCGGCGTCCATGGCCTTCAGCTGCTCGGGGGTGACCCGGGTCATCCGCATGCGGCTGGAGTGGAACGTGAAGCGCTCGGGCGCGATGGTCTCGCGGGCCCGCAGGATGGCGGGCACCTCGGTTTCCATGGTGACGTTCGAGCTCGGCACGATCTGGCCGATGCGGTAGGTGCGGGGCGACACGGCAGGGCACTCCTGTTCCTGGGGGGTGGGACGTGCGGTCGGCGGGCGTCAGCGGGCGTCGACCACGGGGTTGCTCAGCGTGCCGATGATCTCGATCGTGGCCTCGACGGTGTCGCCTGGCGTGAGGAACTCCGGGGGCACCATGCCCGCGCCGACGCCCGATGGTGAGCCGGTGGAGATGACGTCGCCGGGCTCCAGGGTCATCCCTGACGAGATGTCAGCGATCAGGCGGGCGATGGAGAAGAGCATGTGGCGGGTGTTCGACTTCTGCTTGACGACTCCGTTGACCCGTAGCGACAGGTCCAGCGCCATCGGCTCAGGCACGTCGTCCGCGGTGACGACGGCCGGGCCGAAGGGGGCGTAGGAGTCCTGGCCCTTGGAGAAGAACCACTGGCCGGAGCGGCGCTGGTCGCGGGCGCTGATGTCGTTCATGATGCTGTAGCCGAAGACGTGGTCCCAGGCGTCCTGTTCGGCCACCCGGTGCGCGGTCCGGCCGATGACGACCGCGAGTTCGCACTCCCAGTCCAGTTGCTCGGTCAGGTCGGCGTTGTGCAGGATCGGCTGGCCCGGGCCGGTGACCGCGGTGGCGGGCTTGCCGAACAAGACTGGGCGGTCCGGCAGTTCCTTGGCCGTGTCCAGGCTGCGGCTGGACTCCTCGACGTGCTCGACGTAGTTGAGTCCCACTCCGACGATCTTGCCCGGGCGCAGGGGTGCGCGCAGGGTGACGTCGCCGATCCGGTGGACGGCTTCGGCCGGCCAGCCGGACGGGTCGGTGCCCAGCAGGTCCCGCGCCCGGGCCGAGGCGGCCGCGCCGGAGCGGATGAGCGAGAGCAGGTCGGCGGGCAGGCCGACGCCGGCATGCTCGGCGAGGGCGGCGAGGTCGACGACGCGGTCGTCGAGCTGGGCGCCCAGACGGTCGGCCGCGTCGTCCAGGCGGAAGGTGACGAGTCGCATCGGGAATCGCTCCTGATTGGAAGTCAGATGACGGGCTGGTGGCCGCTGTTGTCGGCGAACGCCGCTTCCCGCGCGAAGCCGAGGGAGCGCATCACCGGGAAGTCGTTGAAGGAGAACAGGCAGGCGTCCTCGGACTGGTCGAGGTTCTCGTGCTCGTGCCAGGCCCAGGAGGGGACGCAGAAGATGTCGCCCTGCTTCCACTCGAACCGCTGCCCGGCGATCACGGAGACACCGAACCCCTTGGCCACGGTGTAGACGACCGACCCCGTGTGGCGGTGGGCGGCGGTGGCCTGTCCGGGGCGCAGCAACTGCATGTGGGCCGACATCGTGGGCATCACCGAACCGCCGGTGACGGGGTTGGTGTACTCCATGATGACGCCGTCGTACGGGGATCCGGCTGTTGCCTTGGCCAGGTCGCGCAGGGCCTGGTAGGTGGGCTCCCACGGGTAGGCGAGCAGCGGGGAGTAGGGCCGCGTCCACTTCTCGGCGCCGTAGGGCAGGAGGTTGCCGCCGTAGCTGAGCACGGAGGAGTTGATGACCTCGCCGGGCTGCTGGTAGAGGTCGGGGTGGACCTCGTAGAAGCCCGCGTCCAGGGCGTTGACCAGGGGGATGTCGAGGCCGTCCTGCCAGATGCACGGTTCGGTGGCGGACTCGTTGCCGTGTTCGTGCCAGGTGCCGTTGGGGGTGATGGCGAAGTCGCGTGCGCCGACCTTGAGCTTCTGGCCGTCCACGATCGTCCAGGCGCCGCTGCCCTCGACGACGAAGCGCAGCGCGGCGGCCTGGTGCCGGTGCGCGGTCATCGCCTCCCCGGGGCCCATGATCTGCAGGCCGGTGTAGAGCAGCCCGGCGGCGGCACTGACGTCGCGGCGTCCGGGATTGACCAGCATGACCACGCGCCGTCCGGCGTCGTCGGCCTTGACCAGGTCCAGGGCCTTGTGGACCAGGGGCCGCAGCTCCTCGTAGCGCCACAGGACCGGGACGGACTTCGGCTGCGGGTACCAGGGCTCGATCTCGTTGGCGACCGTCCACAGCGCACCGGCCTGACGGCCGGCCAGTTCCTGGTAGTAGGCGGTCAGTTCGGGGGTGTCGGACACGCGGGCCCGTCCCAGCATCGTGTCGTCGTGCTGATCGGTGGTCATGCCTCCTCCTTCGTCGTACCCGTGGCCGTGCCGGTGGTGGTGTCGATGCCTGCCGCGTGGCGGTCGGTCGAGAACGTGACCGGGGTGCGCGGGCGGTCGTCGACGTGGAGTTGGAAGATGTCGAAGCGGTTGTAGTGGCCGACGATGTCGTGCATCTGCTTGGGCTGGATGCACTTGGCCAGGTCGATCTCGGCGTAGACGATGCCCTCGTCGTCGATCAGCGGCTTGGTGACCGGGCGTCCGTCGGGGCCGAAGACGCCACTCAGGGCGCTGCGGGGGCGGCCGAGCATCCGACGTAGGTCCTGGTCCTCGCCGGCGATGGTGTCCACGATCTCGGGCGAGATGGTGGAGCAGGCCACGACAGAGAAGACCTTCCCCTCGAAACTGTGGGCGGCGGTGCGGACCGCGATGGCGTCGGCCATGTCGTAGTCCTCGGGCGCCACCGGCAGGGCGATATAACTGGCGGCGTGCACCAGTTCGCCCTGGGCCAGCAGGGTGAACCGGGCCAGGGTGTTGGTGTTCTCGCCGCAGGCGAGTACCCCGAGCGGGCCGACAGCGGTGCGGTGGACCTTCAGTGAGCTGGCGTCGCCGTTGGTCCAGGTGAGCTTCTCGGCCCAGGTCGGCACCAGCTTGCGGTGCACGCCGAGGAGTTCGCCATCGGAACCGATCGTCAGCATGGTGTTGTAGAGGACGCCGAGGCTGTGCGCCCCGCGCTCGTTGACCCCGATCACCAGGACGACACCGTGCCTGCGGGCGGCGGCGCGCAGCGCGTCCACTTCCGGTCCCGGGACGTCGATCGACGCGCGGTAGAGCCGCTCGAACCACGGCGAGCCCTGGACCGGGTTCATGGTCCAGTTCCAGTAGGGGTATCCGGGGACGAACACCTCGGGAAAGACGAGCAGCGAGGCGCCGTTCCCGGCCGCCTCCTCGATGAGTCCGACCGCCTTGTCGACGGTGGCAGCGGCGTCCAGGTAGACGGGCGCGGCCTGGACGGCGGCGGCGGTGAAGCGGTGCAGTTCCTGCATCAGGATCTCCTCGGATCGGAACTGCTCACGTCAGCGGACGGCGACGGCCACGGGCACGGGCACGGGCACGGAGACGGGCACGGCCGCGGGCACCCAGCGCTGGTGCACCGGTGCTGGGGCCGTGCGGAGCAGTTGGAGGCGCGGTGCGACGCGGTCGGTACGAGCCCCCGGGGGCCTGCCGCTGCCCGCCCGCCAGGGCTCGGGCCACGGCGCCGCGGGACCGGTGTAGCCCTGGGCGGCAGCCGCGTGCAGGGTCCACAGCGGATCGTGGACGTGGGCACGGCCGACGGCGCACAGGTCGGCGCGACCGGCCAGGATGATCGAGTTCACGTCGTCGTAGGTGGAGATGGCGCCGACGGCGATGGTGGGAATGCCGGTGCTGTTGCGCACCAGGTCGGCGAACGGCGTCTGGTAGCTGCGGCCGTAGCGGGGGCGCTGGTACGAGACGACCTCGCCGGTGGAGACGTCCACGGCGTCCGCGCCCGCCTCGGCCAGGGCACGGCTGATCTCGACGGCGTCGGCGTCACCGGTGCCGCCCTCGGCCCAGTCGGCGGCGGAGATCCGCACGAGCAGGGCCTTCTCCGCAGGCCAGACGGCGCGCACTGCGCGCAGGACCTCCAACGGGAAGCGCAGCCGGTTGTCCCGGTTGCCGCCGTAGGCGTCGGTGCGCAGGTTGGTCAGCGGCGACAGGAACCCGGACATCATGTGGCCATGGCCGTACTGCAGTTCAAGCACGTCGAAGCCGGAGCGGTGGGCGCGCTCCGCTGCAGCGGTGAAGTCCCGCGCGATGCGGTCCATGTCCTCGCGCGTGGCCGCACGTGGCGTCGTACTGGCCGCGTCCCACGGGAGGGCGGAGGCGGCGACGAGCGGCCATCCGTCCTCGTCCGCGCCGAGCGGGGGGCAACTGCCGTCCGGGCGGGGCGTGCTGGTGGCCGCCCGGCGTCCGGCGTGGGTGAGTTGGATGCCCAGGCGGGTGTCCGACTGCCGGTGGACGAACTCGGTGACGCGCCGCCAGGCGGCCTCCTGCTCGTCCGTGTAGAGGCCCGGGCAGCCGGGGGTGGCGCGCCCGTCCGCACTGACGGCCGTCATTCCGGCGAGAACCAGGCCCGGGCCGCCGAGAGCCTGCGCGCTCAGGTGCACCAGCTCGAAGTCCCCGGGGACGCCGTCGCACGCGCTGTACAGGGCGACCGGCGACACGACGACGCGGTTGCGCAGGCGCAGGCCACCCAGCTGGAACGGGCGGAACATCGGCGGGACGTCCGCGTTGCCGGGTGCGTCCGCGGCTGCGGCCGCGTCCGCCTCTCCCGGTGCTTCGGCGAACCGCGAGGCGACCGCGCTCGTGAACTCCTCGTCGCGCACCCGCAGGTTGTCGTAGGTCACGCGACGGCTGCGGGTGAGCAGGTTGAAGGCGAACTGGTGCGGTTCCTGGCCGGTGTACCGGCTGACGTTCTCGAACCACTCCAGGCTGGCCTGGGCCGCACGCTGGGTCGACTCGACGACCGGCCTGCGCTCGGCCTCGTAAGCGGCGAGCGCGCCGGGCACTTCGGGATGCTCGTGGAGGCAGGCGGCCAGAGCGAGGGCGTCCTCCATGGCGAGCTTGGTGCCGGAACCGATCGAGAAGTGCGCGGTGTGAGCGGCGTCCCCGAGCAGCACGACGTTGTCGTGTCGCCAGGACCGGTTGCGCACGGTGGTGAAGCGGATCCACCGGGAGTTGTTGGGGATGAGGCGGTGGCCGTCGAGGTGGTCAGCGAGTATCTCCTCGCAGAGCCGGATGCTGTCCTCGTCACTCGCTCCGGGCGGGTACGAGCGGGCGGCGAACTCCTCGAAGCCCGCGCGCCGCCAGGAGTCCTCGTCGATCTCCACGATGAAGGTGCTGCGGTTCTCGTCGAAGGGGTAGGCGTGGACCTGCAGGGTGCCGAAGTCCCGCTCGGCGACGATGAAGGTGAACGCCTCAAAGACCCGGTCCGTGCCCAGCCACATGTAGCGGCACCGGCGTTCGTCCAGGTCGGGCCGGAAGCTGTCGGCGTAACGCTCGCGGGTCGCCGAGCGCACTCCGTCCGAGGCCACCACCAGGTCGTACTGGGCGGCGAGTTCCTCGACCGGTGGCGCCGACGTGCGGTAGCGGACGTCCACGCCCAGGTCGGCGCAGCGCTCCTGGAGGATCTGCAGCAGGCGCTTGCGCCCCAGGGCGGCGAAGCCGTGGCCGCCGGAGGTGAGGGTCCGGCCGCCGTAGCGGACGTCGATGTCGCTCCAGCGGGCGAAGTCCGCCGACATGGCGGCGTATACCTCAGGGTCGGCCTGCGCGATGCCGTCGAGGGTTTCGTCGGAGAAGACCACGCCAAAGCCGAAGGTGTCGTCGGCGGCGTTGCGTTCCCAGACGGTGACCTCCCAGCGCGGGGAGAGCTGCTTGGTCAGGGCTGCGAAATACAGCCCGCCGGGCCCTCCTCCGATGACTGCTACGCGCACGTCGTCCTCCTCGTGGTCCCTCGGAACCAATCTATGCTGTTTTTTCTACGATCGTCAATCAGGCAACATAAAAGTCGCCGGTGCTGGTCAGGCGAACACCTCGGGAGTCTGCGGGCCCGCCTTGGAGAGGACCTCGCGGATGTCGTCAGGCCAGGGCGTCGCTCCCGTGGCGCGCGCGGCGGAGTGAACGACCGTCATGCGCCCGGTCGCGGCGACGCCGTCGCTCACGCCTCCCTCGCCTCCCTGGTCTCCCTGGTCTCGCTCGCGCCCCTCGCGCCCCTCGCGCCCCTCGCCGCGGACGGTGAAGGCGTAGTGCAGGGAACTTGTGCCCACCTTGATGATCCGCAGCTCCGTGCGCACGGTCTCGCCGAACCACAGCCGTTCGGCGTAGTCCGCCTCGAAGTGCACCCTGGGGATGCTGCCGAAGAGATGGTCGAGCCCAAGCCGCCGCAGCAGGACGGCCTCCGCTGCCTCGACCCAGCGCACCACGGTGGAGTGGTGGTAGTGGCCGGCGGCGTCCGTGTCCTGCCACTCGACCCGCCGTTCCACCTCGACGCTGGGCAGGAGCAAGGGATCCGGGTTCATGAAGGTGCCTCTCGTATCGCTTCCGCGCCGCGCGGCTCCGCGTGGCGAACCATCGGCTCGGCCCGCTACCGGGGCCGAGCCCACTTGCGCAGCTCAGCGCGCTGCAGCTTGCCGCTGCTGGTGCGCGGCAGCTCGGCGACGAACTCGATCGCGCGGGGGTACTTGTAGGGCGCGATGGTCTGCTTGACGTGGTTCTGGAGTTCCTTGACGGTGCCGTCGTCGGCCGGGACTCCGGCTCGCAGCACCACATACGCCTTGACGACCATGCCGCGCCGGTCGTCCGGGGCGCCGACCACGCCGCAGTCCACGACGTCGGGGTGGGCCACCAGCGCGCGCTCCACCTCCGGACCGGCGATGTTGTAGCCGGAAGAGACGATCATGTCGTCGCTCCGGGCCACGAACCAGAAGTAGCCGTCCGCATCCCGCAGGTAGGTGTCTCCGGTGAAGTTCCAGCCGTTGCGCACATACGTCTCCTGGCGCTGGTCCGACAGGTACCGGCAACCGGTCGGGCCCTGGACGGCGAGCAGACCGGGCTGTCCGTCCGGGACCGGTGCCCCCGCCTCGTCCAGAACGGCTGCCCGATAGCCCGGGACCGGTCGACCGGTCGCACCGGGGCGGACATCGTCATCGGCGGCGGAGATGAACACATGCAGCATCTCCGTGGCCCCGATGCCGTCGATGATGCGGAGTCCGGTGGCGGCATGGAACGCCTCCGACACACCGGCCGACAGCGACTCCCCTGCGGACACGCACCGACGCAGCCCCGACAGCCGGTCGGCGGCGCCGGCAGCGAGGATCGCCCGGTAGGCGGTGGGGGCGGTGAACAGCACGGTCACGCCGTGGTCCGCGACCAGATCCGCCAGTTGCTCCGGGGTCGCCTGCTCGACCAGCAACGTCGCCGCCCCCACGTGCAACGGGAAGACGACCAGGCCGCCGAGCCCGAAGGTGAAGGCCAGCGGCGGCGTGCCGGCGAACACGTCGTCCGACCGGGGCTTGAGGACGTGGCGGGAGAAGGTGTCCGCGTTGGCCAGCACGTCGCGGTGGAAGTGCAGCGTGGCCTTCGGGCGGCCGGTCGTCCCCGAGGTGAAGGCGATCAGGGCCACGTCGTCGGCGGCAGTGTCAACGTTGGTGAACGAGCCGCTCTTGTTTGCGCAGCGCGCCACCAGATCGTCGGCGTCCTCGCTCCCGTAGCCGAGCACGGACAGGCCGGGAGTGTCGGCGGCGGCGAGCTGGTCGAGGTAGCGGTGGTCGCACAGGGCGACCGCCGGACGGCTGACCTCGTGCAGCTCCGCCAGCTCAGCGGCACGGAGCAGCGGCATGGTGGTGACGGCGACACCACCTGCCTTGAGCACACCGAACCAGCAGGCCACCAGCCAGGGGTTGTTCGGGCCGCGGAGCAGCACGCGGTTGCCCGGCTGAAGACCGAAGTCCTCCACGAGCACCTGGGCCACCTGGTTGGAGCGGTCGAGCAGGTCGCCGTAGCTCCACCGTTCCGTCGGCGTGAGCAGGCAGGGACGGTCGGCTCCCCAGCGTTCGACCGCACCGTCGAGCAGGGCCCGCGCGCAGTTGAGCCGGTTCGGATAGTTCAGCTCAGGCAGGTCGAAGCGCAGCTCGGGCCACAGCGCGAACGGCGGAAGCCGATCACGACAGAACGTGTCGACATGCGCGGAAGGGGAGAGCTCCATCGGGCGGCACCTCGGTTTCGGGCGGCGGGGAGTATGCAGTCAGTATTGCGCTGAACTGACGGCAGTCAATATTCCGCGATACATCTCGCCGTGAGGACTTTGGGTCCAGCAGGCGGGCGAGCACCTCTCCAGGAACACCCCTCGGCGAAGTCCGGGCGATGTGAAGCCCCGGCCGCTCACTACGGGGGAGCGAGCGACCGGGGCAGTTCAGTGCCGACGCCGGCGCCAGGGAGCACGGGTCAAGGTTCCGCGAAAAGTGCGGAACTGAGGGTGAACCGGTGGAGCCGTGCGGAAGTGGCGTGAGCATCGGGGGCACCACGGCAACCCGTTCTCCGGGTCCTCCAAGCTGTCCGTACCGCACGCCGGACACGATGGCTCCACCGGAACCACTCCTTACGCGGTCTGGTCGAACTCCCCGGCCTTCGCGGCGGCAACCAGCGTCCGCCACGACTCCGGGCTCATGGTGACGACCGTAGCGGGCCGCTCGCTGTCCCGGAGTGCGACGACCCCGGGCACGTTCGTGGCGACCTCCGGGCAGTTGTTGACCTTCCTGTCACGGCAGTGCGCCGTGCGGACGAACTCGAAGGACGGGTGAATGGTCATGGAACCAGCCTCCTTGCTTCGCTCAACCCCGCCCACAGTTGCGCGCGGGGGCCGTGCCTACCCGTCCCGGCAAGGGGCGGGAGTCTGAGAGATCGGGCGCTGGGGGAGCTGAGCACGCCTCAGAGCGCCCACGGGTCAGAGACGTTCACGTGCCCGGCCAGCAGCTCGTACAGCCGGGCGATCATCGGCCTGTCCGTCGACGTCACCGCTCACCGCCGAGTCGTCCGGACCGGCGCACTCCGGCCATGCCGACGAACAACGCCAGGGCCTCCGCGGGGAGCACGTCCCCGAACACCCCGCAGGCTCCGCAGATCCACCCGCCCAACGTGCTGATCGTGCACGCCGTCCCACAGTCGAGGCACTTCGTATCCGGTTGCAAGGCGTGCCACCACATATCCATCACCAGCCTGTCCCCATCCGTTCCCACTGGGTCTCAGGCACCAGACAACCGGGGCGG
Organism: Streptacidiphilus sp. MAP12-16; assembly: GCF_041262165.1. Classification (NCBI taxonomy): domain Bacteria; kingdom Bacillati; phylum Actinomycetota; class Actinomycetes; order Kitasatosporales; family Streptomycetaceae; genus Streptacidiphilus; species Streptacidiphilus sp. MAP12-16. The sequence continues at coordinate 77,597 of NZ_JBGCBY010000037.1, forward strand.
GTTGCTCGGAACCAGCGCAGACGTGCCGCATCTCTGCTGCATACTCGATGCAGCGGAGGCAGTGACCTGGGAGAACGACGCGATGCGGCTCGGGGAGGCAGGCGTGGCAGAAAAGCGGCGAGGCTTCGCGGAGCGGCGCAAGGCGATGGGCTACAGCCAGGAGTCCTTGGCCGAACGGTTGCGCGTAGATCGCTCGACCGTGGGCCGCTGGGAGACCGGAGAGACGGAGCCACAACCTTGGCACCGGTCCGAACTTTGCCGGGCGCTGAGAATTAGTGCAACCCAGCTGGAATCGCTGCTGTCGCCTGCCGAAGCTGCCGCTGTTTCTCCGAGTGCCATCGTGACGCAAATCGATGCACGCCACCCGGACCATGGCGATGAGCTCGACGCGCTCGAACTCGCACAGCGAGTTGCAGCAAGCGACATGGGAAGCGAAACCCTCACCCGCCTGGAACAGGCCTTTGACGACATGGCGAGGCAATACCCGATCGCCACCCCGGATTCCCTTCTGGAACGAGTCCGGATCTATTCAGGGCACGTCGCGCGACTGGTGGACGCAAAGAAGACCCTTTCCGAGCATCGTCGGCTGCTGGTGGTCGGCGGCTGGTTTTCCCTCCTCGGTGCCACGCTGCATATCGACCTGAATCAGCACGACGCCGCGACCGCATGGCTGCGCACCGCGATCGCGCTGGCCCAGCAGGCAGCGCACCCAGAAATTCAGGCATGGTGCTACGAGACCGATGCTTGGCGAGTTCTGACGGATGGAAACTATGGTCGGGCCGTTGAACTGAGCAGGATGGCGCGTGCTCTTGCACCCAAGGGGAGTTCCGTGGAGATCCAGGCCACGGCCCAAGAAGGGCGTGCGCAGGCCCGGCTGGGCCATGCGAAGGAAACATACGAGGCGATCAACCGGGTTCATGAGTTCGTTTCTCCCATGCGCCTTCCGGATGACCCAGAGCATCACTATCAGTATGATCCGAGTAAATCCGTCGCCTATACAGCAACCACTCTTGCGTGGATCGGAGACCCGGCCGCCGAAACCTACGCGCGAGAGGTGATCGACAGGCTTTCACCGCCGGATGATATCGCGAAATGGCCACGTCGTGTCGCGCGGCCAATATTGACTTGGCACTTTCCCTTCTAGTTTCCGATCGACCCGACGAAGCCTGTGACGCGGCACGGCGCGCAATACTGTCCGGAGGTATTGTCCCGTCCAACCATTGGCGGGCACTGGAAGTCGTCCGGGCGATTGAAACGCGCAATCTTTCCGATGCGCGGGACCTGCGCGAGGCCTACCAGGAAATGCGAGTTACGGGCTCTGCGGAAATGAAGCGCAGTAGTCCATGAACGCCGGAGCGGCTCACCTCACCCTGACAGTTGACGCCAGGCGCCGAACACGTCGAGCGGCAGCGCGTGGGCGAGTCGAAGGTTGATGCGCATCGGGCGGTCGTTGACGTGGGACTCGTAGGTCGCCGGGCCGAGGTAGAGGTAGGGCGGCGCACCGAGCTTCCCGTCGGCCTTCTTGGACTCGCGGACGAAGAGGTGCAGGGTCGAGCCGTTCTGGGCGTGGTGTACATAGCGCTGCCCAGTGGGGGATGCTGCCTCGACCTTGCCCTGGGTCTCCCACTGGAACAGCCACGGAGTGATGACGCGGTCCTCGTAGCGAGTGGACTCTGAGTACTGGTGCTCGGACTTCACCAAGTCGACGAAGAACGCGTCGGCCCGCTCGGCCTCGAACCACTCCACACCAGTCGGCTGGCCCTTGTACTCCTTGCCGAAGGCCGCGACGGCCTCGGCACGGGTATACCGCGCGTGCACGTGCAGCGGGACGGTGCCGTCCGGCGCAACCGGGCTGGTCAGCCTGTGCATGCGCTCGCGCATGACGGGAAGCAGATCGCGGAGTTCGTCGGCTCTGCGGTGCTCGGCCAGAAGCTGCGTGAGGGTGCGCTCCATCGGACTGTCCGCATGCGCGGACTTCCACAACAGGCAGTTCGCCATCGCTGCCAACCGGTCGGCTCGCGGGCCGCGCTGCGTGATGTTCCCGGCGACGAGCGCATCGAGGTAGTCGAGGCGTTCCGGGTCGTCGATGTGCAGCATGCGCCGCAGGGCACCATCGAGCTGGCTGTCGTTCGGCCCCGCCTGGGCTACTGGGAGCCGGGCAGCCGCGCGCAGGCCGGTCCACGTCCCGGCCGTCGGACGGTAGACGTCCTCGAGCTCCAGCCCGGTCTCCAGCAGGAAGGAGGCCAGGTTCACGTCACCCAGCTGCCTCAGCTCAGCCGCGATCTTGGCCCAGCCGGGCCGCAGGGTGGCGCGAAGGCTCGTCAGTATGGTGTCCCTGGCAAGCCGGTCCAGGCGGATGTCACAGCCCGAGGGCAGCGAGGGGAACCCAGCCTCGACCGCGGCGATCGCGTTCCTCCGGCTACCGCCGGTCAAGGCCCTCATCTTGGGCTCGAAACGGAACTCGGCGTTCTGCGCGCCGATGAAGTCGAGCACCGTGAGGCTGGCCTTGCCCTCGGTTCGGCGCAGGCCTCGACCCAGCTGCTGAAGGAAGATCGTGGCGCTCTCGGTAGGACGCAGGAACAACACCGTGTCAATCGACGGCAGGTCGATGCCCTCGTTGAAGAGGTCGACGGTGAAGAGGATGTTGACCTCACGTCGCTCCAGCCGCCCGAGTGCCTGCTTGCGCTCATCATCGGGAGTCCGTGAGGTCACCGCGAGCGCGGGGATACCTGCCATGGCGAACTTCGCTGCCATGAACTCGGCATGAGCGACGGACACGCAGAACCCCAGCGCACGCATCTCCCCGGCGTCGAGGACGTTGCTTCGCACCGCCTCCAGGATCAGCCGGATCCGTGCGTCATCGGCCGTGTAGAGCTGGGTCAGCGCGCCGGTGTCATATCCGGTCGCGCGGGAGAATCTGATCCGGGCGAGGTTGGTCTCGTCGTTGATCCCGAAGTACTGGAACGGCACCAGAAGCCCTCGGTCGATCGCTTCCCACAAGCGCAGGTCCACTGCGGTGTGCCCGCCGAAGTAGCGGGTGACGTCCTGCCCGTCGGCACGCTCGGGGGTGGCGGTCAGACCCAGCAGGATCTTGGGCTGCACATGGTCGAGTAGCCGGGCGTACGTGCTCGCGGCGGCGTGGTGGAACTCGTCCACAATGATCATGTCGAAGCGTTCGGGGTGGAGTTCGGCCAGATCGATCCGAGCCAGGGACTGCACCGAGGCGAACACGTGCTGCCAGGTCTCAGGTCTCGCACCTCGTACGTACAACTCGCCGAACGCACCGTCGCGCAGGACGTGCCGGAAGGTGGACTGGCTCTGATCCAAGATTTCCTGACGGTGCGCCACAAAGAGCAGGCTGTTGACACTGCCCTGCTCGCGCAGTCGCCGGTAGTCGAGGGCCGCCACAATCGTCTTGCCGGTTCCGGTGGCCATCACCACCAGGTTGCGGTGCCGCTCGTGAAGCGTCCGTTCGACCTCCAGTTCGTCGAGGACCTGACGCTGGTGGGGGTACGGGGAGATGTCGAACGGCGCCAGATCCAGAGGGAGGGCACGCGGACCCTTGCGCTCCCAGTCGAGGGCTTTGCGCAGCCGCTCGTGCTGGACCGGATCGTCGGCATCGTAGGTCTCGAACTCGTCGTCGTCCCAGTAGGACTCGAAGTTGTCCGCGAACGCGAGCAGGAGGTGCGGCAGCTCAAGGGCAGAGAAGCGCACATTCCACTCGATCCCGTCCGTCAACGCCGGCCGGGACATGTTCGAGGAACCGACGTACGCCGTGGATGTGCCAGAGCGGCGGTGGAAATGCCATGCCTTCGCGTGCAGCCGGGTCGCCTGTGTCTCGTAGGAGATCTTCACCTGTGCGCCCAGGCGGACCAGTTCGTCGATCGCCCGCTGATCGGAGGCACCCAGATAGGTGGTCGTCACCACCCGAAGAACCGCACCGCGCGCGGTCAACTCCGCAAGCTGGTCGCGGAGCATCCTCAGGCCCGACCACTTGACGAAGGCACAGATCAGGTCGACCTGGTCGGCAGAGGCGAGCTCACTGCTGAGCGCGTGCCCGATTCGCTCGCGGCCCCGATTCGCCAGTAGGGCACTCGACGCCAGCGGAACCACCGGCCGGACCGGGAAGACGTTCTCCCCGGGCAGAGCGCTGCGCCCCGACACCGCAAGCAGCAACTCGTGGGAGGCGGCCAGCAGGTCGTCCCGGCCCACCTGATCGGGCACCAGGTCGCCCAGGAGAGCGACGATCTGGTTCACCGTCGCGATCTGATCGGCCAATCGACTCGGGTCGTCCTTCGCGGTCTTGCTGTGTCCGCGAAGCGCCTGACGGGTCAAGGCTCCGACATAACGAGCCAGCAGTTCCGGCGCATCGTCGGGATCGATCGGCTCGCGCAACACCCGCCCGAGTTCGGTGGCGGAAACCAGCCGACGCGCCAGATCAGCCGTCACCACGTGCTCATACAGACCTGGGATCGGTTCAGTCACGCCGGCAGCCTAGGGCACCGCGGTCCCCACAGAGCACGCTACAGCCTGGCGGAGCCCTGACTCCCTACGTGGGACTCACACGCAGGGACTGGGCGCCGCCTGAACTCGTCACGTACACCGTGCAGCTGCGGCCCGAGGACGTCCTCGGCCTGCTCCTCGCCGATCTCGCCGGCGGTTGAGGGTCAGCGGTTGGCTTCGCGCTTGGCCAATCCGGATACGGGAGAAAATATGGGGTGAGGTGGCAGCCCCGTGCACCTGCCCGTCCTGTCGGTACTGGTGGGGAACGCAGTAAGCCCCCTGACCGGTGGTCAGGGGGCTTACTGTCAATGGTTGTTCGGCGGCGTCCTACTCTCCCACAGGGTCCCCCCTGCAGTA
>NZ_JBGCBY010000038.1:0-76768 GCF_041262165.1 Streptacidiphilus sp. MAP12-16
AAGCGCGTCAACCAATGGCGGTATCGCCGCGGTGTCGCGCATTCCCACCAGCATGGAGCTCTGGTTCGTCGGGGCCAACGGATCCGTCCAGGACCGCTACTGGTACGAGGGTGCCAACTGGCAAGGCTTCGAACTTGCGCCCGCCGGAAGCGCGTCAACCAATGGCGGTATCGCCGCGGTGTCGCGCATTCCCACCAGCATGGAGCTCTGGTTCGTCGGGGCCAACGGATCCGTCCAGGACCACTACTGGTACGAGGGTGCCAACTGGCAAGGCTTCGAACTTGCGCCCGCCGGAAGCGCGTCAACCAATGGCGGAATCGCCGCGCGGTCGCGCATTCCCACCAGCATGGAGCTCTGGTTCGTCGGGGCCAACGGATCCGTCCAGGACCACTACTGGTACGAGGACGCTCCGGCGATCAAGAACTTTGACCAGGGAGTGACGACTGATATCGCCGTTGGCGGCTCGGCACATGTCGTGATGAAGCAGGACGGCAGTTTCACTTTCAGTAGTCACGCACATGACAGTGGCTTTGACAACATCGACTACACCATCTCCGCGGCGGTGCTGACGCCCGACGGAATCGTCTTTACCTTCCAGCACTCAGGCCACACTGAGGGAACCGTCGCAGGGTTGCCGTTCGGCACGCCCAATCGCAACGACGAATTTGCGATCGGCGGCCTCAATCCGCAGGTTACGGCCGAGTGGTCAAGTCTGTCGAACGGCAGCAGCTTCAAGGCCAGCATCGCCGGGACCGACACCCTCGTTCAGGGCGTCGAGGGAGCCATTTCTGATCTCGTCAAACAGCTTCTGGCCGAGGCGGAGAAGGCTGCTGCCGCCGCAGTCATCGCGCTCGTCTAACGAGCTCCGCACACCGGGCGCTCCACCTCAGCCTGTTTCTAACCGCAACTCGTGGTCAGCCACAGGCTGACCACGAGTTGCGGTTAAAGCTGAGGTGAGACGAGCCGTCGATATTCGTTCGACGGCCGGTCCGGGGTGGGCACACTGGCTCGATGTGCAGCTGATCAGTCCTGACGTACGTGTTCATGCCTCGTTTGTCGAAGCCATGGCCGAGTTCCAGGCCGAGGGACAGGGAGTTCCCGAAGACAACTCGATGGTGGGCGGGGACATCCTGCGCTACCACCCTCGGTGGCGTGACCCGGGTGTCTTCGCGGAGTACGTCGAGTCGGTGCGTGCGGATGCCCGGGAGGACACGCCCCGGCCCGAATGTCACGTCCCCGCCACCAGCTTGTGGTACGTCGACAGCGAGACCTGCCTTGGGCAGATCGCTGTCCGAAACGTGCAGTGTGATTGGGCGATGGAGCGCACACTGGGCTGGCTCTCACGGGCCCGGCGCCTGAACCGCGACCACGAGCGCCGACCCGACCACCACACGCAGATGGTGTGGTGGGCCGCCCTGATCACCCTGACGCGAAAGCTGGCGAAGGAGCGCCTGCACTGGCCGGAGTTCCGCCCCGGGCGCCTGGACCCGCGGCCGGCCTGAACAGGCCCCGCTCACGCAAGAGCCAGCCACGCGCCTCCAGCGCATAGGCACGATGGCGAACCTTCTCCACCTCGTTCAACCGCGCCGCATCGCGCCCCAGGGCCCGGGCCAACTCCTGCACCGTCACCGGCCCCGACGCGACCAGCGCCGTCTCGAAGACCTGCCGGTAGGCCCCACTCAACACATCGGCCCCCAGCCCCGCCTGCCAAGCCGGCGGCCGGGCGTCATAGCCCTCCCGCAACACCGGACCCGCCGGCACCGCCCGGCCATGCACACGGGCTCCTCCACCACGGCCAGCGCTGGTGACGGCCCGTCACCCTCCCGAACCGGCATCGCCCCTTGGGCGAACATGAGCGCCACCTCCTCGCGGGCGATCCGCACGTGCTCCAGCCGCTGCCGGGCTGCCTCCGCCTCCACCTCGGCCTCCCGCAGCATCTCCAGCCAAGACTCCAGATCCTCCCGGGCCCGCGCCTCCCGAACCTCCAACAACGCGATCACCGACGGCATCCCACACCTCCACGACCAGGCCAATCCCCTCGCTGGCTGCCCGCAGCTGGCCACCCCGACACCCCGACCATCCGAAAGCTCCTGGTCATCGAGCTACAGACCGGTTCACCACCACGCTCTGAGGGTGCTCCGGCCAAGCTGAGGTGCCGACCCGAACCCGAACCCGGCTTGTTCACCCAGCCCCGACCGTCAGGCCCCCAACCGGCCCACCTAACCCAAGCCCAGCCCCGAAGCGGACAATCGCTTGCGAACCGCCCTCTGAGAGCCACGTATGTGCGCTTACCAGAGCGTCAGCGGCAGGCCCGCCTGCTCAGCGACCTGAATGCGGTGCTCGATCAACCCGTCGGACTCGCCGAGGGCGAGTCCGGTGCGGGCGGCGGTTGCGATGGCGCGGGTGCGGCCGGCGGCGGCGCGCAGGTCCGCGAGGGGGCCGCCGGGGTTGCGGTGGCGTTGGGCCCATTCGGTTCGGTTCTGCGCGGAGGTGCCCAGTCTCAAGTGTGCGGGGTTGGTGCAGCCGTGCGAGTCGCACGAGTGGCACAGGACTGGATCGTCGGTGCCGGACCAGCCCAGGCGCGGTATCACTCCGCAGGCGACTTGGTAGGCGAACAGGTGAGCGGGGACTGTTCCCCGCCGGGAGGGTCCGGGCAGGCTGGCTGCTCCGAACGACCCGTGTCCGGTGGAGCTGACCGCGGCAAGCCAGGGCCAGCACTGCTGGTCGCTCCTGGCGTAGCGCTTCGCCTCGAAGCGCGCGACAACGCTGGGATCCTCCAGCCAGCTCCTCCAGAGCTGTGAGGGGACGCGGATGGGCGTGGGTTCCCCCAGGAATGACAGTTGTTCGCCGTGCTTTGGCCGGACCGGTGTCGGGCCGATGCCGTCCAGTTGGAGTTGATCACCGGTCGCGGCCGTGCGGCGGGAGTCGGTGCTGCGGGGCTCCGTGCTCAAGGGGCCGCGCTCCAGTTGAAAGGGGTCGGAGAGCTGGGCGGGACTGCTCAGTTCTCAGGAGGGGCCGGGACCGGCCTGGATCTCCAGGAGCCAGGCAGGTCCCGGAGGGCTCAGGAGCGGCTGCGGCGGTCGGGGTGGTCGGCCGCATGGCAGGGTGGGGCGCCGTCGGCTGCGAGGCGGAGCCGTTGCACGATCTCGTCCACCAGTCGGCAGAACTGATCGGCTTCCTCCGGTGTTGAGGGCGCGCTCACCTGCGAGCTGAGGATCCGTCGGATGTCCTGCACGCGCTGCAGGACATCCCCCAGGACGTCAACTGCCCGGGGCGGCACGGCGGGGTCCTGTGGCGGTGCGGCGGCGGTCGCTTCCGGAGCGGTATGGAGCGACGCTGTTACCGTTCCGTGATCTTCACAAGGGCGACACCATCCGGCGCTGGGCGAAGAAGCACCGGATCGAGCTGTGCTTCACCCCGACCTACGCGTCCTGGGCCAACCCGATCGAGGCCCACTTCGGTCCGCTGCGACAGTTCACCGTCGCCAAGTCCCACCATCGCAACCACACCGTCCAGACCCGGGCCCTGCACGCCTACCTCCGCTGGCGGAACCAGAACGCCAGACATCCCGACGTGCTCGCCGCCCAACGCAGGGAGCGCGCCCGGATCCGCAGCGAGAAGGGCCTCCGCTGGGGCGGGAGGCCGGCGAGAGTCGCGTGACCAGCCTGGAGTCTGTTCCCTACCCTCTCGCCAAGCGATCGGTCAGGTTGACCTTCGCCGCTGTCCACTCGTCTCGGAGCATGACGTAGACGAGAAGATCACGGTGGGTTCCGTCCGGCTTGAGCAGTGCCCCCACCTTGCACTCTTGCAGCCGGGCCCCGATCCGCGTGATGGCTTCCTGGGAGCGGATGTTGTCCACATCGACGCGCCAGACGACACGTTCGAAGCCGAGGGCCTCGAACGCGTAGGTCATCGTCAGCAGCTTGGTCTCCGAGTTCGCTCCCGTGCGCCACCAACTCCTGCCGAACCAGGTGCCTCCGATCTCTACGTGACCGTCCCACTGGTGCCAGCTGTGCAGATTCGTCGTGCCGATGGCCGTGCCCTGGACTCGACCGACCACCGCAAACGCGACGCGCTTCCCAGCGTCGACCTCTTCGAGACGCTTGGAGACGATCCCCCGCAGTTCCTCTTCGCTGGCAGGGGTCGGCGCACTCAACCAGCGCCAGACATCCTCGTCACGGCCGCCGACCTGGAACAGGTCGGGAACGTGCCGCAGAGCCAGCGGTTCCAGCCGCACATGGCGGCCTTCAAGAACGGTCGGCAGGGGCGCTGATGGCATGACCCCGAGGCTACTCAGTCCGAAGGCACGAGCGAACCCGGCGTTACGACGCTGCTGCAGTGGACTGCAACACGTCCAGAACGTGGCGGTGCACGTGGCCGTTGCTGTAGATGGCCGCGCCCGATGAGATGCTGGGATCACCGTCCAGGTCGCTGACCGTCCCTCCTGCTTCCTCGACGATTGGAACGGCGGCGGCGATGTCCCAGGGGTCGGCGGACATGTGGAAGAAGACGTCTATTGTTCCGGCGGCCACCAGCATGGCCCCGTGGCAGGCGTCGGCCCAGTTCGAGAGCGGGCCGCCGTCCGCGCTGAGCTCGATCAGACGCCGGCCTGCCGCGGCGCGTTGTGGCGGCACCCGTGCGCCGAGCGGCCAGATGGCGATCGTCGCCTTGTCGAGTGTCGCGATCGAGCTGACCGCCAGCGGTTCACGTCGCTCCCAGTCTTCATCGGCGGATGAACTGGTCCAGGCACCGGTTGAGCGCGTAGCCCACCAACGTCGCCGGAGCGCCGGTGCGGAGATCATGCCGGTGACTACCTCGCCGTTCGCTTCGACCGCGAGGAGAGTGCTCCACTGGGGTAGGCCAGCTGAGAAGTTGGCTGTTCCATCGATCGGATCGAGAATCCATCGCCGTGAGGCGTTCCCGTGGCTGCCGAGTTCCTCGCCGATGACGAGGTCGCCGGGCCGGCTGCCCCGAAGCTGGTCGCGGAGGGCCTGCTCGACCTCGCGATCGGCCTGCGTGACCGGACTACCGTCGGCCTTGGTCTGCGTCGGCACGGCCCCTGCGGCGAAGTACCTCAGGGAGATGCCATCGGCTGTGTCAGCCAGCTGCTGGATGAGCTCAAGATCCTCGGTCGCGGTCATGGACACGAGAGTTTAGGGGAGCTCTGACGAGGAGCGTCGTTCCCTGTCCACCGTCCGCACGGCGGGCATCGCTCGTTACACGCTGTTTGCCTGTACATCATCAGGAGCTGGGATGATGCGTTCGTAGGTTCCCTGCCCGCATGGGCGTCCGGCCGCTGCGTCGGGTGGCCCGCAGGGCGGGAATCATGTCTGTTCCACTTTGTCGAAGGGAGGCGCGGAGTGAATCGGCGCTTCTTGTACAGGCGTTCTCACCTGGCGGGTCAGGTGGCCTGTGTGGATGTGGGGGAACGCGCGCGGGTGCTCGCGGAGTTGGCCGGCAGGCGGTCCCTGGCTGAGGTCCTGGACGGCGGGGCCGCGGTGGTGGACGCGCTGCCTGTGCGCGAGTTGCTGGAGGCGCTGCCGTGGGTCGACGCGATCCATGCCGGGCAGTTGATGCGTGAGCTCGGGATGGCTGAGCGCCGGACGGTGGGTGGGCTCAGTGAGCGTCAGCGTGGGCGGCTGCGGGAGCTGTTCGGGTCGGCTGCCGCGGCCTGAACCGGGCCGGCTGTGTACCGGTCACAGCTGGAGGACGACCAGGGCGGTGTCGTCGGTGACGCCGGCGGGCGGCAGCAGGTCCCACAGGACGGCGTCGGCGAGGGATTCGGGGTCGGCCCCCAGGTGGCGGCCCAGGGAGTGGGCCAGAGTCTGCAGGCCAATGTCGATGTCCTGGTGGCGGCGTTCGACCAGCCCGTCGGTGTACAGCACCAGGACCTCCCCCGGGGTGAATGCGGTGACCGCTTCGGGGCGGGGGCCGGGTTCCGGGGAGGCGTCCAGGGGCGGGTCGAGGGCCTGGTCGAGCCAGGTGACAGTGCCGTCCGTATGCAGCTGCGCGGGTGGGAGGTGGCCGGCGCTGGAGTAGGTGATGGTGCTGGCCGTCCAGTCGATGAAGCAGGTCACCGCGGTGGTGGACTCCGCGCCGTCGACGAAGCTCGCGTAGCGCCCCAGCACGTCCAGGGCCTGGGCGGGGCCGTCGGCCACCGGGGCCGTCGGCCACCCGGGAGGCGGCGGCCAGCGCGCTGCGCAGCTGGCCCATGACGCCGGCGGCCTCCAAGCCGTGGCCGACCACGTCGCCGACCGAGGCGCCGACGCGGTCGCCGCCGGTCAGGTCGGTGATGTCGTACCAGTCGCCGCACACGTTCAAAGCCCCGGTCGCGGGCCGGTAGCGCACCGCCGCGCGGTGCCGGCGCAGCGGTCTGTAGTGCGGGAGCATGGCCTTCTGCAGGGCGAGGGCGACCTCGCGCTCGCGGGAGTGGGCCTGTCGCAGGCGCTCGTTGAGCTGCTGCAGCTCCCGGGCCCGGGTGTACAGCTCGGCTTCCAGGACCCGGTGCCGACCCTGCGGGGGCAGGCCGCGGGCGCGGATCAGCTCGGTTACCTCCTCCATCCGGGTCACCACCAGCACGACATGGCCGCCGCTGAGGACAGGGGCGTTGACGGTGCTCCAGTACCGCTCCTCCCACTCGCCCGCACTGTCCACGGACTGGATGTCGTAGCGCTGCAGCGCCATGCTGTCGCGCTCACCAGTGGCGATCACCCGGCGCAGCGACGCCTCCAGGTTCCGCGCGCCACCGGCGGGGATCTCCGGGTTCTCGGGGAAGACATCGAACAGGTAGCGGCCGATCAGTTCCTTCGCAGAGCGGCCGGACACACGACGGAAGTCCTCGTTCGCGTCCGCGAACACCAGCTGCGGGGTCAGCAGTGCCACCATGCCCGGCAGCGCGTGGAACACCGCCCGGTAGTCGATGCCGGCATCCGTCACAAGCAGCCGCCTTCGCCCTGATCGATGTCCCGCCCGCTGCCGGACCAGGCGGTGCCGGGGCACTGGCCTTTGTCGGGTGAAATGAACGTTACGAGCTGGGGAGCGATTGAGGTCGGGACGTGTCGGCCTGGAGGTTTGTCTGGTGGGTGATCAGCAGGCGGCCGGTTGGACGTGCATCAGTTCGGTGCTCGTCTTGCGGCGGGTCGCTCGGAGGGCGGAGCGGTTTGAGACTAGTGCGGCGATCGCGGTCTGGGTCTGGGCGAAGTCCTCACGTCTGCCGGTGAAGCGTTGCAGGGGGCGCCACTGCGCGTACTCGGCGTTGGCATGCTCCACGCAGATCCGTCGAGAGGACTGACGTCTGCGCGCCTCACGCCAGGCGTATTGATCGCCGAGCGGGGCGTCCGGCTTCACCTTTTTTCGGCGGGGCGCTGACCTGCTTGGGGAACTCGTTGGCCAGACCTCGATAGCCCTCGTCGACCTCGGCCTTCACCTTGGGGTGCCGGCGGAACTGTTCGGCGATGCCCTCACTGTGTACGGCAGTCTGGTCGTGCATACGACCGGGCCGGGTAACGCCGGAGAAGAGCGTCCGGTCCTGGGTGTCGCAGAAGGTCGTTGTCTTGATCGTGTTCTGCTTGCGCTTGCCGGACACGAACGCCTTGCGGCCCGGCCGGTGCGCACGGGGGCGGCGGACCTGCACGTCGGTGCCGTCGATGCGCATGTCCACGCCTTCCGCGTCGGCGTAGGCGAACAGGTCCTCCAAGGTGCGCAAGCGCAGGCCCGGGCGGTCGGGCACGGGGAATCCCCGCGCGGCCAGGAGCGGGCGGACCTCGCGCACCGCCCCGGAGATCGTGGACCGGTCCACGCCGTACATCTGCGCCAGCGCGGCGTGGGGCAGTCCGAGCCGCAGCACGACCAGGGTGACCAGCACCCGGTCGACGAAGACGAACCGGTGGTCAGGTCCGGCCCCGGCGGCACGCCGACGCTCACCGCCACGGCGTTCGTGCAGCGCCGACTCGTGCGCGGCCTGCCACATGGAGGCGAGCTCTTCGATCAACTCGCCGAGATGCGCGCGAGAGACCCCGGACAGGGCATGCTGGGAACAGGCCGCACGGGCCCACGCAGACGACACACCCCATAAACACCTGCGGTCCTCGTCACGTTACGACGATTCCCGTATCCGGCTGTCGCACCATGTAGATGTCGATCGGGTCTTGGTCCTCCACGGTGAACCCGTGGCGCTCGTAGAGCCGACGAGCAGCGCTGCCCTGCAGAACGTTCAGGCGGACAGGCACACCGTCGGCGTCGGCCCGCTCCAGCAGCGTGCGCAGGACGGCTGAGCCGAGCCCCCGGCCCTGGATGCCCGGTTCGAGATAGAAGTGCTCCAGCCACTGCCCGTTCTCCGCGGCCCGCAGGGTGATGCAGCCCGCGAAAGCGTCATCGGCCAGGATGATCGACGTGTGCTGCGGAGAGAAGGAATCTCGCAACCGCTGCCGGACGCGGTGCTCGTCAAAACGGCCCAACCTCTCCAAATCTGGTCGCATCACCGCCGCCCGTAGCTCCGCGATCATCTCGACGTCGGCCAGGTTCGCGGAACGTAGCGCCCATCCCACGGGGCGGCCCGCCTCGATCTCGTCCACCCGTCTGCTCGTATTCATGATCGAAGCATCTCAGTCAGGCCTGCTGCAGCAAGATCCTCACTGCTTAGGAACTCCGCAGCCTCTATCGCTCCCCAGGCCGTTAACGCCTTTCGCGGGCTTGGTCGCTTCACCACGCCGGACCGGCACCCGCAGCGGCGGGTGCGCGTCGGCGGGCAGCGGCCCGCGGGTTCACTGGGGTGATATACCCCTGGAAGGCCACAATCGACATACGGACCCCCGCAAGGGCCCAGGGAGGAGCGCGATGCGCGCCGCGTACCACGAGGAGCTCGCCGCCATCACCACCGGGCTGGAGCAGATGGCCCGGTTCGCCGCCTCGGCCATGGGCCGGGCCACCACCGCGCTGCTGGAGGCCGACGTGGAGCTCGCTGAGAACGTGATTGCGGCCGACGACAAGCTCGACCAGCTGCAGCGCGACCTGGAAGAGCGCGCCATCGCCGTCCTGGCCCGCCAGCAGCCAGTCGCCACCGACCTGCGCACCGTGGTGACCGCGCTGCGCATCAGCGCCGACCTGGAACGCTCCGGTGACCTTGCCCAGCACGTGGCTAAGCAGGCCCGCAGGCGCTACCCCGACAGCGCCGTGCCCATCGAGCTGCACGTCACTGTCTTGGAGATGGGCCAGCTCGCGCAGCGGCTGATGGCCAAGGCCGCCGACGTCATCGCCACCCGGGACATCGAGACGGCCCTGCAGATGGAGCAGGACGACGATGCGATGGACGACCTGCACCGCGCCCTGTTCCGCTGGCTGCTTGACGGCCGCTGGCAGCACAGCGTCGAAGCCGCGGTCGACGTCGCCCTCGTCGGCCGCTTCTACGAGCGGTTCGCCGACCACGCCGTCTCGGTCGCCAAGCGCGTCGTCTACCTCGTCACCGGCGAGCACACCGAACGCCTGCCACCGCAAGCGGGCCTCAGGTAACAGGCCCCCCGGGGACGTGCGAGGGCTGCACCCCAAGGTGGGCGGGCTACCGAAGGAAGTCTCTCTAGAAGGCGACCTTCGACTGCGGGTTCCAGGTCTCCGGTTGCTCGTACCCGTCCTCGAACTCCTGGCTGACGTACTCGGCCAGGTCTTCGCCGTTGCAGATGATGTCCACGCCCGAGACCGAGAGAACGGGGTGCCCGAAGGTTCCACGACCGGCGGGAAGAAACCGGTGCGCGTAGACGGGTACCAGTTGCGGCACTGTCGCTACTGACTTCGGCGCTTCAAGGTGATGGCGGTGGGAGGTCGTGGGAGAGTCCGGTTCCGGCGATGAAGCCGTCGAGGACGTCGGGGCGGTATTGCAGTCGGTCGTTTGAGTCGGTTGCGGACGAGGGTTTCGAGGCGGTCCAGGGCGACGCTGGCGAGGTTCGTGAGGCTGTGTTTCACGTGGGCCCACAGTGGTCAAGCGGGGACTGGCGAACTTTGCCGCCGCCGACTTGGACCACCTTGTCCGGGTCATGAAGCGCAAGCTCAAGAAGATCCAATACCGCCCGCACCTGATCGACGGCTGCCTCACCGAAACCGGACTGATCATCGAACCGCGGTGACCGCGGTGAGCTCAGAGACCGCCATCAGGCACTTCCGCTCAGTGATCCGGTAGAGGTCGCAAATCGGTTGCGCGTCTTCGGAAGCCCGCCGAGAATCGGGCGAATGCCAGCAGTCCTGACAGCAGATGAGATAGAGCGGTTCGTCACCGACGGCTTCGTGCACCTGCCAGAGGCGTTCCCACGCCCGGTCGCCGAGGAGTGCCGGGCGTTCTTGTGGCGCGAGACCGGCCTTGACCCGGAGGACCCCGAAACCTGGCAGCGCCCGGTCGTCAGGCTCGGTGGCTACTCGGACGAGCTGTTCCAGCGCGCGGCCACGACCCCGCGCCTGCACCAAGCCTTCGACCAACTGGTTGGCGCGGGCCGGTGGACACCACGAGTCGGCCTGGGCACCTTCCCCATACGGTTCCCCCACCCCGACGACCCAGGCGACACCGGATGGCACATGGACGCCAGCTACACCCCCGAAGGCGAAACGGGATCCTGGCTCAACCTCCGTTCTCGTGACCGCGCACTGCTGATGCTGTTCCTGTTCTCCGACGTCGACGCCGATCACGGCCCAACCCGGGTCAAGGTCGGCTCCCATCTGGACGTCCCACCGTTCCTGGAGTCCGCCGGCGAGCGCGGAGTCGACTTCTTCACGCTCTGTCAGACCATGCACGCCGCCGGGAAACTCGACTCACCGGAGCGGCCAGTAGCTCTGGCCACCGGTCGGGCCGGGGACGTCTACCTGTGCCACCCGTTCCTGATCCATGCCGCCCAGCCCAATCGCGGCACCATCCCCCGGTTCATCGCCCAGCCGCCCCTTATACCGACCGGCCTCCTCGACCTCGACCGCCACGACGGTGCGTACTCGCCCGTCGAACGTGCGGTACGGATCAGCTTGGGCACCACCAACGACGCAGGAATCCACTGGCTCCCGGACATGGGCAGGAGGCCAGCAGAGACGGCACAGCCGTTCGACGTCGCGGTCACCACCGGCCTCAGCGGGATCCCTTGATCAGCGAGAGGGCCATCACCCTTTCAAGCTCAGTGATATGAATACTGAATCGCGGCCCCGGGACGGGTTCAGCACCGCGCGCAGAATCGCATCAAATGATCAGTGGGTAGAGCTGGTTCCCGGTCGTTGCGTCCGGAAGGGGTGATGAGTGCAGGTCGGTGCCGTGGAACATCGGAAAACTCGATGCCCACGAGCGGAAGTAGTCGTTCGCGGAACCGCGCGCCCCGGTCGCCGCGGGTGAGTCCGGAGCGGCCGTTCGCTCCTGCCGCGCCGATCATGTCGCCGACGTGACCCATGGTCTGCCGCCCGGCTGTCCACGCCCCCAAGCGGACCCGGGCGCTACTTTCACCGGCCCGACGGCAGTCCATCGGATCGGCGACTTAGTGGTCGCGCCTGCAAGTCCTTCGAGGGTTGATCATTCGATCTGGCCGGTGGTAGCGGTCTGGTACTGGTCAAGGCGAGTGGGCAGTTGTTCAAGTCGTTGACGGTGAGCTTCCAGGTCTTCGCCGAGCGCGGACTGCTTCCGATCACCAACCTCGGCTGACCGTGAGGCGGGCATACCCACGATCCTGGGTCCGCCGACTGTACAAATGACCGGCTCAACCCCACAAGTAGGACAACCATGTCCACGACTCACAGCCGCGGCCTTGGGCTCCCGCGTCGATGTCCTGCCCCTGCCGCGGTGAGGCGTGGGGCAGGACTCCGAAGGCGCGGTGAGCGGGTCAGGCCAACGAGACCAGACGTGCACCCCCATCGGTCTCAATGATGGTGCCGGTGAGGTTGGCATTGGTGGCGGCAAGGGCCACTACCTCGGCGACCTCCTGCGCCGAGGCGATGTGACGGACCGGCAGAGTGGCGGCGGTTTGTGCGAAGTACTCGCGCTTGGCGTCTTCCGGCAGGCCGCTCCACCAGGGCGTGTCGACGAGCCCGGGAGAGACGGCGTTCACTCGTATCGGAGCGAGTTCCGCGGCCAGCGGCCTGACCAGGGCCTCGACGGCGCCGTTGAGGGCGGCGATGCCGGCGGTTCCCGGCATGCCGGCCCGCGCGGTGATGGCACTGAGCAGGGTGATCGAGCCGTCCGGTGCGAGATGCGGTAGGACCGCCTGGATCGTGGTGACGTGAGGCCAGAACTTGGCCTCGAACGCGCGCCGCAGCATCGTCAGGTCCAGATCGGCTACCGGCCCCGGCCCCTCGCTCCCGGCCGCCGCCAGGACCAACCAGTCGATGCTGCCGATCACCTTGGCGAGGGCCCGGGTCTCGCCAACGTTTCCGGCGTCAGCCTGGTGCCCGACCAGCTCGGCGTCGGTGACGGCAAGGGCGTCAAGGCGCTCCTTGCTGCGGCCGGCGATATGCACCGTGGCACCACGTGCCTGGAGCAGGCGGGCTGTTGCGAGCCCGATACCGGACGTTCCCCCGACCACGAGGGCAGTGCGCTGAGACATGGCATCTCCCTATTTCGAACCACTGCGTCTCGCATTAAGCTAGCCTCCATGGTCATGGACAAGCAACCCCCTTCGGAATCACGCCCGGGACGCAAGCGCAGCGAGGAGAGCCGGATGGCGATCCTGGTCGCGGCGTTCGACCTGGTCGGCGAGGTCGGCTACGCGGGCCTGACGATCGAAGGAATCGCCAACCGCGCCGGATGCGGCAAACAGACGATCTACCGCTGGTGGCCCTCCAGAGCCCACGTGCTCCTCGAAGCGCTCGCAGTGAAAGCCGATCTGTACGTCACAAATGCCGACCACGGCTCCTATGCCGACGACCTACGGGCCTTCCTAGAGGACACGTTCCGGCTCGGCCGCCAGCAGCGCGTCGTCGACATCCTGTGCGTCCTGATGGCGGAGGCCCAGATCAACGAGGAGTTCGGCCAACTCTTCCGCAGCGCCTTCCTGCAGCGTCGGCGCGACGCGCTCCAGGTGGTCCTCGATCGGGCCCGGACGCGGGGCGACCTGCCGCCCCGCCCTGCCGCGTCCACCGTCCTGGACATCGTGTTCGGCACCTTGTGGTACCGCCTCCTGGCCACGCGTCAGCCCATGGGCAACGACCTCGTCGAGGACCTCACGGCCACCCTCGCGCAGGCCGCACAGCACCCCACCAACACAGTGATCGCCCCAGGAGACCAGCAGTGACCCGTTCCCTTGCCGTCCTCATCACCGGCGCCACCGACGGCCTCGGCCCGGCCCTGGCCGAACGCCTGGCAGCTGACGGCACCGACGTGATCCTGCACGGCCGCAACCAGGCCAAACTCAACCACATCGCAGACCAGTTCGCGGCCCGCGGCGCATCCAGACCCCGGACCGTGACCGCGGACCTCGCCGACCTCGACCAGGTCCGCCGCATGGCCGCTGAGATTCACGTGTCGGTGGACCGACTCGACGTCCTGGTGATGGAGTAAGCGTGGACCTCAATCATGTGGAAGCGGTGCTTAGTCAGCACCCCGCCGTGGAGGACTGCGGGGTCGTCGCCGTGCGGAAAGGCGGACACGCGCGGCTGGTCGCTCATTGCACCCTCGGGTTACCGGCTCCCTGGCGTGATCTTCAGAGGTTCGCGACAGAGCGCATGCCTGCGGCGTTCACGCCGAGGGAGTGGCGCGTCGAGGAGTCCCTGCCCCTGACGAGCAGCGGGAAGGTGGACTACCGCGCGCTCGCCGAGCGCGATTCCTCGACCGCCGACGGGCGGTGACCAGTGCGGCCGGGTGGTGGCGGGAGCGGGCGGGTGGTTGTGGCCCTCCGCCAGGTTGTCGAGCTGCTGGCGCGGGGCCTCCATCAGCGGCACGCCGCGCTCGGTGCCCAGCGTCAGACCTTCTCGAACCCGCTCGTCGTTGTCGATGAACCGCTGCACGTAGAGCGCCGACTCCACCCCGGTCCCATGCGGCATGTCGCGCCCGACCGTGCAGCGGTCCAACCTGGCCGGCTGGGCCAGCTACGGCTACTGCGCTTCCGACTCCCGGTTCTTCTGGGGGCTGCGGCTGTACCTTGTCTGCACTCCGGCCGGGATGCCGATCATGGCAGGCGCTGGCCAATCCGAAGATCGGCGAGCGCGAGGTCCTCGGGGCGATGCTGGAGGTCGACGCAGCCCTGGTCGCCCAGCGCGAGGGCATCGTGCTGATCTCGGACAAGGGCTTTGCGTCTAAACCGTTCGAGAATGCCCTCGCCGAGCAGGGCATCGAGCTGCTGCGGCCCTCCCGCAAGCGGGAGAAGCAGCGATACGGCGAGCCGATGCTCAAGAAGGTCCGCCAGCTCATCGAGTCCGTCAACGACACCCTCAAAGGCCAGCTCGACCTGGAACAACACGGCGGCCGGACCATCGAGGGTGTCGCCGTGCGCGTCGCCCAACGCATCCTGGCGATGGCTGCCGCTATTTGGCACAACAACAACACCGGCGCATCGGTCACCCGCTCGCTGATCGCTTACGATCACTGATCACATCGGCCGCAGGCCCGGTTCATCGCGTCGGCATGCCTCCGTGCGGGCTGTTGACCACCAAGGGCAGCGATCCTTCCACCAGGTAGGGGTGCTCGGGAAAATAGTCGATGTGGAGGTGACCGCCGTCTTCGGAAGTGGCCATGGCATGCAGATTTTCGGCCAGGACAGCCCTGGCGTCGGCATCGCCGTTGATCACAAGGGTCTGCCGCTGGGTATCAACGTCGATGCAGACACCGGAACCGAGTGCCCTCCTGACTTCGATTCCCGCCAGGGTGTTGCCATCGAGCGAAGACACGAACGCGGCGCTGATGAACCCAGCACCCTCGGCTACCGCGCTTGCCAAGCAGGCCAGTTCTGTCGCCGTCGCGGTGAGTTCCACCTCGCCACAAACGGGATCTGACACGAGTCTCACAGGCTTCGCTCCTTCAAGGTCGGCCTCCATGATGCCCGCGAAGATCGCCGCTCACTCACCCGAGCACATAGGAGCAAGTCGTCTAGATGGGATCGTGGGCCACCGCACATCCTGCCGACCGCTGGCCTCAGGGCTGCCAGCGCTGCCGCCGGGGCAGTGTGGGAGGACGATGGGAGGACAGCGGAGACGCGAGAGCGAAGCGGCCAACGACAGGCCCGGGCCCGAGGCGGCTTCCGCTGGGGTGGGCGGAAGGAGGGCTGGCGGTGGGTGAGCCCGATGCGTCCCGGGCCGAGCCAGTCCCGGTCGGGATTGCTCCCTCCGAGCCCGGCGGCCTGCTGGACGTACTGAGTGTGGCCGCGGTGGTGGTGGGCGCTGACGGGCGGATCGTGCTGTGGAGCCCGCAGGCCCAGGACCTGTTCGGCTGGAGCGCGCAGGAAGCACTGGGCCGCTACGCCGCCGAGCTGCTGGTCGCAGCCGAGCACGTCGACCTGGTCCTCGACCTGTTCGCCAAGGTCATGGCAGGCGCAGGGGCCTGGGCCGGAGTCTTCCCCATACGGCACAAGGACGGCTCCACCCGTTTGGTCGAGTTCCGCAACATGCGGCTGCAGGATGAGCGCGGTGGCGTGTACGCGCTGGGCCTGGCCTGCGACGAGGCCATTCTGCGCGGCGTGGAACGTGACCTGGCACTGTCGGTGCGCCTGGTGGCGCAGGCCCCGATCGGGCTGGCGGTACTGGACACCGACCTGCGCTACGTCCTGGTCAACCCGACGCTGGAGCGGATCAACGGCCTTGGGGCCGCCGAGCTCCTGGGCCGTCGGGTAAGCGAAGTGCTGCCGATGCTGGACGTCGAGCTGGTCGAGGCCTCGATGCGCCAGGTCCTGGCCAACGGCATACCGCTGCTGGACCAGTTCGCGGTCGGCCGCACCCCCGCCGACCCGCATCGTGAGCACGCCTGGTCGGGGTCCTACTACCGCTTGGAGGACCCCGGTGGAAGGGTGCTGGGCGTCGCGGTGTCGGTGGTGGATGTCACCGAGCAGCACCGTGCAGCCACCGAGGCAGCCGAAGCCCGACGCGGGTTGGCACTGATCGCCCGCGCCTCGGTACGCATCGGCACCACCCTGGACCTGGACCGCACCGCGCGCGAACTGGCGGACCTGGTGGTGACGGACCTGGCCGACCTGGCCGCGGTGGACGTACTCGACTCGATTCTTAAGGACGACGGTGGCACCACCGCGGTGACCGGCGCAGGGCCGGCCGTCTTCCGGGCCCTGGCCGTAGCGGCGTCCTACGAGACCCCTGCCGTCCACGCCGCCGATCCTCCCGGCGAGATCGCCAGCTATCCCGCCGACCGGCTGGTCACCCAGTGTGTGAACACTGGGCGCCCCGTGCTCGTGGAGCACGTCGCCCCTGCGGACCTGCCGCGCATCGCGCGTGACGGCGACGGCGCAGCACTCCTGGCGGCCGAGGGATTGCACTCCTACCTGGTCGTGCCGCTGCTCGCCCGCGGTCAGGTCCTGGGCGTGCTCGACCTCGGGCGCACCCGCAATCCGCTGCCCTTCACCGCCGACGACGTCGTGCTCGCCGGAGAGCTGGCCGCCCGCGCCGCCGTGTGCATCGACAACGCCCGCTGGTACCAACACGTCCGCAACACGGCCCTGACCCTGCAACGCCACCTACTGCCGCACCAGCCACCACAACCCGTCGGCCTTCAGATCGCCTACCGGTACCAGCCCGCAGGCGTCACCAGTGGGATCGGCGGGGACTGGTTCGACGCCATCCCCCAGCACCAGGACCAGACCGCCCTGGTCGTCGGAGACGTCATGGGACACGGCGTGCACGCGGCCGCCACCATGGGCCAACTGCGCACCGCCACGCGCACCCTGGCCGACCTCGACCTCGACCCCGCCCAAGTCCTGTACCACCTCGACCGCATCACCACCGGTCTGGACCAGACCATCGCCACCTGCGTCTACGCCGCCTACGACCCCCACCACGCCCGCTGCCGCATCGCCCTGGCCGGCCACCTGCCCCCCGTCCTCATCAGACCCGGCCAACACCCCGAACTGCTCGACCTACCCACCGGAGTCCCACTCGGAACCGGCGGCATCCGCGACGCCCGGTTCGAGGCCACCTTCCTCGACCTGAGTGTCGGCGACCAACTGGTCCTGTACACCGACGGCCTGGTCGAAACCCGCGACCAACCCCTCGACCAGCGCCTCGACTACCTCCTGCGCCTGCTCACTGACCCGGGCCACCAGCTGGAGGCAACCTGCGACCGACTCCTGGCCGCCCTGCGGCACCCGGACGCCGACGACGACGTCGCGCTGGTCATCGCACGCGTCCGACCCCACTCACCCGCCGGGCACGAGACTGCGCGGATCTGACACAGCCCCAGCCGAAGCACCAGTCGAATCCCCGCACGCCCAGTTGACCGCGGCGACGGTCCAGGGACCAGCAGGGGCCTGCCCACCAGTTGCGTTCCGAGCGCCGGAAGCCGACCTGAGATGGCGGTTGCGGCTTGGGTGGCCGGCGTGGTGATGGCCCCGTCCGCGAGGGGTCGCGGGGCGGGGCCATCGGTTGAGGGGGCGTGGTCAGCCGCGGTGGTTCATGCTCTGCCGGTCAGGCGCCAGATCTGGTGTCCGACGCCACGGCCTGAGGGTGGCCCCCTGGTCCCGTGCGAGTGACGACCCCTTGGAATCGATAATCTAGGGCGTGTTGATCAAGTGATGGTTCAGCGACGTGCGCTAAGAATGCGGTTGCCAGTCGGGCAGTTCGGGAGAGACTGGTGATTACGCGTGTCGGAAGGAGCAGTAGGCATGGGTACGACGTACCTGCACGCAGTGGCCTCACTAGACGGCTACATTGCCGACGAGCGCGACGACGTGGGACCGCTCCACGACTGGTATTTCAAGGGCGACCATCCCCTCGTCGACGAAGACCATGCCGATGTTCACGGTGCGCCATTTCGGGTCTCAGCGGCCTCGGCTGACTACGTGCGTGGCATGTGGTCGCGCCAGAAGGTCCTGGTCATCGGGCGGCACCAATTCGATCTGACCAACGGCTGGGAGGGCCACCCGCCGGCGGGCGACCACGTCGTGGTCGTGTCGCACCGACCGCGGCCGACGGGATGGCACCCCGAGGCCTCGTACCACTTCACCACCTCGGTGGAGGAGGGAATCGCGCGAGCACAGGAGCTGGCTGGCGAGGGGGAGATTGGTGTGGGCGCGGGTGAGGTCGGCGGGCAGGCGCTGTTGCTGGGGCTCATCGACCACGTGGCGATCGACCTCGTGCCGGTCGTCTTCGGCCGGGGGAAGCCGTACTTCGGGACGCTCGCTAACGACCACCTGATGCTCGAGGATCCCGAAGTCATCCGAGGCGACGGGGTGCTCCATTTGCGTTATCCGGTGCATCGGCGCTGGTAGCCCGGTGCGCCGGCGCTTATAGACGGTGTGTTCACTCGCAGTGGGGATTCGGCCGGGATCCCTTGGGGCTGTGGTGCGTCGTGATCCTCAGGGGGCCCTTCGGTGCCCGCAGGAGGCAGCGCCTCGCGCGGCGAGAGGACGCCCGCACCGCTCGTTGGCGTTACCTCTTCGTGACTTCCTGCGAAATTTCGCAGGCCGCTATCGCCGACGGGAGGAGGCTGCAGTACGACGCCGCGCGGTTGGGAAGGGATAGCTGTACTTGCGTTGGCGCCGCTGGCCAGGGAGAGCGCCGGGGCGGCCAGCAGTTGGCGGGCCGCATCCTGAAAGGAAGTCTGTTCAGCTTGCTTGCCGGCGGCCCGGAGACCGGCCCTGACGATCTGTCCGGTGATGGCAGCAGTGAGCCGGATGCCCTCCGCCTGGGTGCGAACGCGCAGTTGCTGGTAGAGGTCGGTGGCCGTGTCCAGCCCGAAGCGAGTGGCGACGGGTGCAGGGCGCGGGTGTGGGAGGCGGTGGCGGGTTTGCCGAGGACCTGGTTGAGGCGCTCGGCGAGTGCCCATTCCTCGATCAGTTGGTAGGCGGTGCGCTCGCCGATCTCCCAGCGTTCCTCGATGTAGTCCTCGAAGCGGGTGTGGGTGTGGCGGTAGAGCTTGGCGTCGCGGATGGTCTGCAGGGCCTCGCCCGCGAGCCAGGCGGCGGTGGCCATGTTCTCCACGGCCCGCTCGCACAGTCCCAGTTCGTGCTGCTCGACCTGGCTGAGCGGTCCGCTCGCGCCGGTCATGGCCGGGGTCGGGACCATCTCGGAGGTGACCACCAGGTCGGCAGGCCGACCCGACGGCGCCCCCGTGCTGGAGACCTCAGCAAGTTCCTGTCCGGCGTTGCGGTTGCGCAGGGCTGCGCTGCGGTCGGGGGTGGGGCTCATCGCTGGTCTCCGATCTTGGGCAGGAGGCCGCGGTCGGTCATCTCGGTGACCAGTTCGTCGTAGGCGGAGCCCTTCGCGGCGGTGACCGGGTGGAGCATGGACTGGGCATAGAGCTGCCGGTTGGGGATGGTGGTGGTGAAGACGTTCCACCCGCTGTCGCTGAGGTAGTCGCGGTAGTCGTTGGTGGCTTTGGCTCCGGTGACGGTGCGGTTAAGCAGCACCCAGGTGGGTGGCGGGGTGCCGTCGGGCCGCAGGACGGCGACTTCCTCGATGAGGTCGCGCATGGGCAGGCGGTCGATGCGGTCGATGTCGGCTGTGGTGGGGGCGGTGTTCAGGATGGCCACGTCGGTCACGCGCAGGACGGACTGCACGTACAGGCCCACTCGTCCGTCGCCCGGCCGCTGACCTGAGCGAACGCCCAGGTCAGCGGCCGTGGTCCAGCCGGCTGGGTTCGCTCGTGACCTGCGGTTTTCGGCTGTGTGCCAAGGCCTTTTGGCAGACTTTTTGGCAGGAGTCGACTTTCTTGCGGCGTCCAGCCCCGCGCAGAGGCTGCCCAGTTGCCCGTGCCGAGCCGGGTTGTCCGCGCCTTGGCCACCGTCACCCCCGGCCGCGTGATGCGCGGCGCTCGGCTCGGCTGGATGCCTCGGTACGATCTGCGGAGTCGAGGCGGAGGACGTCATGCGAGGGAAGGCTGAGGGGGACGGCGTCGAGCCGATCGATTTGAGCGAGAGGCAGTGGGATGCCCTAGGCGAGATGCGCCGCCTTGAGGGCCTGGGACTGACCCTCGCCCGGCAGGTCGGAGGGATCCATCTCGCCACGTTGAAGCCGCTGCAAGCGTGCGGACTCCTGGTGATCACTGAGAGTCCGGGTCGAGACAGGAAGGGCCGCAAATGGATCGCGCGTCTCACTGAGGCTGGGCGGCGAGTGACCGACGGTGCGCTTGGACCCGCATCGAGCGGGGACTGATGGTACTGGCCCTGCAGACCCTCACGTCGCCCTGGGTGAACACGGCCTGCGTGCCCTTCGTCTTGTCAGGTCTGCGCTCCGGGATGACTCATCCTGGATGACGTCGGCGATCCGCTGGGGGAGGCGCTCGCCCTCTAATGCGCCTCCTCGTGGACCAGCTCGGGCACCGCGGAACGGCGACCCAGCTGTTTGGTCTCTAGCGCCACCTGGCAGTCGGCGTACGTCTCTACATCAGTGCTTCGGTCGGCGGCACAAAGGTACTCGCCGATCCATCGGTATTGCTCAGGGAACGGTCACACCCTAGAAAGCCCCTACACCGGAAGAGAGCTCCAAGGTCGGAGACCGGGGAATCGGGCTATGTGTCAACGTCAGTCGCGTCCGGGCAATACGCGCGGACCTCCGGCGAAGAAGTCGAGATAGGCCTTCGCTAGCGCAACCGGATTTTCCAGGGCGATGTTGTGTCCGGACTCGGGGATGACGACCCCTTGAACGTTCTGGGCGACGCGCGCCATCTGCCGTTGCATCTCTTCGCCGAAATAGACCTGTGCGCCGACGGCGAGCACCGGGCAGGTGAGCGGATCGGCGTACTGTTCGCGGTTCTGCTCGGCGTTGAGGTTAGTGGCGCGGTACTGCTCGAGGATCGCCCTGATTCCACCGGGCTGCTCGACCCAGCGGGTCAGTTCGTCGATGTCGTCGCTGGTCAGGGCACTGGGATCCCACATCTGGCGCTTCAGGAAGTACGACCAGAAGGCGCGTTCCTTGCCGGCCAGCAGCATTTCCGGGTAGTGCGGGAGGTTGAAGAAGGTGCGGTGCCAGCCCGAGCGGGGGTCGTCCGGTCTGGTCGGCGGCTCGGCGTCGACGGGCAGTCCGGCGAGCCGGGTTTCCTGGAACACCAGTTGCTCGAGGCGTGGTCGGTGGAACGCGGCGACGGCGTAGGCGGTGCACGCGCCCCAGTCCTCTCCGACCATGCGGAAGCGCTCGAAGCCCAGGTGCGTGGCGAGTGCCGCCACATCGGCCGCCATCGTCTGCGTGTCGTATCCGCCGACTGGGCGCTCGGAGTCGCCGAAGCCACGGCAGTCGAGCGCGATGACGGTGTGGTGCGGGGTGAGCAGCGGGATCACTTTGTGCCAGTAGTACATCGTCTTCGGGACGCCGTGCAGGAGGACCACGGGGTCGCCCGAGCCGCCGATCGCGTAGTGGATCTGGACGCCGTTCACCTCCGGCCGGCCGTGGACGAGCCGTCGGCCGCAGTGGTCGGCCATGTCATATGTCCGGGTGGCGGTCATGATTTCCTCTGCTGAGTCAGGTCTGCGCGGATCAGCGGTGGTGGCGGACCGGGGGTGATTGCGTGGGTAACACGAGGGGGTTCGGTCACGAGTCCGCGAGCCCTGGTTTCGAACTCGCGATCAAGGCCGGTGTAGCGGGAATGATGCTGGGCGAGGTGTTCGGACCACGAGGCGACCGTGAAGGTCTCCAGGAAGTGGGACGTCTGTTCGGCGTCTTGGTAAAGCCCCCACGTGGTCGCGCCGGTCCGCCGCCTTGAGCGTTCGACGTGCAACATGGCGGCCCGGAACGCCTCGGAGTTCTCCGCATCGACCGCGTAGTCCACCACGATCAGAACCGGTCCGTCCGAGGGCGTAGGTTCGATGGCGAGCGTGGGTTCAGGCCATGCACTGGTCGGCGACGGATCGGATACGACGGCGTCGCGTCGGCGCCGGCACCAGATGATCGTCGCGCTCGCCAGCAGAAGTCCGGCGGCGCCAAGCAGCGCGGTACGAAGGCTCGTCCAGTCGGCTACCAGCCCCCACAGCAGCGAACCGAGGGCTTGGCCGCCCTGGAAAACGACCAGGTAGAAGGCCAGACCGCGAGCCCGGACCCAGCCCGGGAGCGTGAGCTGCATCGCCGCGTTCAGGGTCGACAAGGCCCCGATCCACGCGATGCCGGAGAAGACCAGGACGGCGGCGACAGTTGCAGTGCTATCCACCGTCGCCGACACGATCAGGGCGACCGCGAACACGGCTGCGGATCCCGCGAGCAGGTGATCTCCGCTCAGCAGTCCGCCGGCCTTGGGGAGCAGCACGGCTCCGGTGACGGCGCCGACCCCGACAGCACCGAGCAGGAAACCGTACCCTGATGATCCGAGTCCGAGACGCTGGGACGCGACGATCGGGAGCAGCGCCCACAACGCGGCCGTGCCCGGTGTGAACAAGGCGGCCCGTATCAGGACGCGCCGGATCCTCGGGCTGTGCCGCACATAGCGCCCGCCGGCGCGCAGGGCCGCGTGGACGTTCTCCCGCTCCTGATCGTCGTGGGGCGCTGACGGATCGGGTCGCCATCGCAGCAAGACCAGCGCGATCCCGAGGAAGGAGACCGCGTTCAGCGTGAACGTCCAGCCCGGGCCGGCCAGCGACACCAGGACGCCGCCGACGGCCGGGCCGACGGCGCGGGCGGTGTTCATGTTCACCGCCCCGAGCGCCGAGGCCTGGGCGAGCTGCGTTCGCGGGACCAGGCTCGGCTGGATCGCCTGCCAGGCCGGCGCCGACAACGCGGCCGCGCAGCCGAGCAGGAATGTGAAGGCCAGCAGCGCCGCGGGCGGCAGGTGACCGGCCAGCGCCAGCGCTGCCAGGACGCCGGCCAGGGCTGCCATGGCGACCTGCGCTGCGAGCAGAAGCCTGCGCCGGTCGACAAGATCGGCCAGCACCCCTGCGGGCAGCGCGAACAAGAGCACCGGGACACCGGACGCCACCTGGACGAGCGTGACGAGGATCGCGCCGCGGCCGACCAGCAACCACTGCGCGCCGACGGTCTGGGTCCAGCTGCCGACGTTGGAGCCGAACTGAGCGATCCACAACAGGCGGAAGATCCGGTTGGCCAGCGGGGCCCACGCCGTGAGGCGAGCTGCGGGAGCGGCATCACCGCCTGCCATCGAACACTCCTGTCCAGGGTCCTCGTGAGACTTCCGATCTGGAGAAAGGACACCATGCGAAAGCGGCACACGGCATCGGAGTACGACCCCAGTCCTGCGCCTGGCGTGCCGCCGCGTCGGGGACTGGGGTCTTTCCCCGGTGCGAACCCCCAGGCCGCGATGGTCTCGTGCAAGCACTGCTCACTGACACAGGAGAGTGCTGATGACGTCGATGCCCGTGGCGGGCCTCAGGCCCGGCTCCCCGACCGAACCCGCCGATCTGGTCGTCCGCAATGCGAAGATCTTCACCGGCAATCCCCGCCGCCCGGCCGCCGGCGCCCTAACGGTCACCGACGGCGTCATCGGCGTCGTGGGCGACGACGCCGACGTCGCAGCTCACATCGGTCCGGGAACCCGCGTCTTGGACGCGCACGGACGGCGTGTCGTTCCCGGACTGAACGACTCGCACTGCCACATCATCCGGGGCGGCCTGCACTATGTCCTGGAACTGCGCTGGGACGGAGTGCCCTCGCTCGCGACGGGTCTCAGGATGCTGCGAGAACAGGCCGCCCGGACGCCGCAGGGTCAGTGGGTGCGGGTCGCGGGAGGCTGGAGCACCGAAAGCGTCGCCGAGCATCGGGTACCGACGCCAGCCGAATTGAACGCCGCAGCCCCGGACACCCCAGTCGTGGTGACGCACCTGTACCAGTTCGCGATCCTGAACCGGGCCGCGCTGCGCGCGGTCGGGATCGACCGCGACAGCCCCGATCCACCCGGTGCGCAGATCGTCCGCGGCCACGACGGCGAACCGACCGGCATGCTGCTGGCCGCGCCCGCCGCCGGAATCCTGTACGCCACCATCGGCAAGGCGCCGATGCTGGATCGTTCGCAGCAGAAAGCGTCGACCCGGCACTTCCTCAGGGAGCTCAACCGGTTCGGGCTCACATCCTTCATCGACGCGGCCGGCGGCTTCCAGAACTTTCCAGACGACTACCACGCCGTGACCGAGCTCGCCGCCGACGGCGAGCTGACCATGAGGATCGGCTACCACCTGTTCCCGCAGACGCTGGGCCAAGAGGTGGAGGACATCCGCCGCTGGACCAGCATGGTCCGGCCCGGCGACGGCGACGAGTGGCTTAGGTTCAACGGCGCCGGTGAAAACCTCACGTGGGCGGCGGGCGACTTCGAGAACTTCGCCCAGCCGCGGCCCGAACTTGGCCCGTACGAGACCGAATTCGAGAAGGCTGTGCGGCTGCTGCTCGAAAACGGCTGGGGGTTCCGGCTGCACGCGACGTACGACGAGACGATCCGCCGGGACCTGGCCGTCTTCGACAAACTCGCCGCCGAAGGACTGTTCCCCGGCGCGGGTCGCTGGATGTTCGACCACGCCGAAACCGTGTCGGCGGACAGCCTGGACCGCACCGCCGCGCTCGGCGGGTCTATCGGCGTACAGCACCGCCTCAACTACCAGGGCGAGGCGTTCCTGAGCCGCTACGGCGCCGCGGCCGCGGCTTGCGCGCCGCCGCTGGGCGCCATGCTGGAGCGCGGCTTGACCGTCGCGGCCGGCACCGATGCGACGAGGGTGTCCACCTACAACCCGTGGGTGGCGCTGCACTGGCTGGTCACCGGCCGCACTGTTGGGAACGTCCTGCTGCGGTCGCCCGCGAACCGTGTCGACCGGGAGACCGCCCTCGCGATGTACACCCGCGCCGGAGCCGAAGTGACCGGCGAGCAGGACGTCAAGGGCATGCTCAGCCCCGGCTTCTACGGCGACCTGGCGATCCTCAGCGACGACTACTTCACCGTCGAGGAGGCCGACATCCCTTCCATTGAGGCCGCCGTCACGATCGTCGGTGGCCGGATCGTCTACGCGACCGGTGAGTTCGAAGCTCTGGCGGCGCCCCCGCCTCCGGTCGAGCCCGCATGGAGCCCGGTCGCCCACTACGGCGGCTACCAGGCCTCGGCCCGCCCAAGCCGCTCCGGAATCCGGCAGGCGCAGATGCTCCAGGAGGCCGCTGCCGAGTCGGAGCTGCACCGGAAGTGGCGGATCGACAAGGGCTTCGTCCCGGACGCGGAGGCCGTCGACGGTTTCTCCGACCCCTGTTTCTCATGACGCGCAGCGCCGCGCGATCCACCTGAAGGAGAGTCCCTGATGGCACTCGGACTATTGCTGCTCAGAGTCGTCACCGGTCTGCTCTTGGCCGGTCACGGTATCCAGAAGGTCAGCTTCCACCTCGGCGGCGAGGGCCTGGCCGGCGGGATCCAGGAGTTCCGCGACGACGGCTTCCGGGGCGGAGCGCTGACCGCGCTCACCGCTGGCGGCGGCCAGATCGTCGGCGGGCTGCTGTTCGTGGCCGGGGCCATGGCCCCGCTCGCGGCCGCGACGGCGATCGGTGTCATGACCGTCGCCACGACCGTCAAGTGGGCCAACGGCCCTTGGGCTCAGAACAACGGCTACGAATACCCCGGCTACCTGGTGATCACCTCAGCCGTCCTGGCCCTCACCGGATCGGGCCGCTGGTCCGTCGACCGCGCGGTCAGCAGCACGCCCTGGCCGACGTGGGTGAACGCCGCCGCCATCGCCCTCGGGCTTGCCGGAGGCCTCCTCACCCGCCTCGCCCTGCACCGCCCTCCCCGCACCACCCCTGTCGGAAAGGCAGAAGCATGACACCGGAAACCCAGGAGACGGCTCCCGCGAACCGTCGCACGTTCCTCAGGACCGTGACCGCCGCAGTGACGATACCCACCGCAGCCGCGCTGGTCGGCGGCGCGCTTTCCGGAACGGCGCAAGCCGCGGCGTCGCCCGACCTCCCCGACTTCGCCCCCATCCCCGCCGCCGCGACCGGTCCCGCCCTCAACACGCAGGGCTACTTCGTCGGCCGCGTCAGCGGCAACCTCTACTGGGTGACGGACTCCTTCTACCAGGCCATGTTCCTGAGCACGAGGGAAGGTGTCGTCCTGGTCGACGCACCGCCGACCATCGGCCACAACCTGCTGCGGGCCATCGCCGATGTCACCCGGGTCAACGGCTGGCCGTCGAAGGTGACACACCTGGTCTACAGCCACAGCCACGCCGACCACATCGGCGCCGCGAACCTGTTCGGCGGCGACGTGGTGCGGATCGCGCACAGCGAGGCCCGCAGGCTGCTGCTCCGGGACGCCGACTCGAACCGGCCGATCCCGACCGTCACCTTCGACGACCGCTTCGACCTGCGAGTCGGCGGCGAACGCCTGGCACTGGCCTACCACGGCCCCAACCACTCGCCGGACAACATCTTCATCCACGCGCCCGACCACGCCACGCTGATGGTCGTGGACATCCTGTACCCCGGCTGGGCGCCGTTCAAGAACCTCGCCGTGTCGCAGGACATCCCGGCCTGGGTTCAGGCGCAGGACATCGCGATGGGGTACCCCTGGCAGACCCTGGTCGGCGGCCACCTAGGACGCCTCGGCGTCCGCGCCGACGGCGACGTGCAGAAGCAGTACATCGCCGACCTCACGGCCAGTACCAAGGCCGCGATGTCGCTGGATCCGACGCCGTACTTCCAGAAGTACGGTCCGGCCGGGAACTCATGGGCGATCTTCAAGACCTACCTCGACGCCGTCGCCAAGCAGGCGGCGGCACCCATCGTCGCGAAGTACACCGGCGTCCTGGCAGCCGCGGACGTCTTCACCGCCGACAACTGCTTCGCGATGCTCGAATCGCTGCGCATCGACGCGGGGATCCTCGGACCGTTCAGTATCCGTCCCTGACCCTCCCCGACCGACGGGCCCGCAGCCACACGGCTGCGTGCCCGTCGTGGTTCACGTACGTCGAGCGGCCTTCACGGTGCCCCCAGGACGGCGGCGAGTTGCCGGCGGGAGGTGATGCCGAGCTTCCGGAACACCTTGTTGAGGTGATACTCCACGGTGGAGGCGGTGATGAACAGCCGCGTGGCGATCTCGGTGTTGGTGGATCCGCCGGCCGCCAGGGCGGCAACCTGCTTCTCGTGGGCCGTCAGATCGTAGTCGGCCTGCGCACTGCGCTTGCGGGCGTGCTCGCCGGTGGCGAGGAGCTCGACGCGGGCCCGCTCGGCGAAACCCGACGCTCCTATGTCGATGAACATCTCGTACGCGGTACGCAGCTGAGTCCGTGCCTCGGTTCGCCGCTGACGGCGCCGAAGCCACTCCCCGTAGAGCAGGTGCGCCCGGGCGAGCTCGGTGGCCAGGGTGGTGGTGCCGAGTTGCTTCAGCGCTTCCTCGTAGAGCCCTTCGGCCTCGTCGTCGTCGGCCATCAGAGCTCTGGAACGAGCGAGGACGCCGAGCGCCCATGGCGTGCTGCTGAGCGGTGCGCGCGCGGCCAGCCGGGCCAGCGCCGCCGAGGCCGTGGCTGGGTCGCCGGCCCGAACCGCGGCTTCGACCACGTCGGGCAGCAGTCTGTTGCCCTGCCCCGGCACGTCGTTCTCGAAGCCGAGGCGGGCCCAGGTCAGTGCTTCCTGATACCGTCCGGCGCCCAGGGCCCAGATGGTCAGCGCGTAGTGAGCGTGACAGGCCATCACCGCGTAGCCGAGTTGGTCGCCCCAGACGCCGATCGCGCTCTTCGCCCCGGTCCGCAGGTCTGCTTCACGGCCCTGCCAGGCTCGCAGCTCCACGCGGTGCGACGCGCCGAACGGCATGTTGACCACTGACCCGAAGATCTCGTCGGCCTCGTCGAAGCAGGCCTCGGCCCCGCTGAGCCGGCCTGCCCAGATCTCGTTGACGGCGACGGTGTTGAGTACCGTGGCGAGGGCGTGGACCGCGCCCTGCTCGCGGCTGGCCGCGGCGAACCGGCCGACCACGGCCCGGTGGGCGTCGTCGTCCCAGAGGTCTTCGGCGCCGATGAGGCCGAGCACCGCCAACGGCACGGCGGTGTCGACCAGCTCGGTGGTTCGCAGGGTTTCGACCGCGGCCCGGAGTTTGGGCATCGCGGGCGCGTAGCCTTCGGCGATGCGCGTGCAGTAGGCGTCGATCAGCACATCCGAGACGGCGGACGGCCTTGACCGGTCCCACGGCATGGCCAGCGCCTGGCGAGCGAGATCTTCCAGGGTCATGCCGGCTGTGTGTTCGCGGGTCATCATCCCGGCGGAGAGCGCTTCGAAGACCATGTCCCGGGCTAGCGGCTCGTCGTAGGCGATCACGTCGCGGGCCGCGGCCATCAGGATCGTCGGCGCCGCCTGGATCCGTCCGTCGAACCATTCCAGCGTCGCGCGCAGCCGCTGGGCCGTGGCTCGTGTCACCGGCGTGCTGGGACCCGACTCGGCCTGGTCAAGCATGGGCTGGACCACGGCGGCCTCACCGATGAAGAGGTGAGCCTGGGCCGCCGCGAAGTACCGCTCGGCGCGGACCTGCGGTTCGGGGGTCAGCTCGGCCGCGCGTAGCAGGAACGCCGCCTGCGCGGCATAGCCGCCACGACCTCTCGCGCGATCCGCCACCCGTTCCAGTTCTGCGGCGAGCTCTTCGTCGAGGCCGACGACCGCCTCGGCCAGGTGCCAAGCTCGTCGGTCGGGCGCTGCCTCGCGGTCGGTCGCTTCGGCGAGTGCTTGGTGCACCCGGCGCAGCTCCGCTGGCAGCGCTCCGGAATGCACCGCCGAGCGGATGAGCGGGTGGCGGAAGACGGGGTGGCGGTCCACTGCCAGGATCCCGTTCGCGACCGCGGCGTCCAGAGCGTGGGCCGGCAATCCGAGGGCCGCCGCCGCGCGCCACAGCACGGCTGGATCGTCGGACCGCGCGACGGACAGGACGAGCAGAAGCGACTTCGTGCTGTCCGGCAGGGCATCGACCTGACGCTGGAAGTGGGCTTCGAGCCTCGGGCCGAGGCGCGGCACCGGGGCGGCTGGCAACGCGTTGTCCGTCAGGCCGCCGGCGAACTCGATCAGGGCCAAGGGGTTGCCCCCGGTCTCCGCGATGATTAGCGAGGTCACGGATGCGGTGCGCAGCACGACCGGGCTCGGTGCGGGACGCCCCGGACTCTCGGCCGCGGATGCGTACGGCGCGACCCGCATCGAGGACAGGAGCCGGGCGGCATCGGCATCGGACAGTCCGGTGAGGCGGACCGCGGGTAGTCCGTCGAGCGGCGACGCGGCGGGATGTCCGTCCCGCGCGCACAGTACGAGGCCGATTCCGTCCGCGTGCAGTCGGCGCCCGACGAAGGCCAGTGCCTCCAGGGATTCGCGATCCAGCCACTGCGCGTCGTCGACCAGACACATCAGAGGCCCGTCCCGCACGACCTCAGACAGCAGTGTGAGGGTGGCCAGACCGGCCAGGAAGCGGTCGGCCGGCGGACCCGCGACCAACCCGAACGCCGAGCCCAGCGCCTCAAGCTGTGGCCCGGGAAGCCGATCGAGCCGGTCCAGGAGGGGAAGCAGGAGCCGATGCAACGCGGCATACGCGAGCTGGGACTCCGTCTCGACGCCGACGACGGCCGCCACCTGGAGGTCGGCCGCCGACTTCGCGGCGTACCCCAGGAGTCGGGTCTTGCCGATACCGGCCTCGCCGGACAGCACCAGCACTCCGCTCAGCCCGTCGCGGACACGTGCGATGAGTTCATCGATGGCCAGGCACTCCTGGTCCCTGCCCAGGAGCGGAGACGGCTCAGGGGCCCGGTATCGGCGACCAGTGTGTCGGTGGGCGGAGGAATCCGGGGCGCGCATGCACCTGACGCTAGACAGCCACCGGCGGGCGTCGCGAGCGTCACATGACGGTCGTCTCGATCCCCGACCTGCTACCTTCTGCCAGGTCAGGGGCGAGATGGAGGATCGAAGTCAGTTCGGACCGAGACGCGACCCCCAGTTTGGGGAAGATCCGGTGCAGGTGGGAGCTGATGGTCCGGTGGGAGAGATAGAGCCGTTGCCCGATCTCACGGTTCGTCAGTCCCCCTGCGGCCAGCTGCGCGATCTGGAGCTCCTGCGGCGTGAGCCGATCGCGCGCGTCGAGGTCGCGGCTCCGGCTCGTCTCGCCGGAGGCCCGCAGCTCCTGGCGCGCGCGGTCGCTCCACGGGATGACGCCAAGGGCGTCGAAGGTCTCCCGGGCGGCGCGCAGGTGAGGCCGGGAATCAGCGGCCCTGCGCTGTCGGCGCAGCCATTCGCCGAACGCCAGTTGCGTGCGTGCCCTGATGAACGGCCAACCCGCCAGGTCGGCGGTCAGCGCGGCGGTGTAGAGCCGCTCGGCCTCGGTGTCGTCGGCCAGGAGCGCGCGGGCAAAGCGGAGACTGGCGTGCAGGGCTGGCGACGGGGTCTTCAGCGCGGCGGACTCCATGTCCTGCATGATCTCCGCGATCGCCGCGGCTTGGCCGCAGTGGACGGCCGCGTCCACCAGATCCGCGATCGCGTAGCAGCGCAGCGCAACCTGATAACACGGGTCGGCGGGATCGTGGAGCCGGCGGAGCTGGGCGTATGCCTCGTCGAACCGGCCCGCGCCCAGCGCCGCCAGCCCGCGCGCCATCTGCGCCCTTGCCAGGACGGGCCGTGCGCCGACCGGGAGTCCGGCTTGTTCGGCTTCCGCGGTCAGGACACCGGTCCGGTCCGCGTCGCCGCGAAGCGCCGAAATCGCCGCCTCGATCGATCGCATCAGACCGTACAGGTACGGCTGGGTCGTCTCGCGCGCCAGTCGGCTGGATTCCTCGGCGGCGGGGATGGCCACGCTTAGGTCACCGAGCTGCACCGCGCTGGACGCCTCCGCCCCGACCGCACGGGCCAGCAGCCCCAGGCGGCCCTGCGCCCGCAGACCGGTCGCAGCCGCAGCCGACAGCTGCTGGGCCAGGTCGAAGGAGCCAATCATGAGCGCGCCGGTCCCCAGCATCCGGTCCATCCGGGCCTCACGGCCCGGCGTCGCCACGATCCGGTGCAGGCGTTCGATCACGATCGCACCGCGGTCGATCGGGGCCGCGTAGGCGAGTATGGCCAGCAGCCAGGGGTTGTCCTCGTCGAGCGCTAGGCTCTCGGCGACGTCGACGACCTGCTGTCGGGCGTCGAGTCCCGGCTCGGTCCAGAAGCAGCGCTGCGCGGCGCTCCACAAGATGCGTACGGCCAGGTCCTGGTCGCCGTCGGTGGCGACCGCCTCGGCGAGGTGGGCCAAGGCCCGCGTGTCGGCGGCCTGGCTGCGCAGACCTTCGTCGAATCCGCCTCGCAGCCACACCACGCGCGCCCGCTGTTGCGCGGTCAGGTCCGACCGTGAGGCTTCGTCCAGCAAGTTCGTCACTACCTCGCGGCGGCCCAACTCGACGGCGAGTTCGGCGGCCCTCAGCAGCCGGTCGGCTCGCAGTACGGGATCCTGACTGAGCCGTGCGGCGTGGTCGAGCGCGGCCACTGCTGATCCGATCGCACCTCGGTGCTCAGCGCGTGCCGCGGCGGCTTGAAGTTGGGAGGCGACCGATTCATCGGGCAGCGGGGTGGCGGCCGCCCGGTGCCAGATGCGGCGGTCCTCCTGGCCGGCGATGACGTCGGCCAGCGCCGCATGAGCCGCGTACCGGTCCGGCATACTCATGCTCTGGTGGATCGCTGAGCGCATCAGCGGATGCCGGAACCGGAGTTCGCCCCGTTCTACTTCGATCAGGTTCGCAGCGATCGCCGCCGCCAGATCGTCGGTGCCGACCCGGTCGTCGGCGACGCGTGCCAGGGCGCTCATCGTCTCGGCCAGCGACGGGCTGTCGTTGAGTGCCGCGACCTGAAGCAGCGCACGGGTCGGCGCCGGGAGGCCGATCAACCGGATCGTGAATGCCCGCTCGAGCCGCTTGGTCAACGGAAGCCAGGGGGCTGGCGTCGAAGTACCCTCAGCTGTCGCGGCCGCGGTGCTTGGGAGTTCGGTCAGCGCCAGCGGGTTGCCCGCGGCCTCGGTCAACACCCGGCGGCGCAGCGTCGGATCGAGATCTGGGGCATGGGCGTCCAAGAGCGCCGCCGCAGCGGCGGCAGCCAGCGGCGGCACAACCAACTCGGGCAGTTTGGCATCGTCCAGCCATGAGGAGAATCCCTCGCGCGCCGCCGCCAGGAACACGATCGGCTCCGACTCCAGCCGCCGTGCGACGAAGGCCAGGACATGGGACGTGGAGATGTCCAGCCAGTGCGAGTCCTCCACGACCAGCAGGACCGGCGTGCTCTCTGCGGCCTCGGCGATCAGGCTCAGGACGGCCAACGCGACCAGGAAGACGTCCGGCGTGTCCGAGTCCTCACCGCCAAGCGCAGCCAGTAACGCTGAGCGCTGCCGGCCCGGGAGCAGGTCGAGCCCTTCGCGGATCGGGTAGAGCAGCTGCTGGAGACCTGCGTAGGGAAGGTGCGTCTCGCACTCCACGCCCGACGTCGCCAGGACACGCATCCCGGATGACAAGGCACGTCCGGCGGCGTAGTCCAGCAACGCGGACTTCCCGATGCCCGCTTCACCGCGCACCACAAGCGCGGCGCCACGCTCGCGGACATTCGCGACGAGGACCCTGAGCTGTTTGGTCTCCGCTGCCCGCCCGACCAGTGCCACGAAGCTCCTTGGACGAGAAGGTACGGCGGACGTCGCCGGGCACATGAGCATAGTTGACCAGGTCGTTGTCCCGGGCGGCTCGCCGCGGAGTGGCAAGGGTCGGGCACCAGCGCGCTCAAGCCGGGCCACGGACTGCTGCATCGGCGACGCCGCCCGAGGCACCCCAGCCTTCGTCCGGTAGGGCCTGCGGCCCGCAGCACTGGGGTCTTTCCCCGGTACGAAGGCCCTCACCTGCGTGTTGTTCTGGTCGGACAGCGAACATCCACCCGGGTCATCCGCATCGAGAGGTCGCCATGACGACACCGATCCCCGTCATCTTCATCCACGGACTGTGGCTGCACGCCACGTCCTGGGAGCCCTGGATCGACCTGTTCCAGCACGAGGGCTACGCCCCGGCTGCGCCTGGCTGGCCGGGCGACCCCGACACGGTCGAGGAGGCGCGCGCCAACCCCGAGAGCATCGCCGATCACGGCATCGATGACGTGGTGGAGCACTATGCCGCGATGATCAGGGAAATGCCGGTCCTGCCCATTCTGATCGGACACTCCTTCGGGGGCATGATCGCGCAGAAGCTGCTCGGCCAAGATCTGGCCGCCGCGGCCGTCGCGATCGATGCGGCGCAGATCAAGGGCGTGCTCCCGCTGCCGTTGTCGGCGCTGCGCGCGACGTTGCCGGTGTTCAAGAATCCCGGCAACAAGCACAAGGCAGTATCCCTTTCCGCCGAGCAGTTCCGCTTCGCGTTCGGCAACGCCCTGTCCGAGGAGGAGTCGGCGGCGCTGTTCGAACGGTGGACGATCCCCGCGCCGGGCAAGCCGCTGTTCGAGGCCGCCGCCGCCAACTTCAACCCGCACTCGCCGGCCAAGGTCGACACCGCCAACGAGCTGCGCGGGCCGCTGCTGCTCATGACCGGCGGCAAGGACCACACGGTGCCTGAGTCCATCACTCGGGCGACTCTCAAGCAGTACCGGCACTCCGACGCGGTCACCGACATCACCGACTTCCCCGATCGCGGACACTCCCTGACCATCGACAGCGGTTGGCGCGAGGTCGCCGACACCGTCTTGAACTGGCTGCGTCAGCAGACCCTCTGAGCCGCTCGCGCCGCCGACCCCGGCGAGATATCCGACCGACAGCATCGACACAGCCGACACCGGCGAAAGGCCCTGGCATGGATATGTATCTGACCGGCAAGACCGCGGTCGTCACCGGCGCGAGCCGCGGCATCGGACTGGCCGTCGCCCGGGCCCTGGTCGCTGAAGGTGTGCGGGTGGCGGCCGGCGCGCGGGAGATCACTCCCGAGCTGAAGGCGCTCGCCGCCGACGGCGAGGTGCTCGCGGTCGAGGTGGACCTGACCGCCTCGGACGGGCCGGCCGAACTGGTCTCGGCCGCCGTGCTCGCCTTCGGCGGCCTGGACGTCCTGGTCAACAACGTGGGAGCCGTTCGGCCGCGGGTCGACGGTTTCCTCACGGTGACCGACGACGACTGGGCCGCGACGCTGGCCGTCAACTTCCTGGCCGCCGTGCGCACCACCCGGGCCGCGCTTCCGCACCTGCTGGAGCGGGGCGCGGGGGCCATCGTCACCGTCAGCTCCGTCAACGCGTTCCTTCCGGACCCGCTTGTCATCGACTACAGCGCTGCCAAGGCCGCGCTGTCCAACTTCTGCAAGTCGCTGTCCAAGCAGGTCGGCCCGCAGGGCGTCCGCGTCAACACGGTCAGCCCCGGACCCGTGACCACCGGTCTGTGGCTGGGCGACGAGGGCGTCGCCGCCACGGTGGCCCAAGCCACCGGCGCCACCGCCCAGGACGTCGCCGAACAGGCCGCGGGCGACGCGCCGACCGGCAGATTCACGCATCCCGAGGAAGTCGCGGATCTGGTCCTGTTCCTCAGCAGCGCCCGGTCCGCCAACATCACCGGGTCCGACTTCGTCATCGACGGCGGCCTGGTCAACACCCTGTAAGGCACATCTCCCTCACCAATCGGAGTCCCTTGTGAAGCACCTCCATGCCGTTTTCCGGCCGGGCGCCATGATCGCCCTCGCCGTGGTCTCGGCCTTCGGGCTCGCGGCCGCCACGATCACCACCGGGACCGCGCACGCCACGACAGCCTCAACCGCTTCTGCCTCGTCCGTGGAGCAGATGCCGGCCGGGTTCAGCGAGCACAAGACCAAGGTCGGTGCGGTGGGCATCGACTACGTGATCGGCGGCCACGGCCCGACGCTCGTCCTGCTGCACGGCTATCCGCAGACCTGGTACGAGTGGAAGAACATCCTCCCGACACTCGCCCAGCACTACACCGTCATCGCGCCCGACCTGCCCGGCGCGGGCCGCAGCGACGCCCCGGCCACCGGCTACGACAAGAAGGACCTCGCGGCCGACATCCACGGACTGCTGGTCAAGATCGGACACGACCGGGACGTCCGGCTGGTCGGCCACGACATCGGCACGATGGTGGCCTACTCCTACGCCGCCGCATATCCGCAGGACGTCACCAAACTGGTGCTCAGCGAGGCCCCGATACCGGACCCGAGCATCTACTCTTTCCCGGCATTGACCGCGGCCGGGCCCGGCGCTTGGCACTTCGGGTTCTTCGCCCTCACCAACGGCCTTCCCGAGGATCTCATCACGGGGCGGGAGTCGCTGTGGGTGAACAAGTTCATCGACGACCTCGAAGTCGTCAAGGGCGCCGTCACGCCGAACGACATCGCGGTGTTCTCCAGATATCTGAAGGACCCCGCGCACCTGGAGGCCAGCTTCCAGTGGTTCCGGACCCTGCCGCAGGACATGGCCAACGACGCCGTGTATCAGAAGACCAAGCTCACCATGCCCGTGCTCGCGATCGGAGCGTCCGGCAGCCTCGGCAGCTTCGTGCCCGACCAAGTCCGCCAGTACGCGACGAACGTCACCGGCGTCGTCGTTCCGGACTCCGGCCACTGGATGTACGAGGAACACCCCGCGGAGATGGCCCAGATCCTCATGACCTTCCTTAAGGGGGGCTCGTGATCCCGTCGTTCCCCGACGACACCTTCCCTGGAGCCGACACGGAACCCTTCTGGTTTCTCGGCGGTCGAACCCGGATCCTCGTCCCCGGCAGCAAGACCGGCGGCGCGCTGAGCGTCATGGAGTTCCTCGACACGGCCGGCCACGCGCCTCCGCACCACATCCACGAGGACGAGGACGAGATCTGGATCGTCCTTGACGGCGAGGTCTCCTTCTTCGTCGCCGACCAGCGCATCGACCTACACGCCGGACAGATCGCCCACGGGCCGCGCGGCGTGCCCCACAGCTATCTCGTCCGCTCGGAAACCGCGCGCTTGGCCGTCGCGTTCGCCCCGTCGTGCATCGAGGAGTGGTTCAGCTCCAACGGAACGCCCGCGACCCCCCTGGACGTGGCGCCCGCCGCCTTCGACATCGGGGACATCCTCTCCTCCGCAGAACCCTTCCACCTGCGAGTCGCGGGTCCACCACCGACCGCCTGACCCGAGAAAGGCCCCGTCATGAACCAAACCCCGCCATCCGCGGCGCACAGGCACCGCTGGGCCCACAAGCGCGTGGCCATGCCGGCCGCGCTGGCCGTCGCGGTTCTCCTCGTCCCGGCCGTCTCCTCGGCCTCGGCCGCGCCGGCTCCGGTCCCGGCGGCGGTCCCGGCGCACGGACAGCACAGCCCCAAGCCCACTATCGTGCTGGTCCACGGCGCCTTCGCCGACTCCTCCAGCTGGAACGGCGTCATCGCCCGTCTGGAGCACGACGGCTACCCGGTCATCGCGGCGGCCAACCCGCTTCGCGGACTGGACAGCGACTCGGCCTACGTCTCCAGCCTTCTGAGCACCATCCCCGGACCGGTGATCCTGGTCGGCCACTCCTACGGCGGCGAGGTCATCACCAATGCCGCCGTCGGGCACGCCAACGTCAAGGCCCTGGTCTATATCGCCGCGTTCGCCCCCGACCAGGGCGAGACCGGCCTGCAGCTGGTCGGAATGAACCCCGGCAGCCAGCTCGGCGCGGCACTCCTGGTCCGGCCCTACGCGGTCACCGGAGGCGGCGGCGCGGACGGGTACATCGACCCGGCGAAGTTCCACGCCGTCTTCGCGGCCGACCTGCCTGTCGCGACCGCGGACCTGATGGCCGCCGAACAGCGCCCGGTGGACCTGAGCGCGTTCCAGACGCCCAGCGGCGTCCCGGCCTGGAAGACCATCCCGTCCTGGTATCTGGTCGCGGGCGCCGACCAGGCGATCCCGGCAGCGACCGAGGAGTTCATGGCCAAGCGGGCCGACTCCCACACCGTGGTGGTCGCGGGCGCCTCTCACGCGGTCATGATCTCCCACCCGGACCGGGCCGAAGACCTGATCATCCAGGCTGCCGAGGCGACCGACTGACCGCCGGTCGGCATACAGGCGGGGCCGCGTCGCCGAACAGGCGGCACGGCCCCGCTCCACCACCCCGTTCGAAAGGGCAGCGCTTCATGGAAACTCCATCCGGCGACCAGGAAGCACCCCGACCCGCCAAGCCTGAACCCTTGAGGATGAACCGATGAACGAGACCCGCGACCATGGCCCACTGCCAGTCCTGTTGCTCGGACTGACCGTGATGACCGGCCTGGTGGACGCCTTCAGCTACCTGATCCTCGGCCACGTCTTCGTGGCCAACATGACCGGAAACGTGCTCTTCGCCGGCTTCGCCCTCACCGGCCTCGGCGGCATCTCCTGGCCGGCGACGCTGCTCGCGGTGGCCGCGTTCGCCGTGGGCGCGGCCTTCGGGGGGCGATGGGGCCTAACGCGAAAACCGCACCGGGGCCGGCTGCTCGCCGGAGCCGTCGTTGCGCAGGTCATCCTCATGACCACGGCCGCGATCGTCGCGAGCGCGGCCGCCGTGGGCGACTCCCCGGTCCGGCTGTCCCTGATCGCACTGCTCGCCGTCGCCATGGGCATTCAGAACGCGATCGTGCGACGGCTGGCGGTCCCCGATCTGACCACCACGGTCCTCACCTTGACGGTGACCGGCCTGTTCGCTGACACGACGCCCCCCGACGTGCGGCTGCGCCGCATAGCCGGCGTCCTGGCCATGTTCGGCGGCGCCGCAGCCGGTGGCGCGCTGCTCCGGTGGGCCTCGATCCCTGCCCCGCTGTGGCTGGCCGCGGCAACCCTGGCCGTCCTCGCCCCCACCGCGTTCCAACTGACCCGCCGAAGCGCAGCCACGTCCTGGCGCTGAGGATTCCGCCGCGCCCGGCGTAGTGCCGGAGCGTGGTCCGACCTGCTCCGTTCCAGGAAGCCGACTCTCCGGTGCGGTACGACCGCGAGCCTGCTTCCGGACATCGCCGTGTGGCACCGACGCACCGGCTGGGTGATCCTTGAACCGGCGAAAGGACAGGTCCATGGAATCAGAGCTAGCCGGACGA
Organism: Streptacidiphilus sp. MAP12-16; assembly: GCF_041262165.1. NCBI lineage: Bacteria > Bacillati > Actinomycetota > Actinomycetes > Kitasatosporales > Streptomycetaceae > Streptacidiphilus > Streptacidiphilus sp. MAP12-16. The sequence goes on from NZ_JBGCBY010000038.1 coordinate 38,033, forward strand.
ACCGCAGTCGTCACCGGCGCGGGCCGCGGGATCGGCCTGGCGATCACGCGCGCTCTGGCGGCTGCCGGAGCCCGAGTCGTCGCCGGCACCCGGAGCGCCAGTCCGGACCTGGCCCGCCTTGCCGAGACGGGCACGGTGGAAGCGGTGGAGGTCGACCTCGCCACCACTGAGGGACCTGCGCTGCTGGTCGCGCAGGCTGGTCCCGCTCTCGACATCCTCGTCAACAATGTTGGGGCGGCGCCGCCCCGGCCTGGCGGGTTCCTCTCCATCACCGACGAGCAGTGGCTCGCCTCCCTCACAGTGAATCTGCTCGCGGCCGTCCGCACTACCCGTGCCGCCCTTCCGCCCATGATCGCCAACGGCGGCGGGTCGATCGTGAACATCGCCTCGGTCAACTCCTCCCTCCCCGACCCGCTGGTCATCGACTACAGCGCCGCCAAGGCCGCGCTCAGCGCTTTTTCCAAGGCCCTGTCCAAGGAGGTCGGCGCCAAGGGCATCCGAGTGAATACGATCAGCCCCGGACCGGTCGCCACCGATCTGTGGCTCGGTAAGGGCGGTGTGGCGGATGTGGTGGGCGGGTCCACCGGGGTCAGGCCCGACGACATCGTCGCCGCAGCCGCTGCCGCAACCGTTACTGGCCGGTTCACTCGGCCGGAGGAAGTCGCCGACCTGGCCGTCATGCTGGCCGGCCCGCGCACGGAGAACGTCACCGGAGCTGACTTCCGGATCGACGGCGGCCTGATCCCGACCTGGTGAAAGCGGTGCCCACCGCAGAACCTCAGCCCTGCTGGCCCACGACGGACCGCAGTTGCCGCCGGGACGTGATGTCCAACTTCCGGAACACCTTATTGAGGTGATACTCGACGGTCGACTGGGTGATGAACAACCGGGCCGCGATCTCGGCATTCGTCGCTCCCACGGCAGCCAGCCCCGCGATCCGCCGCTCCTGCGGCGTCAGATCATGTTCGGTCTGTACGGTCCGCTTCCGGGCGTGCTCGCCCGTGGCCAGCAGCTCGGCCCGGGCGCGCTCGGCGAAAGCCGCCGCGCCCATCCCCGCGAACATCTCGTACGCGGTCCGCAGCTCGGCGCGGGCGTCGGCGCGGCGCCTGCGCCGGCGTAGCCACTCGCCATAGAGCAGGCGCGTCCGTGCCAGTTCCGTCCGCACCCGCGTGCGGTCGAGCAGGGCCGCGGACTCTGCGAACAAGGCCTCGGCCTGGTCGTCGTCGGCCATCAAGGCCCTGCTGCGAGCCAGCAGCCCCAGCGCCCACGGCGTGCCGGCCAGCGGCGCACGTTCCTCCAGCCGTCGAAGGGCGTCCTTCGCCGTGCGGTGGTCGCCACAGCGCACCGAGGCCTCGACGAGGTCGGACAGTACCCTCGGCACGGCGCCCGCGTTGTCATTGACGAAGGCCACGCGCGCGTAGCCCACGGCTTCGGCGTAGCGTCCGAGGCTAATCTCCAGCACGGCCAGGCAGCTCCGGGCCCAGTCCCCGAGGCCGCCGTTCGCCTGGTGCATCTCCAAGTCGCGGATGAGCAAGTCGGCTGCGGCCCGGGCCTGCACTTCCTGGCCGCTCCACGCCAGCAGCTCGACCCGGTAGGCGAGGCCCGGCGACGGCTGTCCGATCACGGCCGCGAGGTCCTCGGCCTCGTCCAGACATGCCGTGGCCGCTGCGAACCGGCCGGCCCGCAGCTCCCAGACGGACCGGACCACCAGCGTGGGCCGCAGCGCCCCCAGCGCGCCGACGCGACGCTGGTGCGCCTCGACGAGCTGGGCGGCCTCGTCGCCGCCGACGTCGTCCCAGACTTCCTCGGCGGCGTAGAGGGCCAGCGTCGCCGGGCGTACACCGTTTTCGACCACCTCTTGGTCCCGGCCCACCGCGGCCAGCGCCGCCTGGAGTACGGGGACTGCCCGCGGGTAGTCACCGCCCATCCGCAGGGCAAACCCGCGAAGGAGATGATCGGCGCTGGTCGGCTGGACGGTCCGAATGGCCGGCGAGGCCAGGACCATCGCAGCGAACCCAATGGGCGCGACGGGGTCGTGATCGCCGCATAGCGCCGCGAGAAGCCCTTCCATCAGGATCGACCTGACAAGGGCGGGATCGGTGTCGGCGACGGTGTCGGCGGCGGCCAGCAGCCAGCTCAGGACGCCTCCGATCCGTTCGAAGTAGATGTGGGTCGTCGCCCTGGTGTGCAGCGCGCGGGCCTGGAGCACCGGATCGCCGGCGTCCAGGAACGGCTCGGCCTGATCGAGCATGGCCTGCGCCGTAGCCGGGTCCCCGAGCAGAAGGTGGGCTCGGGCAGCCTCGACGAGCCGGACCGCCCGGTCGGCGCCCGACAGCTGCGCCGCCCTGGCCAGGAGCGCGGCCCGCGCGGCGTAACCACCCCGGGCCCGCGCCAGCTCCGAGGCCCTGTCGAGCTCGCCGGCCACCTCGTCGTCGAGCCCGATCGTCGCCTCGGCACGATGCCAAGCCCGGCGTTCGGGGCTGTGGACCGGATCGCTGGCCGCGGCGAGCGCCGCGTGAACCCGGCGGCGCGCGCCGGCGTCGGCCCCGCGGTACACGGCCGACCGGATCAGCGGGTGGCGGAACTCGACGAGCCGGCTGCGGGTGACGACACCCACTGATATCGCCGCGTCCGCGGCTTTGGCGGAGACTCCGAGTTCGCCGGCGGCGCGCCACAGGAGCAGAGCGTCCTCCGGCGGCGCGGCCGACAGCAACACCAAGAAGGTCCGGGTTTCGTCAGGAAGCCCTTGAATCAGCTGGCCGAAGTAGCTCTCCAGGCTCGGTCCGACCGGGAGCGGCCCGAGAAGCGGCACGGTCCCCGCCAGATGGGCCGGGCTGAGTGCGTCGACACTCTCGATCAGTGCCAGGGGATTCCCGCCGGTGCCGACGACGATGCGCGTGGCGACCGCCGGGTCCAGCCGCCCGGCCACGCTTTGCCCGAGCAGCTCATGCGCGTCGGCGTCACTCAGGCCGCGGACCGGCACCACGGCGAACCCCTCGAACGCCCACGGTCCCGGCTGGTCGTCGCGGTCTGCGAGGATCAGGCCGATCGCCTCGGCGCCGAGGCGGCGGCCGACGAACGCCAGCGCGTCGCGGGACTCGCGGTCGAGCCAGTGAGCGTCGTCGATCAGGCACAGCAACGGCCGCGCCGAGGCCGCGCCGGCCAGCAGGGTCAGAGCCGCCATACCGACGAGGTAGCGGTCGGCCGGCGGTCCGGCGAGCATTCCGAACGCCGAGGCGAGAGCCTCGCGCTGCGGAGTCGGCAGCACGCCGAGGCCGTCCAGGAACGGACGCAGCAAGCGATGCAGGGCCGCGAAGCCCAGGGGCGCCTCGGGCTCGACCCCGCCCACGCGGACGACCCGCAAGTCGCCCGATATCTCAGCCACGTGATCCAGCAGCCTTGTCTTGCCGATGCCGGCCTCGCCGACCAGCACCAGCGCCGAACTCATACCGTCGCGAACACCCGCCAGCAGGTCCGCGCAAGCCCGCAGTTCTTCGCGTCGACCGGTGAGCGGAACCCGGCGGGATCGGGCTCCGGCCGGGAAGTATTCAGCCATCTCTTCCAGGGAACCAGCCAGCACCCTGGGGCACCCTGGGGTCGGACCCTAGTCCGGGGCGTCTGGGCAGCTACGACTGCCGGGGCCGCAGCGCCTCACCGAGCTGTCGACGGGACGATATGCCCAACTTGGCATAGATGTTGGACAGGTGGTACTCCACCGTCTTCTGGCTGACGTAGAACTCAGCCGCGGCTTCCTGGTTCGTGCGCCCGTCCATGATCAGATAGGCCACCGACAACTCCCGCTCGGTCAGGGCGAGCACGCGGCTGCTGGTCCGGCCGGGGGCGGTCAGACCGATCGCCGCCAAGTCGGCGTCGCAGCGTTCGAGGAACGGGGCGGCTCGCAGGGCACTGAATCGGTCGTGAGCCGATCGGAACCAGCGTGCGGCCTCGCGCCGGGAGCCCGAGCCTGTCGCCACGAGCAGTCTGCCGTAACTGTGTTCCAACATCGCGCGGAAGAAGGGTGCAGCGTCGCCGTCCGCGTCGGATGTCTCCACGACGGCCCGCTCATAGTTCGCCAGCGCGTCGCGCGGCCGGTCCTGCGCTTCGGCCAGTTGGCCGCTGAGCCGCGCCACGACCAGTCGCATGTAGCCCGTGCCGTCGTGCTCGGAGGTGAGGTCCTCGAGCGCCGCCGCCGCCGCCGTCAGTCTCCCGATGCCGGTCAACGCCTCGACCAGCAGTGACTGCTGCCACAGCCAGAAAGGCTTGTAACGCAGTCGCATCCGCTCGTCCACGCCGTCGGTCGCACGGTCAAGCAACGGTTCCAGGCATCTGAGCATGGCCGCGTGGTCCGCCTGGGCCTGCGCCAGCGTTGCCCCGGCCAGCGCCCAAAACATCGTCTCGACCGCCGGCGATCCGAACGCCTGGTTCATCCGGTCCAGGGTGTCGACCTGGGCCAGGGCCGCGTCCCATTGCCCGCGGCCGGCGAGGACGCACACCACGGCGAATCCGGCGGCCGCGTCGCCGAACACGTGGTCCTGGGCGGCGGCGATCGCTTGTGCCCGATCCGCCGCCGACGCGCTGGCGTTCCAGTCACCCGACACATACTCCGCCACCGCCAGTTGTGCGAGCGACAGGTGGCTGAGCTTCGAGCCGGCGCCTTGCCGATCGCGCAGCGCCACCGCCGCCAGATCAGCGCGCGCCGCGGGTATCTTCGCCAGGAACAGGTTGCAGACGCCTCGCGCGGCCAGCGAGTCGAGCTGGTCGTTCGTCACTTCGGTGGCCTTGGTGGGCAGGTATTCCAGATGCCGCAGACCCGCGCGCGGCCCTTGGTCCCACATCCGTCCTGTCGCCAGCATCGTCCGCGTCAGATCGGTCGTCGCGGGGTCGAGGTCGCCGATCGCCAGGGTCCGGGCGGCGACGTCCGCGGTCTCGGCACCGCGGCCGGCCCGGATCATGATGGCTGCCAGGAACGTCCCCGCGAGGACCGCGACCCAGCCGGACTCCGGGTCGGCGAGCGCTTCCTGCCAGGCTTCGGAGAGCCGGGCCTCGGCGGCGGGAAACCGGCCGGACAGCATCTCCATCACGCCCAGCACGCAGCTGCGCAATGCGCCCGGCGCGCAGTCCTCGACCTGCGGCCGCAGCTTCGCGGCCGTCACCGGCTGCATGGTGAGCAGCGACTGGGCGCAGGCGGTCAGCAGCCGGCGCTCCCGGTCCGCGCGCTGGTCGGAGAGCTCCGCGGCCCACTGGAAGCGGGTGGCCGCCAGGGCGTTGCGACCGATGGCGGCCTCGGCCATTCCGGACTGTTCCAGTTCGACTGCGAGCTCGGGGTCGGCGGATACGGCGCCCGCGACCCGGTGCGCCCAGGCTGCGCCGGCGCCCACCACGTCGGCGGCGGCGAGGTGGAGGGCGCGTCTGCGTTCGGGGTCGATCGCGTCGTAGACGGCGTCCCGCTGCAGGGCGTGGACGAGGGCGACAGGGCTTTGCGATTCAACCGGCCACCATTGGGCGAGTCCGACGTTCAGCGCCGGGCCGAGCGCCTTGGCAGGGTCGGGTATCCCGGCGACCTGCGCGACGGTCGCGAGCGGAAGGCGCGCGGCCAGCACCGCCATCGCATCGAGGAGGGCCACGGAATCCGAGGGGAGCTGGTCCAGCAGGGTTTTGATGCTCACCCGGAGCGTCCGCGGAGCCGGCCACCGCTCCGCCGCCTCGTCCCGCAGCGTCTCGACCGGTACCTCGGCCAGGACCGTCCGGAGGTAGAGGGGATGGCCCTTTGTGTAGCCGTGCAGACGCTCGACCAAGCCCGGTGCCAGGCGTACGTCGAGCAGCCGCCGCGCCATCTGCGCCACGTCGTCCTCGCCGAGCCCGCCGATCTCGACACGCACGGCCCGTTCCAGCGACCGAACCAGCCGGTCGAGAGTCCCGACAGTGCTCTCCGCCTCGGAACGCGTCAGCAGGACAGTCAGCACCCGGTCGGCCCAGAGCCGACGCAAGACGAAGCCCAGCACCTGCATGGACAACGAATCGGCCCAGTGGACGTCGTCGACGACGATCGCGACCGGTCCTCTGGACTCCTGCAGCACGCCGAGGAGGAGCAACAGCTGCCCACCGATGGCGTTCGGCGACGCTCCGACCGTACCCTCCCGCGCCAGCAGCGGGAACGGGGCCGCCAGGTTGCGGTCCACTCGCCGTATCAGCTGGTTGATGACGCCGCCGGGGAGGTCCGTCTCCGACGGGTCGCCAGTAGCCCACAGAACCGTGAAGTCCTCCAGTGAGGCCGCCAGCCGGCGCGCGAGGGCGCTCTTGCCGATGCCGGCCTCGCCCTCGAGAACGGCCAGCCACGCCTCGCCGTCGCGCACTCTCACCGCACATGCCGCGAGCTTGTCGGATTCTCGGATGCGGCCGACGAAGACCTCACCGTAACCGTGCGGGACCGAGCCCGCCATACTGCTAGCCACGCTCATTGTTCGGTTCTCCCAGGGCGGCGGTTGGTACGGGCGGCGCACTTGCAAGCGGGGCGGTCTTAATCTGGCTCGGTCCTGTGCGGGTGGGCGGAGGGCTATGAAACCGCAGTATGGGCGTCTGACTCTACCGCTGGTTAGGGAACGAGACTGAAGCTGCAGGAACCCGCCGACCTCATGCGGGTGGCGATCTCGGTGCGCGAGGGCCAGCTGTCCTCCTCCCTGCTGCGGCGCCTGCGCTCGGGGTCGTGCCGCCACAGCGTGTCGTCGTCGGGTACAGGGACGAAGGTCATCCTGCCCGAACAGCTGGTCGTGGCCCGGAATGTTGAGTCCGCTCTGACCGCGCACAACGCGACCATCACCAACGCGGACTGACATGCAGGGCCCCGGAGCTTTCCGCTCCGGGGCCCTAGGTTCACGGAGTGAGTCCAAGCGCCTTAGTGCACAGAAGCAGAAGTCCGGTGGACGCCGCGAAGGCACTTCCACCCTTCTCTAGAGCACCCATTGGATGATCTCCGCTTAGTGCGGACGCAAATCCCGCCGCAAGGCCAATTGAAATGGCAATCGCGACGACAATGGCGACGATGAACTTCTTGTGATTGCATGGTGCAGGCATTTCCCTTTTCCTTCACTATTAGGTCTTCATGACTTATCACTACCTTCTGTAGGTTTTACGAAGCCAGGATCAAGCCGTCTGGCTCCCTTTTGCGGTTACTTAAGGGGTTAATTAAGGACCGCGCATTGTGGATTCTCCCCATGCTCTATTTAGTTTTGCTGCAAGAATCCAGTATCTACTGGTGCAGTACGGTCACGATGGCGCGCAACTACTCGCCAGCGCAGCCTTCTTGACGAGGCGCCAGCCACACGATGCAAGGGTCTCCCGGAGGCCAACCTGATCAAAGTGACCGCGGAGGATGCAGCGGCTCACATGGGAACACCCATCGCCGATGACCAGCTCTCACGCGTCCAACCGTTCATCGAAGACGCCTCTGCTCTGGTTGTGGACTGGCGCAGGAACGATTTTGAGCGAGACGTTCAATCTTCTGATCACAAATGGCGAAGTCGAGATCCCAACCGGTTCTTGTCTGGTTGGTCGAGTGGTGGCAGTGGCTGATGAGGTGGCGCCGACGCCGGCGGAGGCGATCGCGCAGATCCGCAGCGAGCAGGTGCCACGGCTGATGGCTTGCGATAAGCCCAGCTACTCAGCGGGCGCAGCCGAGCAGGAGTGGCGCTTTGAGGCTCCGATTTTAAAAGACCGGGCACGAGGTGGACAGCTCCACCGCAATCTGTAAGAGTTACCTGTACTCTCACGCGCTGCAGTGGCGTGCGTTCCTTGTTCGACGAACAAGAAAGGACGTGTTGGGATGAGTACAGTGGTTCTTGATGTGATGCAGTGGAGTCAACTCGACCACATCGCTGACGTCAGGCCGATCGATGACAGCGATGCTGAGTGCCTGGAAGAGATAAGGCTCGTGCTCGCGAAGCACAAGTGTCTCGACCGCTTCGGCGTCACACTTCTGCACAGCCATTTCGATGTCGCCGACGACGAGATGATGCTCGAGACAACCGATCTTGAGCGGCGCGAACACCTCGTTCGACCGGTCAAGCGATCCTGGCTCCAAGACCGCGGCGTCACCGCGCAGACGACCGTGGTGAGCTTCGATGCACATGGGTACAACCAGAACTGCGGGTGCGACCCGCGGGCATCCGGGCACCACCACAAGTAATCCCAGCGACTGACCACGATGAGCGCGAACCTGACGCTCGACGCTGTCGGCAACATCGCCGCCGAGACTAGTGAAGCTGTCGTCAACGCGGCCAATCCCGAACTGCAAGGTGGAGGCGGCGTCGCAGGGGCGATCCATCGTGGAGCCAGTCCTGAGTTGCTCGAAGCAGTGTCGTACGCTCAGCGGTTGCGAGATCGGCGACGCCAAGGCCACTGGCGCCTATGCGCTTGCAGCGCGCCACGGCTCGGCCGGCTCCGCGAAGGGCGCCGCCTCACTGATAGCCGAAGGTCCGCGAGTTGATCGCCACGATCTCTGAGAGCGCGTGGACCGCGATCAGGTACCCGAAGGCGATCTGGGAAAGGGACGAGGAACGCTGGGTCTCGGACGCGGAGGTCGCCGAGATCCAGTGCAGCGCTTTCACCCGCAAGGCCAAGCGCTACCGGGCCACCGCCCGGCTGATGGTGCGCCGGGTCAAGCGGCTGAACGGAGCTGGAGTCCCGGACGGCCAGGGCGAGTTGTTCACCGTCTGGCGGTTCCATGCGGTGTTCACCGACTCGCTGCTGCCCCTGGTCGAGGCCGAGGCGGACCATCGCCGACACGCTGTGGTCGAGCAGGTCTTCGCTGATCTTGAGGACTCGGCACTGGGCCATCTGCCCTCGGGGAAGTTCACCGCGAACGCCGCGTGGCTGGCCCTGGCCGCCGTCGCTCACAACCTGACCCGCGCCCTGGGAACCCTGGCCTCCGCCTCCCACGCCTGGGCCCGCACCGGCACGGTTGGCCGCCGGAGGCCGCACGCTGACCTGGCACCTCCCCGAGCACTGGCGCTGGCGGGAGGCGTTCGCCGACCTGTGGACAACCGTCGGCCACCGGCTACGGACCTGACCTGTCAGCCCGCCCGCCCACGACCCAGGACCTCGGAGACCCTGCCACCGGGACGGCCACCCGGCAATCACCCACGCCCACCGGCAGGAAAACCGCTGAATCCTCCCCGGAAAACATTCCGCGTTCATCGAATACGGCTCTGTGGATCCAGGCTGAGTGGAGTAGGCGCGCGATGATGATCAACGCGGCCGATGGCCTCTGCTTAGTGGCGGAACTCGTACAGGTACAGGCCTCGTTGTCCACCTACCGCCAGGCTTTGACCGTCGGGTGCCCAGGCGCATGAGCGAAGGTACCCGTCGGCTCGCATCATCGTTGCGACGTGAAGTGATAGCCGGTCCCAGATGCGCACCTGGCGGTCCCGGCTGGCGGTGGCGAGCCAGGTGCCGTCGGGGGAGATCGCCACCGCCTGCACGGAGGCGGTGTGTCCGGTCAGGGTGGCGGTGGTGGCGCCGGTCACGCGGTCCCAGATGCGCACCTCGCGGTCCTCGCCGGTGGTGGCGAGCCAGGTGCCGTCGGGGGAGATCGCCACCGCCTGCACGGAGGCGGTGTGTCCGGTGAGGGTGGCGGTGGTGGTGCCGGTTGCGCGGTCCCAGATGCGCACCTTGCGGTCCTCGCTGGCGGTGGCGAGCCAGGTGCCGTCGGGGGAGATCGCCACCGCGTTCACCCAACCGGTCTGTCCGGTGAGGGTGGCGGTAGCGGTGCCGGTTGCGCGGTCCCAGATGCGCACCACCTCGCGGTCGTCGCTGGCGGTGGCGAGCCAGGTGCCGTCGGGGGAGATCGCCACCGCGTTCACGGTGCTGATGTGTCCGGTGAGGGTGGCGGTGGTGGTGCCGACCGCGCGGTCCCAGATGCGCACCTCGCGGTCGCCGCTGGCGGTGGCGAGCCAGGTGCCGTCGGGGGAGATCGCCACCGAGCGCACGGAGGCGGTGTGTCCGGTGAGGGTGGCGGTGGTGGTGCCGGTCACGCGGTCCGAGCGCGCCGCCCTCAACGCCCGCCAGCCCATGGGCCGGCTCGTGACCGCCGACGAGGTCGCCGTAGCCATCGCCTACCTGGCGAGCCCGCTGGCGGGTGCCACCACCGGCACCGATTTGGCCGTCGACGGCGGCATGCACGGCCTGCGCGTCCGTCCCCGAATCTGACACCCACCCGAAGTTCCACCCTGAGGGAGAACACCGACGCCGCTGCGAGGACTGAGGTCGTCGGCGGGGTGACGCACCATCGTCATGATTGCCGGGGCAGTCCGGAGGCTGCCTCCCTGACGCGGTCCAGTGCGGCGTCCAGTGTGGCCAGGTCCTGTGAGTTGAAGCCGTCGAAGGCCGTCCGCAGGTTGCGTGCGTGCACGGTGGCTGCTCGCTCGAGTATGTCGTGTCCGGCGGCGGTGATGCCCGCGTAGGAGACGCGCCGGTCGGTGGGGCACGGGCGGCGCTCGACGTAGCCGGCTGCCTGCATGCGGTCCACCAGCCGGGTCACGCCGCTGGTAGTGAGCGCGATCTGGTCGGCCAGGGAGCTCATCATCAGCTGTTCCCCCTCCGAGCGGCCCAATCGGATGAGCACCTCGAACCAGACATGCGGCAGTCCGGTCTCGGACTCCAGGGCGGATCCGAGCCACTGCTCCATGCGGCTGTATGCCTCGGCCAGGCGGCCGAACGTGGTGATCAGGGGGTCGTCGATGGCAGCCGCGGCGGAAGACATGACAGCAATCCTACTCGCAGGAAGTTGTGGAGGAAGACATTGCATAGTCAACAAATAATGGTTAAAGTGTCAATGGTTGACCAGTCAATGAATTGGGGGCGGTCATGCATGTCGCGATCATCGACGAGTTGGCGCCGGCCCTGGAGGAGATGGCCTTCGTGAACATCCCACTGAACGCGAGCCAGGGCTGGTCCTGGCAGTCCGGCTGGGCGCTGCTCGGCCTGACCGGCTGAGGAGAGTCGATCATGGCAACTGACTCCGTAGTACCGAACCCTCCGTTCGGGCCGCCGATCGCGGTGACCCGAGGCGACGCGGTGGCGCCGCTGGTCGTGCTGCTGCACGGCCGGGGCTCACGCGAGACCGAGATCATCGCGCTCGCCGACGCGCTGCCCTCCGAGTTCTCGTATGCCGCGGTGCGCGCGCCCATCGCCGAAGGACCGGGGTTCGCCTGGTTCGCCAACCGCGGTATCGGCCGCCCGGTCCCGCAGTCCCTGCGAGCGACCATGGACTGGTTCAACGCCTGGCTCGACGAGATCGCCCCGCACGACCGCCCGGTGCTGCTCGTCGGCTTCAGCGGTGGCGCGGCGTTCGCGGGCGGGCTGGTGCTGGACAACCCGGAACGGTTCGCCGCAGCGGCCATCCTGTACGGCACGTTGCCCTTCGAGGCAGGAGTGCCCACCACTGCCGCCCGCCTGGCCGGGGTGCCGGTATTTGTCGCGCAGGGAGAGCACGACAACGTCATCCCGCGCGAACTGCTCGACCGCACCTGGCACTACCTGACCCAGGAGTCCGGCGCTCCGACGATCGCCCGGCGGGACCCCGTGGGGCACGGCATCGCCACCGACGCGCTGGCCGGCCTCGCCGCCTGGCTCGGCGAGCGGGCCGACTACCTCGCCCGTCACGGATCTCCCAGCAGGGGACCGGCGTACTGGCCGACCCTTCCTACGGGACTTCCGGACCGCGTCGGGCCGAGGCCGCGGGTCAGCGCGTCGATCCCCCAGCAGCAGACCACCGACAACGCACCGCTGGAACTGCAGGAGAAGCTGTTCGCCCGGCTGCGCGCGTTTGCCGACGTCGACACCGCCCAGTCGGCGATCTCCGTGCCCGGCGCACGAGGCTTCATGCTCACCGGAACGTACTCCACCGGGCCCGAGGATGCCTTCCTCGTGCCAAGGGCCAGAGAGTTCGCCCATCTGCACCCCGGACACGACGGTTCGCTGCACATCGCGCTGCCGGTCAGCCTGGCCGCCGACGCGATCCGGCACGGCTGGGCCGTGGCCCAACCGCTCGCCGGGATCAGGCTCACTCCGGGCATGGTGCTCGTCTACGGACCTCGTGACGAGCCCGAACTCGACATCGTCACCGCCATCGTGAGCACCAGCCACGCCTGGGCCGCGGGGCAGTTCACCCCGGCGGTCGCATGACAGATCGCTGCGGATTCCCACACCCAGCGACCTCCTGACCGGCCGTCACGGCCTGCCTTCACCAGGACAGCTTCACCATGAGCGCTCGCCTGGGCGCTCACCAAGAGAATCGAGGACCCACCATGGACCGTCGTTCCATGCTCAAGGGCGGAACCGCCGCCGCGTTCGGCGCGCTGGCCATCACCGCCGTCACGAGCGGAGGCAGCCTGGCCGAAGCGGCCCAGCAATACCCTGGCCTGCTCCCGGACCCGGCCACCACGCCGGTACCGAACCCGCCCTACCCGCACAACCTGACCCACGCCGAGCGCAAGCACCTGCAGACCTTCGACGAGCTGGACTTCCAGGTCTTCACACACGCCGACTGGGCGCGCCTGGGCGAGAGCCACGCGCAGAACATCCGTGTGCACTGGCCCGACGGGCACTACACCGACGGTATCGAGCAGCACATCAAGGACCTTGCTGCCTTGTTCGTGTGGGCACCGGACACCCGGATCCTGTCCCACCCGCTCCGCGTGGCCAAGGACCAGCTGACCGCGGTCACCGGCGTGATGCAGGGCACCTTCACCCGCCCCATGCCGGACGGGAAGGGCGGCTTCATTCAGCCGACCGGCAAGAAGTACGCCATCAACATGGCCACGGTCGGTATCTGGAACCGTCAGGGAACGATGGACGAGGAGTTCCTGTTCTGGGACAACCAGACCTTCTACGCGCAGATCGGCCTCGGCTGAACCGGTGAGTGCCGGGCGGCCGGGGTGCTGTCACTGCTGCCGGCCCGGCCGGTTCATGAGGACCGCAGGATTGCGGCCCACCCGCCAACCCTTGACGTGGCGGGCCGCTGAACGCCGCAGCGTCACGTCAGGGGCATAAGGCCGAGTCGGCCGACGGCGGCGAGGTCGTGTTCGATGGCCTGAGTGGCGCTGCGCAGCGCGGGGAGGGCTTGCCCGATGCAGTCGGTGACGGTGTGTCGGCTGGGGTGCATGGCGATGTTGATCGCGGCGTGTACTCGGCCGTCCTGGGTATGGACGGGGACGGCTATCGAGCGCAGCCCGACTTCGAGTTCATCGTCGACGAGGGCGTAGCCGTCGGCGGCGGTCCGTTGGAGTAGTCGGAGCAGTTCGTCGATGTCCGTCACCGTGTGCGGGGTCAGCGGCGCGCGGTTCGAGGCGGCGAGGAGTGCGACGCGTTCGGCCTCGGGCAGGCCGGCGAGCAGAACGCGCCCCATGGCGGTGGCGTACGCAGGGAGCTGAGCGCCCACTGCGATGTCGACGGTCATCAGTCGCGTGGCGGCGGCGCGTGCGACGTAGAGGATGTCGGTGCCAGAGAGCACGGTCATGGACGCCGATCCGGAGAGTCGACTCGATAGCGCCGTGAGATGGAGCTGGGTCAGCTGAGCCAGTGACAGGCGGGACAATGGGGCGTAGCCGAGCGACAGGATCGCCGCGTTGGGGTGGTAGAGCCCTGCTCGGTTCGTGACGTAGCCGAGGTGGTCGAGGGTGATCAGTGCCCGCAGTGCGGTGGCCCGCGGCAAGCCGGTGATGCGGGCGACATCGGCGCTCTTCAGGGCGGAGCGGCTCTGGGCGAAGGCGGTCAGAACGCTCAGGCCGCGGGCGAGGGAGCTGCCTGTTGCCCTGCTCCGATACCTGGGGTGCGAACGTGGACCCCGGCGGTAGTACCCAGGTACTGCCGGCCCGAGCTTTCGCCCGGGTCGGCAGGGGTCCGGCATCGCTGTCGCGAGGACGGCGAGGTGAACCTTCCCTCGGTTAGGACGAAACCTGCACCAGGGTCCACAGCTGGGAGGAGGCGCCGGTGTACGTCTGCTGGACGATCTGCGCGCCGTCGCTGGTCGACGCTCCGGAGACGCCGAGGGCCAGACCGGAATTGCGGTCCACCAGCTTGTAGTTGGAGCCGACGGCGACCACCTGCCACTGCTGGTCGGTGCCGCCGTTCTGGACCCACTGCACGGCGTTCGCGCCGCTTGCCGTGCTGGCCTGCCAGACACCGAGGGCCCTGCCGCTGTTCTTGTCGAGCAGTGTGTCGTATCCGTTGCCGAGATCCGTGAGGTGCCACAACTGGTCGGCCGACCCGTTGTCGGTCCACTGCACGACGTTCTGTCCGTCGAGGAGGTCCGCTCCCCACACGCCGAGGTCTTTACCGCTGTTGACGTTGACCAGCTTGTAGTACGCGCGCGTGGAGTTTCCGAAGTCGATGTCCGCATAGGAGATCGTGGTTGTTCCGCCGACGATCTCGACTCGGCCGGTACCGGGGATGTAGGTGAGGCTGCGGCTGTAGGCGGACGACATCGTCGTGTGCTGCTGCGTCCAGGCACCGGTGCTGCTCCCGCTGGCATTCGTCCAGACGTCCCCGCTGCCTGCGGCGTTGAAGACGATCCGCCCGTTCGGCAGGCGCAGGAGTACCGGGCTGCCGCCACGGGACAAGGCGCTGGAGCCCGATGTCACCGAAAGTGAGGTGATGCCGGTGCCCGCGGTGCCGCCCACCGAGAAGAAGTGCAGCGGATCGCTGGCGATCTTGTAGCGGACGTTGTCGCCGCCGCCCCAGTACTCGAAGGTCATCATCCACTTGCCGTCACTGGTCTGGACGACGTTGGTCATGCCGGGGCGACCGCCGCCGATCTCGCTGTATCCGGACGAATTGGTGACAGTCGTTCCGGAGACATCGACGATCGGGCTGCTCCATGACGAGCCGACGCCGTCCCAGGTCCGATGCGCGAGGATCTGGGTGCCGGCGTCCGGCGTCGTGGCATTGTTCGGATCGAGAGTCGGAATGCCCGTCGTCGAGTCATATCCGGTGTAGTCGTTCTCGTCGGAGTAATAGGCCACGAGTTGGTTGTTGTAGACCATCAGGTACGGTTCCCATACGGGGTCGTTCTGGTGGTACGTGTTCTCGGTGGCCGGGTAACTCAGCCCGTTCGACCACGTGCCTGTCGTGATGATGTTCACGATATTCCACGTCGCACCGGAGTCGGTGCTCGCGTAGAGCGCAATCGCCGTGTTGCTGCGGTCGCCGTCGTGCGTGGGCGTGTAGCTGGAGTTGGCGGCCTTCTGGTCGAGGTAGTTGTAGTCGTCGCCCGATGTGACGGTAGCCATCATCAGTGTGCCGGAGGCGAGATTGCCGACTGCCTGCGGCAGAACGTACAGATACGGATTGGTCCAGTTGCTGACGTACTTCGAGTAGGCGGAGTTCGACGAAGCGTACGCCGGTGCCTTGACATCGGTCAGGTACTGCCAGGTCGTGCCGTTGTCGTCGCTCTTGTACATAGGGATGGTCTGCCCGTCGGCCGAGCCCGAGGCGGCCACCGTCGACTTCTCGAATGCCGCGACCAGGCGTCCACTCGGCAGAGCGGCCGCCTTCGGGTAGAGGGCGCAGTTGTTGACCGACTTCGTGCAGGAGGCGGTGCTCGGAAGTTGGTAGAGCGTAGCGGGGGTCGGCGTGGACGCCTGTGCGGGCATCGCCAGCGTCCACAGCGCCACGGCTGCGGCCAGGATGGCGCCCGCAGCTCTACGAAGACCCATTCGCTTGCCTATCACTGTTCCTCCTGAAGGGATAACAAGGATCGGAACAAGGCGGCACCACAATTGAGGTGCGCTTACCTTCCCCGGAACCCTGTAGAGCGCCCCGTCGACGCCATGGCTGGTGGAAGCCAGATGACGGGAACGCTTGTTTGCGGTTCGACGCCCGAATGTGTTGCGGGCTCGCAGTGGGATGAAAGCTAGGGGGGAATCCGACGGGGTGCAACCATGGCGGTCGTCACTATTGCGAAAGTGTTTCGAGGGTGAGACGACGGTCGACCGAGGGTTCGCGGTAGCTTCGGGTGGGCACCGGCCTGCGGGTCCCGGCGGCGCTCCCGAAGAAGCCGGCCGAGGTCGGCCGGGCTGCCCAGTGGTCTTGCCACCGGGCGTTCTGTCCCGTTAGCTTGCGGCGCGGTTTCGAGGTGCGGAAGTGGGTGCGGACCAGCGCGTCCGTGTCGGCGGGCGGGGCGGGCACGGGGTGACAACTCAAGGCGAGGCGCACAGATGGCAGGGCAGGGCAGGACGCATCAGGAGCCGCAGTACGGTTTGCTGACCGCTATCGCCAGTGTGGCGGGGGTGTCGCTCAGCACCGTGTCAAAGGTGGTGCATCGGCGTCCTGACGTCGGCGCCGCGACGCGCGCCCGGGTCGAGGAGCTGTTGGTGCGGTACGGGTACATCCGCCCGGGGGAGCCGGATCCCTCGGTGCCGCGGCAGATCGTCGCGGTGTTCCGGGATCTCTCCGGCCCGTACACGTTGGAGGTCGTCCGCGGGATCGTGGACGCGGCGGACGAGCTCGGCATCGACGTTGTGACCGGGACGACCAGCCAGCGCTCGATCTCCCAGTGGCTGGAGGAGTGCGAGGCGCTCGGCGCGGCCGGGTTGATTATCGTGATCTCGATGCTGGCCGAGGAGAACCAGCGCCGTATCGTCGAGCAGGGGCTGCCGGTCGTGTTGGTCGACCCGCTCAGCGCGCCGACTCAGGAGATTCCGAGCATCGGGGTGACGAACTGGAGCGGGGCCATGGATGCGGTGCAGCACCTGCTGGGGCTCGGGCACACCCGGATCGGCATGGTCGCCGGCCGTTCGCACTCGTTGGCCGGGGGGGCGCGGTTGCACGGCTACCGGGCCGCGCTCGAAGAGGCGGGGATCGCCTACGACCCGGCGATCGTGCGTTCGACCGATTTCGACTTCCATGAGGGGTTGCTGGCCTGTCTGCAGATCCTGCGCTCCGATGACCCGCCCACGGCCGTTTTCGCGGCCAGCGATGTGCAGGCGCTCGGCGTTCTGGAGGCTGCCCGTCAGCACGGGCTCAGTGTTCCGGGGGATCTCGCGGTCATGTCCTTCGACGACACGCTTGTGGCGGCGATGGCCTGCCCCCCGCTGAGCGCGGTGCGCCAGCCCTTCGGGGAGCTGGGCCGCGAGGCCACCCGGGTTCTCGTCGACCTGGCCGAGGGACGGCCTCCCGCCTCTCCGCGGATCGAGCTGGCGACGCAGCTCGTGCTGCGCACCTCGACGTCGGCGCCCCGCAGCGTCAGGGCCGAGCCGGCGATCTGACCGCTCAGGCGAGCGAGACGGTCATCATGACGGGGACACCCGGCCGAAGCCGCACGGTGTGCCGTCGCTCGCTGAGTCGCCGGCACAGGACGTCGATCTCCCGCTCGCGCGTGGAGGTGAGGACGACCCGCGCGACACCGCGCTCGACGTCCCAGCTCAACTCGTCGACGCCCACCCCGGCGCGCGTGCTGATGCCGTGCAGGCTGCCGCTCCGCCAGTCCGGGGGCAGCGCCGGCAGCAGTTCCACGACCCCTGGCCGGGAGTCCACCAGCATCTCCACGAAGACGGCGGGCAGACAGTGGGCCGCGTCCGCGTTGTAGATCTCCAGATCAGGGTTGTGGGAGGTCATGAGGGACGGGTAGACCATGTTGCGCCCCAGGATCTTGAGGACGTTGGCCTTGGCCGTCTCGGCGTCCTTCAGCCGCGCGGCCACCAGGGCGCGGTGAAGGCTGCCGTGCGCGGACATGTTCTCGTCGCCGCGCCGCAACAGCGCAGCACGGGCGGCGGCGGCAAGACCGGGGGTCTCCTCCGGGGTGATGTCGTGCAGGGGCCACACCGGATAGAGATGGCTGATGTGCCGGTGGTCGTCGGCGGTCTCCAGACCCGGCCACGCCCACTCGGCGAGGGCGCCGTCAGCGTCCACGCGGTAGGGCGGCAGCCGCTCGGCGAGGGCACGCCAGCGGTCGGCTGCGGTCTGCTCGATGCCGAGGTGCGCGCAGACCTCGGCGGCGGTGGTGAGCGCGTGCCGGGCGGCCGCCACGTCCATGGTGGCGTTCACGCCGCAGGCGCCCTGCTCGCCCCGCGGGCCGACCTCGGGGGAGTAGGAGGGGACCACGACGACGTGCCCCTCGGCGTCCTCACGCGTGAGGAAGTCCTCGAAGAAGACCGCGGCTTCGACGAGCCAGGGGGCGAGGGTGCGGGCCAGGAAGCCGTCGTCCCCGGTCGCTCGCCAGTACTCCACCAACGGGAACAGCAGCCAGTCCGCGCCCGCCAGCCACATGGTCCAGGGCCACTCGTCGTCGAGATGGAACAGCAGGCCGTGCTCACCGTCGGTCCGACTGGGCGCGAGCACCCCGCGGGCGCCGTAGATCGTGCGGGCGTTGGTGCGCCAGTCGTCGATCTGCGCGCCGACCAATGCGGCGTACGGCTCGATGAGTTCGGGCATGCCGGTGAGGACCGCCGCCGCCATCTGCAGGTTGACGTTGGCGTCCGTGGTGTAGTCGCCGGACCAGGCGGCTCCCCATTCCCCCAGCCACAGCCCGGTCAGCCGTGGCGGAAGCACCCCGCTGGAGCTGAGCAGCAAGTAGCGGCCGGCGTGGAACAGCGCCTCGACCAGCGCGCCGTCCAGCACCTTGTCGTCGGCCCGGGCGATCAGCTCGCGCACGGGCAGGTCCCGGTCGCTCCCGGGGACGCCCAGGTCGAGCGCCGCCCGCTGGTAGAGCTCGCCGTGGACCGCTGCGTGCCGGGTGAGCAGCCCGTCGTAGTCGACGGGCAACTGCGCCAGGTCGAGACGGAGTGCGTCGACATCGGGAAGGGGCTTCCCCCGGTCCATTCGGGTCAGCAGGGTGACTCTTGTGGCCCCGCGTACGCGGACCACGTCCCCTTCTGCTGTGAGCCGGCCGCCGGTGACGACGACGCGGGTCACGCCGACGGACCCGGCCGCGCCGGGTCCGGGGGGATACGTCCCAACGACGGCCAGTGTCGCCTCACCGCCCCCGGCGGCGCGTGCGGACGTCACGTAGCTGACATCGGAGGGGCGGCCCGGCAGTTCCCCGGAGAGCCGTAGCGCCAGGTCGAGCCGCGGACCCGAGATCTCGACGACCGCGACGGCGTCGGTGCGCGACACGAACGCCCGCCGCGCCCATTCCCGCTCTCCGTCGGACCAGCTGACCCGCACCTCACCGGTGGGGAAGTCGGTGACCCGGCGGTAGCGCTGCACCGGGCCTTCCTCGGACACAGCGTCCAGGTGGAGCACGTGCCCGGGGTGGAACGGCTGCGTCCAGGCCAGCGCCCTGCCGTCGGAGAACTCGCGCTGCGCCGTCTCCCGCTCTCCGGCGAGGATCAGGTCGCGCACATGCTCGAGACGGTCGGCGACGGCCGGCGGCTGCATCCCGAGGGATCCGTTGGGGAGCACGTAGCGGTGATGGTTGTGAACGATTCGTTCCCGGTGCGGATGCCCGAACACCATGATCCCGTACTCGCCGTTGCCGGAGAGGAAGGCGTCCTCCCAGCGGTCGGCGGGTTGTTCGTCGTGGATGCTGTGCACCGGCATTCCCGGCCTCCCAAAGGTGAGCGCCTGAGCGGCTCGAACAGGCTGCGGGGGAGCCTACAAGAGTTGTCCGCCCGGGCCCCGAAAGACTTTCGAAATCTGCGGGCTGCCCTGGTTTTCCGCAGGTCTTCGGGTGTTTCGGTGCTCTGCCCGGGGTGCGGCGGCCGACCGGGCGTGTACGTTCGCTCCGCGCACGGTCAGTAGGAGGCGACATGGAGGTTCACGCGCAGGTGACGGGCCCAGTTCGGTCGAACCGCAACGCCCAGTACGGGCTGATCACCTCGATAGCCAACGAGGTGGGCATCTCGGTGGGGACCGTGTCGAAGGTCGTCCACCGGCGACGTGATGTGTCCGAGCGGACGAGGGCCCGGGTCGAGGCGCTGCTCGCGGAGCGGGGCTACGTCCGTCCCTGGGAGAGCGGCGCGCGGCGGCCAAGGCAGATCCTCGCCGTGTTCCGGGACCTGGCCGGCCCGTACACCCTGGAAGTAGTCCGCGGCATTGTCGATTCGGCGGCCGAGAAGGACGTCCTCACGACCGTCGGCACGACGGGCCGGCGCTCGATCGCCCACTGGCTGGAGGAGTCCGTGGCGCTGGGCGCCGCGGGGGTCGTCATCGTGATCTCCACCCTCGCCGAGCCGGAGCAGCGCCGGATTCTGGAGCAGCGGTTGCCGGTGGTCCTCGTCGATCCGCTGAACGCGCCGTCGGCGGGCATCCCGAGCGTCGGGGTGGCGAACTGGCACGGCGCGACGACCGCCGTGCAGCACCTGATCGATCTGGGGCACCGCCGCATCGGCATGCTGGCTGGCCGTTCCAGTTCGCTGGCCGGGTCCGCGCGCCTGCACGGCTACCGGGCTGTCCTGGCGGAGGCCGGGATCGCGTTCGAGCCCGCGCTCGTCCGGTCGACGGACTTCGACTACGCCGAGGCCCTGCGGGCAGCCTGCATCCTCCTTGACCAGCCCGGCAGGCCGACGGCGCTGTTCGCCGCGAGCGACGTCCAGGCCCTTGGCGTCCTGGAGGCGGCACGGCGGCTCCGTATCTCCGTGCCCCGCCAATTGTCGGTCGTCTCCTTCGACGACACTCTGGTGGCCGCCATGGCCTCACCGCCGCTGACGGCCGTGCGGCAGCCGTTCGGGGCGCTCGGCCAGGAGGCCACTCGGGTCCTGCTGAACCTGGCTGACGGCAGGTCACCCGCGACGGCTCGCAAGGAGTTGGCGACGGAACTCGTGGTGCGCCTGTCGACAGCTCCGCCCGAGACAGACGGACGAGTTTGACCCGGTTCTGTGCGTCCCCAGATTTCGAAAGTGTTTCGTGACTGACCGCCCCCAGGCTCTTGCCGCAGCCGAATTACGGCCCTTAGCGTGACCGATGCCAGCTCGACCACAGGGGCAACGGCGCGCAAACCTTGCGCGAACGCAACCTGACGGGCCCGGCCATCCACCTGAATCCCTGAGCGCGACCAGGCCCGGGACGGCCTGCCACTGAGGCGCACACAGGATCACGCTGACTCGAAAAGGTGTTCAACGATGAACAGAGTTTCCCGGCGGGGGCTTCTCGCCGTCACGGCGGTAACCGCGCTGAGCGTCACCATGGCCGCCTGTGGGAGCTCCAACAGCTCCGGCACCGCGTCCACGTCCACGGGCAATGTGAGCTTCTGGACGCTGCAGGATCCGACCAACTCGGTGCAGCAGGCGGCGGTGGACTCCTTCAACTCCGGAGGCCAGGGCAAGGTCAGCATGTCCGTGATCACCACGGACGGGTACAAGGACAAGCTGCGCATCGCGATGGGCTCCTCCGGGATGCCCGGGATGTTCTTCAACTGGGGCGGCGGAAGCCTCAACGACTACGTCAAGGCCGGGAAGCTGGTCACGCTCGACCCGGCTCTGAAGTCGCACTTCCTGCCCTCCGCCCTGGCCGCGGGCACGGTCGACGGCAAGTTGGTGGGCCTCCCGATCCGCGGCACCCAGCCGGTGTTCCTCTTCTACAACAAGAAGGTCTTCACCGCCGCAGGCGTCCAGCCGCCCAAGACCTACGCCGATCTGACGAGCCTGGTGCAGACGTTCAAGAGCAAGGGCATCACGCCCTTCGCCCTCGCCGGCAGCGGCACTTCCGCCTGGACGGAGCTGATGTGGGTCGAGTACCTCGTCGACCGCCTCGGCGGCCCCGGCCTCTTCCAGAAGATCCAGGCGGGCGACTGGTCGCAGTGGAAGGACCCGGCCGTACTCAAGTCCGCCCAGATGATCAAGGACCTGGTGGATAGCGGAGCCTTCGGCACGAGCTTCGGCTCGGTCAACTACGGCTCGGGCGGTACCTCCACCCTGCTGGCCAAGGGCAAGGCGGCCATGGTCCTGATGGGCTCGTGGGAGTACGCCACCCAGCAGACCGACGACCCCAACTTCGCCAAGAACGACCTGGGCTACGTCGCGTTCCCGAGCGTGGACGGCGGCAAGGGCGACCCGAACGACGTCGTCGGCAACCCCACCAACTACCTCTCCGTGACGACCACGGCTGCCAAGGACACGGCGGCGGCGTTCCTGAAGACCACCTACAGCGACAGCTACGTCCAGGGACTGGTCGAGAAGGGCGAGGTGCCGGTCACCTCGAACGCCGCGAGCCTGCTCGCCAAGGCGCCCGACCCCTCCTACGCCATGTTCCAGTACGACCTGGTGCGCAACGCCCCCGCCTTCACCCAGTCCTGGGACCAGGCGCTCGGCCTCACCCTGGGCACCCCGCTGCTCACCGAGATCCAGAAGCTGTTCAACGGGCAGAGCTCGCCCGCGCAGTTCGTCAGCGCCGTCGTGGCGCTGAAGCACTAGTGAGGAAAGCGCACGTGACTTCCGCAACGACTTCGCGGCCCGTGAGGGCACCCCGGGCCCACGCCCGGAGTGCCGCTCCGACCCTGCCCAGGCCCGGTGTGGCCTGGGCGGCCCCCGGGCTGGTGTTCTTTCTTCTCTTCGCCGTCGTCCCGATGGGAGGAGCGCTCTATCTCTCCCTCACCCACTGGGACGGCCTCAGCGCACCGCAGTTCGCCGGACTGGACAACTGGTCGCGCTTCCTCGGCGACCACCAGGTCTGGCAGTCCACCCTGGTCACGGGAGTCCTGCTGCTCGGGAACATCGTGGTGCAGGCTCCGATCAGCATTCTGCTGGGCGTGTGGTCGGCCGGCCGCCAGCGCAACCGGGCCGTCCTGTCCGCGATCTTCTTCCTGCCGTTGCTGCTGTCCACCGCGGCCACCGCCGTCATGTGGCGCCAACTGCTCGACCCGAACTTCGGCATCCCCTCGAAGTTCAGCTGGCTCTTCGGCGCCGCCGACCCGCTCGGTACCCAGCAGGGCGCGATCACCTGCCTGGTCCTGGTCACCAGTTGGCAGTTCATCCCCTTCCACAGCCTGCTCTACCAGGGCGCCGCCCGCGCGATCCCGGAGACGCTCTACCAGGCGGCCGCGATCGACGGCGCGGGGAGAGTCCGGCAGTTCATGCACATCACGCTGCCGCAACTGCGTAACACGATCATCACCTCGACCACGTTCATGGTCGTGGGGGGCCTCACTGCCTTCGACATCGTGCTGCTGCTGACCAACGGCGGGCCCGGCACGGACACGTCCATCCTCCCGTTCTCCATGTACCAGACGGCGTTCCGAACCTACGACTACGGATACGCCAGCACGATTGCGAGCTTCCTGCTCCTGCTCGCCACAGCGGCTTCGATCCTGCTCACGAAGCTCAGCGGGTACGACAAGATGACCAGCACCCTGGAGGGGCTGTGAGGACACGCCCCAACTACGTAGCCGGTGTTGCAGCGTTCATCTGGCTCCTGATCATCGGGGTGCCGTTGTACGCGCTGGTCAACACCGCGCTGCAGCCGCAGTCCAAGTACACCGACAAGGGGCCGTTGGCGCTCCCGTCCGCCCTGACGCTGGACAACTTCAAGACCGTCGTCGACAGCGGGTTCCTGCAGGACATCTGGAACACCGTTGTCGTCGCGGGGGCCACCGTCGCCATCGTGCTGGCACTCGCCGTTCCGATCAGCTACGCGGTGGTCCGGGGCCGGGGATGGATCACGAAGGGCGTGTTCCGGCTGTTCCTCCTGGGACTGGCGATCCCCTCCCAGGCCGTCATCATCCCGCTCTTCCTGATTATCAACGACCTCGGCTTCTACGACACCCTGTGGGGCATCATCCTGCCTACCGCAGCGTTCGCGCTGCCGGTGAGCGTGCTCGTCCTCAGCGGCGGCATGCGGGACATCTCCACCGAGCTCTACGAGGCGATGGCCCTCGACGGCGCCAACCCGGCCCGGACGCTGCTGACACTGGTCCTTCCGATGTCGCGTTCCGCCATCGCGACCACCTGCGTCTTCACAGCCCTGCAGGCGTGGAACGGCTTCCTGTTCCCGCTGATCATGACCCAGTCCAACGGCGACAAGGTCGTGACGCTGGGCCTGTACAACTTCGTGTCCGAGTACGGCTCGAACGTCCCGGCCCTGCTGACAGCGGTACTGATGTCCACACTCCCCATCCTCGTCGTCTACCTCTTCGCCCGACGAGCCCTCGTCGCCGGCCTGATGGGCGCCGGCGGCAAGTGACGGAGCGCCCTCCCGGCCATCCGACCGGACGGGACGGCCCCCGACCCGACTCTGCCACAGCCTGCCGTTGCGGGCTGCCGCTCAGGCCTGCCCGCACACCGACCGCCCGACTTCTCCCTTGCTCCGACCGCGCCTTCGCGCTGCCCCGACCGAATTGGAAAACCCTTGACGATCAGCGATGAGCGCCCGACGACCGGGCTGTGGAACGACCCCGCCCTGCCGCCGTCCGTCCGCGCCCGCGCCCTGCTCGACGCCATGACCGTAGCCGAGAAGATCGCGCAGCTCGGCAGCACCTGGCCCGGCCACGACGACTCCGGCGACGTGGCGCCCATGCAGGACACCTTCCGAGGCGCCGACAGCTTCGACGAAGCCATCGTCGGCGGTCTGGGCCAGCTGACCCGGGTGTTCGGCACGGCACCGGTCGACCCGGAAGCCGGGCGCAGACGGCTCGCGACGCTGCAGGAACAGGTCGTGGCGGCGAACAGGTTCGGCATCCCAGCCATCGCCCACGAGGAGTGCCTGACCGGCTTCTTCACCTGGCAGGCCACGGTCTACCCGACCCCCCTTGCCTGGGCGGCCACCTGGAACCCCGAGCTCGTACACCAGATGGCCGCGTCCATCGGCTCGGACATGGCGGCCGTCGGCGTCCACCAGGGCCTGGCCCCCGTACTGGACGTCGTACGCGACTACCGCTGGGGCCGGGTGGAGGAGACCCTCGGCGAGGACCCCTACCTCGTCTCGGAGCTCGGGCTGGCCTATGTGCAGGGCATTCAGTCTTCCGGCGTCATAGGCACGCTGAAGCACTTCGCGGGCTACTCCACCTCCCGTGCCGCCCGCAACCACGCCCCCGCCGCCCTCGGCCCACGCGAACTCGCCGACGTGATCCTTCCGCCGTTCGAGAAGGCCGTGGTCACAGGCCGCGTCCGCTCGGTGATGAACGCCTACAACGACATCGACGGAGTGCCCTGCGCCGCGGACGAGACCCTCCTCACCACCCTGCTGCGTGAGTGCTGGGGCTTCGAGGGAACCGTGGTCTCCGACTACTGGGCCATCGCGTTCCTCGCCTCCATGCACCACGTGGCGGCCGACATCGCCGACGCGGCAGGCTCCGCCCTGCAGGCCGGCCTCGATGTCGAACTGCCCCACACCCACGGATACGGAGAACCGCTGCGGGCCCTGCTGCGGGACGGCGGTGTCTCAGCCGACCTGCTCGATCGTTCGGTGCTGCGGGTACTGACGCAGAAGGCCGAACTCGGCCTGCTGGACCCCGACTGGCACCCCGGCCGCTACACCGCGCCCGCGGACTTCGACTCGCCCCGCAACCGCGGCATCGCCCGCAGCCTGGCCGAGGAATCCGTGGTGCTGCTCGACAACCGGTCGGCTGTCCTGCCGCTCGCCCAGCCGGGCTCCATCGCCGTGATCGGTCCGGTGGCGGACGACGTTCGCTGCCTGTTCGGCTGCTACTCCTTCCCCAACCATGTGCTGCCCCACCACCCCGACTTCCCCACGGGGATCCACGCGCCCACGGTGCTCGACGCGATCCGGGAGGAGTTCCCGGGCGTTGCGGTGCGCTACGAGGCAGGTTGTGCGGTCACCGGGGACGACCGCAGCGGCATCGCCGCGGCCGTGACCGCGGCCGCGGCGGCCGACCTGACGATCCTGCTCGTCGGTGACCGCTCCGGGATGTTCGGGGAGGGAACCTCGGGGGAGGGCTGCGACGTCGGCGCGCTGACGCTTCCGGGAGTACAGGAGGACCTGGTGGACGCCGTCCTCGACGCCGCGCGGCGGACCGTCCTCGTCGTTCTCTCGGGCCGCCCGTACGCGATCGGGCGACATGCCAGGAGGGCGGACGCGACACTGCAGGCCTTCTTCCCCGGCGAGGAGGGCGGCCCGGCGATCGCCGGCGTCCTGTCCGGGCGGATCAACCCCTCCGGGCGTCTGCCCGTGCAGATCCCGGGCGACACGGCAGGCCAGCCGGGCACGTACCTGGCACCCCCGCTCGCCCTCAAGAGCGACGGCGTGAGCAACATCGACCCAACACCCGCGTTCCCATTCGGGCACGGGCTGTCCTACACGAGATTCGAGATCGAGGACGCTCACGTGGAGGAAGCGGTCGTGGCCGTCGAGGCGACGATCACCGTACGCGCCACGGTCTCCAACACCGGCTCCCGGTCGGGTACGTCGGTGCCGCAGCTCTATCTCACCGACCCCGTCGCCTCGGTCACCCGCCCCGTCCGCCAGCTGATCGGCTTCACCCGCGTCGACCTTGCCGCGGGGGAGACCCGGGTCGTGGAGTTCGAGGTCCACACGGACCTGACCGGCTTCACCGGCAGGGACCTGCGCCGACGCGTCGAACCCGGCGAGATCGTGCTCACCGTCGCGCAGTCGGCGGGCGACCCGGGCGCTCCTGCGCACGTGCGGCTGGAAGGGGATGTGCGCACCGTGAACCACACCAGGACCATGACCACCGCCGTCACAGTACTCGGGGACTGACAGCTGTGGTCGGGGCTGTCGCCGCTGGCGCCGTGGCCGCAGTGGTCGACTCGTAGGTGGTCAGGTGCGGGGCGAGGGCTGTGTGTCGGTCATGGTGCGTGTCCTCTTCCTTCGGTGAACTGCTGGGGGTGGGGTGCTGCCCGACGCGGGCGTCCCACTAGACGAGTTGATCCGAAGTTTCGGCCCGTCAAAGGGGCGAGGGTGTCCAAGATCCGTGTGTGACGACAGACCTGAACACCCTCTTGACCGCACTGTACGTGAAGATCGACGACGAGATCGGAGGAACCCAATGCATCGGCAGGCCACCGCTGCTCAGCGACTCCGAACTCGTCTGCCTGGCCGTGGCCCAGGCCCTGCTGGGCCACCACTCCGAGTCGCGCTGGCTGCGCTACGCGAACAAGATGCGCATGGCCTGCGGGTCGTCGAAGCCCCGGGCACTGACCTGCTGCCTCTCGGGAGCGGCCGGGATCTGCCTGGCTCCTGAAGAGCCAGGCAGATCCCGGAGAGCTCAAGAGCGGCTGCGGCGGCTGGGGTGGTCGGCCGCATGGCAGGGCGGGGCACCGTCGGCGGCGAGGCGGAGCCGTTGCACGATCTCGTCCACGAGTCGGCAGAACTGATCGGCTTCCTGCGGTGTCGAGGGCGCGGTCACCTCCGTGCTAAGGATCCGTCGGATGTCCTGCACGCGCTGCAGGACATCATCCAGAACGTCTACGGCGCGGGGCGGCACAGCGGCGGCCGGTGGGGGAGCGACGGAGGTCACGTCCGGGGCGGTGTGGAGCGAGACTGTTGCCGCTCCGTGATCTTCTGCGAAATTTCGCAGGTTCTGTACGGGCGCACTCACGGTGCTCGGCTGCGGCGGGTCGGCCACCACTGGGTGGTCTGCACTCATGACGCGGGTGAACGAGGGGTCCGGCAGGGCGACGGGGATGGCCGCCGGAGCTGTTACCTCCTCTGGGTTTCCTGCGAAATTTCGCAGGTTCGGATCCGGCTGCCCCAGGGGCGGGTGCTTCCCGTCGTCGGGGAGTGCAGGATTCGGCGGGGTCGAGGTCGGGCTCTTCGTGGTGACCGGTGGCAGGGAGTCTGCTGCCATCAGTTGTCGTGCGGCGGCCCGGAATTCGGTGGCCTCGGTCTGTTTGGACGCGTTCTTGAGGACGGCCTTGACGACCTGGCCGGTCAGGGCGGCGGTCACCTTGACTCCCTCGGTCTGCGCGCGGTCGCGCAGTTCCTCGTAGAGGCCTGTGGCCGCGTCCAGACCGTCGGTGCCGAACCGTGCGACGACGGGCAACAGGGCACGGGTGTGGGAGGCAGTGGCCGGCTTGCCCAGGGCCTGGTTCAGGCGTTCGGCCAGCGGCCACTCCTCGATCATCTGGTAGGCGGTGCGCTCGCTGATCTCCCAGCGCCCGGTGATGTAGTCCTCGAACGTGCGGTGGCTCTGGCGGTAGAGCTTGCCGTCGCGGATGGTCTGCAGGGCCTTGCCCGCCAGCCAGGTCGCGGTGCCCAGGTTCTCCACGGCCCGCTCACACGTGCCCAGGGCGTCGACCTCGTCCGCGGTGAGCTGGCCGGTGGCCTCGATCTCGACGGGGGAGGGAATCATGTCGGAGGTGATCACCAGGTCGGCGGGGCGCGCGGTCGGGCGGACCGTGGCCGGTCGGCCGGCGGGCAGGTTGTGCTGCTCCTGGCTGCGGGCGCGCAGTGCGGCGGTGCGGTCGGTGCTCATCGGGTCACCTCGATCTGGGGCAGGAGGCCGCGGGTGAGCATCTCGGTGGTGAGCTCGTCGTAGGCGGAGCCGTGGGCGGTGACCGGCAGCAGCATCGACTGGCCGTTGGGCGCCTGATGTACCCCTGGGAGTGCCTTCCCAGCGCGGAGTGTGTGATCGCCGTCCATCCAAGCGTTACGGGAGGCGCCAACCGCCGTGTGCTCAGGCAGTGTTCAACGACGGTTGCGGCGGTCGCGCACCTGGCGGACAACGTAGATGGGAACACCGATGATGGCGCCGATGACGAGGGCCCAAAGCGCGAAGTAGGCGAGGCCGGGGTGGAAGCCGGTGGTGGTGTTGGCGGCGGCCAGGACGGTGGTGAGTGGCTGCTGAGACATCTTCTGGTCCTTGGGTGTCGACGGGGCTGGGGTCAGATGGCGCGGAGGCTGGGGCCGGGGTGCTGGGTCCGCTCCGGGGTGGTGTCGTGCATCAGGGCGATGTAGCCGTCCTCGACGGTGGCGCTGACGCGCTCCGCGTCCGGGGTGGGGGTGCCGGAGCTGATGACCCGGTAGGTGGTGCCGGTCATGCCGGGGGTGACGGTGACGGTGGGCAGGCCGGGCGGTGGGGCGGTGGCCGGCTGGGTGACGTGCCACACCATGCCGTTGGCGCGGGTGGCGAGGTCGCCGATGGCGCCCTGGAAGGCGATGCGGCCGTGTTCGATCACCACGACGTTCGGGCAGGTCTGCACGATGTCGTCGACGATGTGGGTGGAGAGCAGCACCGTCCGGTCGCCGGCCAGCCTGGCGAGCAGGCTGCGGAACCGCAGCCGCTCCTCGGGGTCCAGTCCCACGGTGGGTTCGTCGACGATCAGCAGTCGGGGGTCGTTCAGGATGGCCTGGGCGATGCCGACGCGGCGTTTCATGCCGCCCGAGTACGTTTTCAGCTTCCGGTGTGCGACATCGCCGAGCGAGACGAGGTCGAGGACCTCCTGGACCCGGCCCAGGCGGGCGCGCCGGTCGGTGATGCCCTTGAGCAGCGCCATGTAGTCGAGGAACTGGCTGGCCGTCAAGTCCGGGTACAGGCCGAGCTCCTGGGGGAGGTAGCCGGTGGTGGCCTTGACCTCTCGGCGCTGGCTGCGCGAGGTGAGGTCGGTGCCGTCCACCGCGACGGTGCCCGAGGTCGGCAGCAGCACCCCGGTCAGGACCCGCATGAAGGTGGTCTTGCCGGCTCCGTTGGGGCCGAGCAGACCGACCATGCCGACGGGCAGGCGCAGGCTGATGTCGTCGAGGGCGCGGACCTCGCCGCGCCGGAAGGTGACGGTCAGGTCGGTGATGGTCACGTTGGGCGCGGTCATGACGGGCTCCTCCTGGTGAGCACGAGCTGGGTAATCACGAGGGCGGCGAGCGCCATGAGCAGCAGGAAGGCGATGCTGAGGACGGCCTCGCCGCCGGTCGGGGTGATTCCCCGCTGCCTGGCGTCGAACAGGGTGCCGTGGAACCAGGCACCGGCCGGGTACTCGCCGATGGCTTCGAAGGGCGTGCCGGCGGGGGTGGGGATCCCGAAGCGCGGGCCGACCATGTTGCCCCAGACCCAGTAGCCGAACAGACCGATCCGGTACAGCACGGGCCCGGTTAGGTACGGGATGGTGACCGAGCAGGCCACGACGAAGACCAGCCCGGGAAGGATGATGGCGGCGAACGCCGCGAGGCCGACCGGGATCACCCCGGCCCCGCGCTGGGCGGTCAGGTAGCCGAGCAGGCCCACCCAGGCGACGACGACCGGTGTGATGGTCGCCGCGCCGGCGCCGATGGCCTTGCCCCACAGGCGCGGGCCGATGCCGGTGGGCGTCGAGGTCAGGAGGTCGCTCAGCCCCAGCCGGGCCTCCCGCCGGACGCGGTCGGCGAGGACGGCGCCGACACCGATCGGGCACAGCATGATGAAGTTGAACGCCCAGTCCGCGACCAGAAAGGTGTTGTCCGTGGTGCTGGTGAAACCGGGCGGGAAGGGCGATGCGCAGCGCAGCGCGATCAGCCCGATCACGACCAGCCAGACCGCCGGGCGGCGCACCTGCATCAGGTACTCGTAGCGGGCGGCCGCAACGGTCTTCGCCCACCAGGTGCGAGCTGCCGTCGGCGGGGCGGTTCGCTGAAGGACGGTGGTCATGCGGTATCGCTCCCCACAAATCGTTCGGGACGCCCCAGTAGCAGGCCGGCCGCGATCACGGCGGCGACGCCGACGGCGGGCAGGGCGATTCGGTTGACGGTCCATTCGTGCGCCGGGACCTTGGCGTCGACGCCCATGAACATGTACTGCGCCCGCAGCACCGTGTTGTCCAGGATGGTGGGCCGCATCAGGTACTGGGCCAGCCACAGGCCCCCGATCAGGCCGCTTGCGGCGGCCGGGCTGCGCAGGCCGATCGCGATGAGCATCGCCAGTGCGACCAGCCAGAACATCGGCGGGGCCCACACCAGGAGGTAACCGCCCGTGCCCTGCCCAACGGGCCATGCGTTCAAGGCGCGGAACACGACGGCGTCCAACAGCGTGACCAGGGCCGCTGGGGCCACCACCAGGCCGACACGCAGGAACAGCACCCGGCGGTAGACCGTAGTGGTCATGACCAGCTCGGCGCCGGTATCACGCCCCACGATCGAGGAGGCCGCGACGGCGGTGCCGAGCGGGGCGAAGCCCGCCAGGACCGCGCCGGCGGCGAGGTCGAGGTGCTCCGCGCCGGCCCCGGTGGCATGCATGACGATCACCAGGATCGCGCCGCCCAGCGTTGCCGCCAGTGCCGTCACCGGCGGGGCGATGCCGATGACCCGCAGCTCCAATCGGAGGCGGGCCCAGATGGACCGGTTCACGTCCACCTGCCGGCTTGTGCAAGCTCCGCGCCGCCGCAGGGTGTGTCGAGGTCTCGTTGCATGCCCTCAAGCCTGCTCACGCCGACCGGGACTCGTACCGACCGAAAGTACTGAAAGGGCGGACCGGACCGGTCCTTTTGGCCGGTACGGCGGCCGCGGCCGGTTCCGTAGCCTGAGCACCGTGAGGGTGATGGAACGGCTGGCCGCACTGGCCGCCAGGCGAATCGACGTGCTGCTCGGGCTGGCCTTCGCGGCGGTGCTGGCGGCGACGGCCTACCGGCATGCCGTCCACCCGGGTGGCCGGGGCTGGTTGCTCGACTGCGCGGCCGGTGCAGTGGTTTGCGTCGCGGCGCTGCTCCGGGAGCGCGACCGGCTGGTCGCCGCGGCGGTCGGCCTGTCCCTCGCGGCTGCCGCCGTCCTCGCCGCCGCCACCGGGTACCTGACGGGCCAGCCCGGTCTCGCCGCGTCGCTGGCGCTCACCGTGCTGGCCGGCTCCGCCGTCCGGGCACTGCCGCCCCGGCGAGCGGCCGCGGTCGCCGCGGCCGGGCTCGCGGTCACCGGACTCGGCTGGCTGGTGAGCTTTTCGCACGCCGCCACCCACTTCCACGTGGGCGTCCAGGGCTGGTTGGCCGGCCTCGGCACGGGGCTCGTCCTGCGCTTTCTGGAGTATCGCCGCCAGGCCGCCGCCGAGGCGGTGCGGCGAGACGAACGCCTTGCCCTGGCTCGGGAGTTGCACGATGTCGTCGCCCACCATGTCGCCGGCATCGTGATGCACACCCACGCCGCCCAGATCATGCTCCGCAAGCAGCCCGACCACCTCGGCGCCGCCCTGGCGGACATCGAACGCTCGGGCACCGACGCCATGGACGCCATGCGACGGGTGGTCGTCCTGCTCCGCGACGCGGAGGACGGCGCTGCTGTCACCGCGGGACCGGAGCAACTCATCGACCTGGTCCGCCGCTTCGAAGAGCACGGACCGGCCGTCGATCTCCGGCTGCCCACCGCGGCGCCGACGTGGCCACCCATCGTCACCACCACCGTGTACCGGGTCGTCCAGGAATCCCTGACCAACATCGCCCGCCACGCCCGCGGCGCCCGCGTGGCCACCGTCACCATCTCCCAGGACAGCACGGACATCACCGTCGAGATCGGCAACGATGCTCCGCCGCACCCCGCGATCCACGCCTCCACGCGCGGCGGCTACGGCCTGGTCGGCATGCGCGAGCGCGTCGAGGCACTGGGCGGTACGCTCGACGCCGGTCCGCGGCCCGGCGCCGGCTGGTCGGTTCGGGCCACCCTGCCCCTGCAAGCCGGAGACCGCCCGTGAGCATCAGCGTGCTGGTCGCCGACGACCAGGCCATGATCCGCACCAGCCTGCGCCTCATCCTGGAGGACGAGCCCGACATCACCGTCGTCGCGGAAGCACGCGACGGCGCCGAGGCCGTCGCGCTCGCCCGCCAACTGCGGCCCGACGTCTGCCTCATCGACATCCGGATGCCCCGCCTCGACGGCATCGACGTCACCCGCGCACTCGCCGGCCCGGGCATCGCCGACCCGCTCCGGGTCGTCATCGTCACCACCTTCGGACTCGACGACTACGTCTACGGCGCCCTGCAAGCCGGAGCCCTCGGATTCGTCCTCAAAGACGGCGACCCCACCCTCTTCACCGCCGCCGTGCGGGCCGCCAGCACCGGGGACGCCCTGATCTCCCCGTCGATCACTCGGCGCCTGCTCCGCAACCTCGCCCCCATCAAACCCTCCCCAGCCCACCGGCCCGACCCCGCGCTCACCGACCGGGAGACCGACGTCGTCCGCGCCGTCGCCCGGGGCCGCACCAACCAGGAGATCGCGGCCGCCCTCTTCATCTCCGTCAGCACCGTGAAGGGCCACCTCGCCGCGATCCAGAACAAACTCGGGGCCCGCAACCGCAGCGAGATCACCGCCTGGGCATGGGAATCCCGCCTCATGCCGGGCAGCGCAGATCAACGAAACGCCGGTAGCACCAGCACCGGTGGACCCAGTTCAAAGGCGCGTCGGCAGGCCCGGTCAATCGAGCCGGCTCCTCCAGAGCTGTGAGGGGACGCGGATGGGCGTTGGTTCGCCAGGAGTGAGATTGCTCGGCGTGCTTCGGCGGGGCCGGTGTCGGGCCGATTCCGTCCAGTTGGAGTTGATCGCCGGTCCCGGCCGTACGGCGCGAGTCGGTGCTCCGGGGCTCAGCGTTCGGGAGGGGCCGGGACCTGCCTGGGTCCTCCAGGAATCAGGCAGGTCCCGGAGAGCTCAGGAGCGGTCGTTCCGCGCCGTGACGCTCCGGGCAGGCTGGCCGCGCGGAAGCTCCCGTGCCCTGTGTCGCTCACCGCTGCGAGCCAGGGCCAGCACTGGCGGGGTCCGCGTGAGTAGCGCTTGACCTCGAAGCGCTGCACGATCTCCTGGTCTGCGAGCCACTTTTGCCACAGGTCGGCGGGCAGGCGGATCGGTACCGGTTGCCCGATCAGGGACAACTGGACGCCAGGCGGCGCAGGCGATGCAGTGGGTGGGCCACTCACATCGTCAAGCGGTAGCGGCTGGTCGCTCACGACGAACGCGTCCGGAGCGGGATGGTCGGGGCGGAGCTCATCAACGCTGAGCCGAATGTGCTGTGGTCCATAGGACTTCCAAGGGAGGGGATGGGATGTCTGCTGACATCCATCGGGAAATGCGCTGGGTGCCGGGGCGGCTGGACTGGTCACGGTGTGGGCCCAGCCGCCCCGGCGTGTTCTGTACGGGGGTGCGAAGGGGAAAGGGCGCAGGCACCGACCGGGCGGGGTGGTCAGTCCTGGGGTTCGGGTTCCACCAGGGAGTTGGCTGCGCTTCTGAGCCGCTGGACGATCTCGTCCACCAGGGCGTCGAGGCAGGCTTGTTCCTCCGGGTTGGCGGGGGCGCGCACCATCGTCGTGCTGAGCTCGCGTTGGATTGTGGCGACCCGGCGTCGAATGTCCTCCAGCACGAAGAACTCGAAGCGGCCGACGCCGAGCCTCTGGCGCGTATGCGCGCCTACCTCGAGTTCGCGGTAGCGCGGCCCCACCTGTACGAAGCCATGTTCTCGATGCCCTCGGACCTGGGCTTCGGGACCGCGAGCGCCCCTGAACCGCTACAGCGCGCCTTCGCGGCGATCCACGAGGTCTTCCCGGGCCCCGACCACACCAGAGCGGAAGTCGCCTGGGCAACCCTGCACGGCCTTGCCACCCTCCAGATGGGCGGACGCCAGCCGGAATCGCGCGTGCAGAGCCGACTGGAACACGCCCACCACATTCTGATCCAGTCGTGATCCGAGCAGAGGGTAGCCGATCAGCACCTGGACCCTCCCGGAGACCGAGCACCTGCTGCGGGTGGTCGACCCGTGGACGACACCTGCCGCCGCCAGATGAGCCGGCAGTTCACCGTGCAGGAGTCCCGCCACAAACTCGCGAGGGACATGTGCCACGTCAAGCGCGGCACCCTCACCATGAGCCGAGCCGTTGTCCACGAGACCTTCGGTGGACCCAAGGTCCTTGAACTACGCGAGGTCACCGAGCCGCACGCGCAGGCGGCCAAGTCCGGGTCCGGGTGGCCGCCGTCGGTCTCAACCCGATGGACTGAATCCTCATCTCGATGCCCGCACGGCGGCGCGACCTTCACCGCCCGCGCCACCAACTTGTCCTCCGGCAAGCTCAGCGCCGTCCCCGGCGTCGCCGGTGACCTGTGGATCGCCGGCGGCGGCAAGGGCCTGCTGCACTCCACCGACGGCGGCCGCAGCTTCACCACGCTCTCTTCGGTGCAGTCCGCATCCGCCGTCGGCTTCGGCAAGGCTGCACCGGGTAGCTCCTACCAGGCCCTGTACCTGATCGGTACCGTCAAGGGCGTCGCCGGAGTCTTTCGCTCCACCGACAAGGGCGCCACCTGGCTCCGCATCAACGACGACGCCCACCAATGGGGCAACTCGGTGCCGCCCGGACAGCACGTCTTCGCCGGCCAGCACAACCACGCCACCGGCGGGCGGGACGCCAAGGACGACACCTGCCGCGCCGACGCCGGGACCGCCGCAGGTGCCCTCGCGCTCCGGGGCGGCTTGGCCCCGCCGGGATGAGGGCCGCGCCAATCTCCGGCTCGACAAAATATTCCTCCCCGATCACGGCAACCTTTTTGCGCGCGGCGGCCACTGACAGGTAACCGGGGCCGAGACCAAGGCCCACTGCGCCAGAAGGACAAGCCGTTGCCAGATCAGAACCGCTCTCATCGCCGCCGTCCGGCAACCCGCCGTCTGATCGCCGCCGCCGTGGTGCTCGCCGCCGCGGGTGCTGCCGTACCGCTGGTCGCCCAGGCCGCATTCACGCCGAACGCCGGCACGCCGACCACGGTCGGCGACGCAGCGGCCGGCAGCGGCCGCTACTTCGGCACGGCAGTGGCCGCGGGCAGGCTCGGCGACTCGACGTACTCCAGCATTCTCGACCGGGAATTCAACGCGATCACCCCGGAGAACGAGATGAAGTGGGACACCACCGAACCCTCCCGCGGGTCGTTCAACTTCGGCCCCGGCGACTCGATCGTCAACCACGCCTCCGCGCACGGCCAGAAGATGCGCGGCCACACCCTGGTCTGGCACTCCCAATTGCCCAACTGGGTCAGTTCCATCAGCGACGCCAACACCCTGCGCAGTGTGATGGACAACCACATCACCACCGAGATGACCCACTACAAGGGCAAGATCTACGCCTGGGACGTGGTCAACGAGGCGTTCGCCGACGGCGGCAGCGGCCAGCACCGCAGCTCCGTGTTCCAGAACGTGCTGGGCAACGGCTTCATCGAGGAGGCCTTCCGCACCGCCCGGAACACCGACTCCTCGGCCAAGCTCTGCTACAACGACTACAACATCGAGAACTGGACCGACGCCAAGACCCAGGGCGTCTACAACATGGTCAAGGACTTCAAGTCCCGCGGCGTCCCCATCGACTGCGTCGGCTTCCAGAGCCACTTCGGCGCCGGCGGCCCCCCCGCCAGCTTCCAGACCACCCTGTCCGACTTCGCCGCGCTCGGCGTGGACGTCCAGATCACCGAGCTCGACATCGCCCAGGCGTCCGCCACCGCCTACACCAACACCGTCCAGGCCTGCCTCAACGTCGCCCGCTGCACGGGCATCACAGTGTGGGGCATCCGCGACAGCGACTCCTGGCGCACCGGCGAAAACCCGCTGCTGTTCGACAACAACGGCAACAAGAAGCCCGCCTACAACGCGGTACTCACCACCCTGGCCGGCGCCAGCAGCGGCACGCCGGGCGGCGGCATCAACTCCGGCAGCGTCTACACGCTCTCCGACGTGGCCGCCGGACGCGTTCTCGACGAGTACGCGGGACAGAACGGCAACGGCACCCCGCTCCAGGTGTGGGACGCCAGCGGCGCCACCAACCAGCAGTGGCGGGCCACCAAGAACAGCGACGGCTCCTACACGCTGACCAACATCGCCAGCGGCCGGGTCCTGGACGAGCCGGGCAACCAGACGGGCAACGGCACGAAGATGCAGGTCTGGGACTCCAACGGCGGCGCCAACCAGCACTGGAAGGCCGCCCAGAACAGCGACGGCTCCTACACCCTCACCAACGTCGCCAGCGGCCGAGCCCTGGAGACCCCCGGCAACCAGACCGCCAACGGCACCACCGTCCAGATCTGGGACTCCTGGGGAGCTGCCAACCAGCACTGGAACTTCAGCTCGTCCGGGTCGCCGACCCCGACACCGTCGCCGACGTCGACGACGACGACGGGCGGCACGTGCGCCCTTCCGTCGACGTACCGCTGGTCGTCGACGGGTTCGTTGGCGCAGCCGGCGAACGGGTGGGGCGCAGTGAAGGACTTCACCGACGTGGTGTACAACGGCAAGCACCTGGTCTACGCGTCGAGCGTGTCGGGGTCGTCGTACGGCTCGATGATGTTCAGCCCGTTCACGAACTGGTCGGACATGGCGTCGGCCGGCCAGACCGGGATGGGCCAGTCCGCGGTGGCGCCCACGCTGTTCTACTTCGCGCCCAAGAACATCTGGGTGCTGGCGTACCAGTGGGGCCAGTGGCCGTTCGTCTACCGCACGTCGAGCGACCCCACCAACCCCAACGGCTGGTCCGCGCCGCAGCCGCTGTTCACCGGCAGCATCCCGGGCGCCGCCCCGATCGACCAGACCCTGATCGCCGACGGCCAGAACATGTACCTGTTCTTCGCCGGTGACAACGGCCACATCTACCGGGCGAGCATGCCGATCGGGAACTTCCCGGGTAACTTCGGCTCCTCGTACACGACGGTCATGAGCGACTCGACGAAGAACCTGTTCGAGGCGCCACAGGTCTACAAGGTCCAGGGCCAGAACCAGTACCTCATGATCGTCGAGGCCCGGGGGGCGAATGAGCAGCGCTACTTCCGCTCATTCACGGCCTCCAGCCTGAGCGGTTCCTGGACCCCGCAGGCCGCCAGCGAAAGCAACCCCTTCGCGGGCAAGGCCAACAGCGGCGCCACCTGGACCAACGACATCAGCCACGGCGATCTGGTCCGCAGCAACCCCGACCAGACCATGACCATCGACCCCTGCAACCTGCAGTTCCTCTACCAGGGCAAGTCCCCCACCGCGAGCGGCCCCTACGACCAACTGCCGTGGCGACCGGGAGTCCTCACCCTGCAGCGCTAACCCGCCCGATCAACGGTGATCGCGATCAGGTGCAGTCTGCCGGCACATGGACGAGCGGTCTACGGCGTGGGCCACTCCACCTGCTGACCGACACTCCCGCCTCGAGGAACCCCAGCCGTGCGTCGGCTGGGGTTCCCCTCTTCGTGGACTCTCATCACGGGTACGGACCGAAGCACTACGACGCCACCGCGGATACCGCTTGCGGGCCGTGATGTCGCGCGCTTGCCGGATACCTCAACGGCCTTGAAGTCTTGGCCACTGCCAAGACCTGGACAGGTATCAACACGGACAGATCTCCTGAACGACGCCGCCCTGGGCGATACCCCCATCCGTCGTTCTCGCGGCCCAGGCGCAGCACCAGGGCGCGCAGGGCCTCGGGCTTGGCCGGTCGGCCCGGACGGCGGGGCGGGTAGGTCCACTTCTTCGCGACCAGCCTCGCGTGCCAGCGCAGCACGGTGCGCGGAGTGACCAGCAGCTTCAGCGCCGAACGGTGACGCTTGGCCAGCAGTCGCAGGAGGGCTGCGAGTATCGCGCGGTCCCGAGGGTGAAGGCTGGCTTGGGGCCGCCTCGTTCCAGGACGGCCAGCTGGCGTCGGAGCACCAAGATCTCGACGTCCTTGGCCGCGGAGGAGCGTGCCAGCAGTCGCAGCCAGCCGAGCAGGAGGCAGCCGAATCGCTAGACCAGACGGAACGTCACGAATCCCAAGCCTGCGCCGACGGGCTCACGAACACTTTCATGTGATCACATCGTGACCCTGAAGTCGCAGCTCAGCGTAGGTGACAGGTTTCTCGGCACCCACAGGCTTCGCTCGTGTTTCGCAGTTCCTGGTGGTCATGTTCCGGCGATTGCCCAGGCTGTAAGGACGGCCTGGATTTCTTCGGGTTCTGCCTGGTGGGGGCGTG